>CATLPS010000019.1 GCA_950054535.1 uncultured Chlamydiae bacterium | reverse complement strand
CATCTTGCATTGCAGCGGCCCAGCGCCATCAACTCTTTAAAACTAATCTGCAGCTGTTGGTTGGCATAGCGGGCAAGGTAGCGCTCCATTAAATCGGGAGAAAAGCGATCAAACCCCGCTGGAACTGCAGTATGAGTAGTAAATAAGTTTCCTTCTCTAGTAATTGCCAGCGCTGTTTCAAAAGGAATTTGTTCTTTTATCATCAGGCTTTTTGCTCGCTCTAAAATAGCAAAAGCGGCATGTCCTTCGTTGAGATGGCAAACCTCTGGCTCAATAGCTAGTTCTTGCAAAAGCTTCCAGCCTCCAATTCCTAGTAAAAGCTCCTGTTTAAGCCTCAGCTCTGGCCCCCCTCCATAAAGCTCACTTGTGATTCCTCGATGAAAAGGAGGGTTAACAGAGTCATTACTATCTAATAGTAGTAAAGTAGTACGCCCTACCTCTACCTGCCAAGCCCGAATCCAAAGTGACCAACCTGGAAAATCTAATTTTAATCTTAGCCACTCTCCATTGGCCCTTCTTAAAGGGGTAATGGGAAGCTGCCCTGGATCATTATAAGGATAGAGAGCTTGTTGAGCGCCTTGTTTATCAATGAACTGTCTAAAATAGCCTTGTTGATAAAGAAGCCCTATTCCAATGATGGGAACATTGAGATCGCTGGCGGCTTTTAACTGATCGCCAGCTACATTACCAAGGCCGCCAGAATAGATGGGCAGCGCTTCGGTTAACATATATTCCATGCTAAAATAGGCCACTGTTTTTAAAGAAGAGTTGGCATAGTTTTTATCAAACCACCCTAACTGCTGGTCATCTTCGCGATTCGCCTGCGCTAAATTCTTTACCAGTGCTAAGAACTCCGGATCTGCTAAAAGTTGTTTTAGCTTTGCGTGAGAGACTGTTTTTAAAATGTTCCATGGGTTTTTCATTGTTTCCCACAGCTCGGCGTCCAGCCACTTCCAAAGTCTATCTGTACGTCTATTCCAAGACCAGCGCAAATCCAGTGCAAGTTCAATCAGCTCCGAGATACCATCGAGCTCTGTAGGAAGGGTAAGAAACTGATGATTGAAAGCAATCTTTTCTTTTTGCATAAAAAAGTGAACCTCTCTTTAGCTTTAAAATCCTTTTAACCAATCTGCAAAATAGGTAAAAAGGGCTTCATTTTAAGCAATTGCTGCATCGACAATGGACTGCGCTTGCTGTTGAATTTGCTCTAGGTGTTGCTGGCTTTTAAAACTCTCCGCATAGATTTTATAAATCTCTTCTGTGCCAGAGGGCCTGGCGGCAAACCAGCCATTTTCAGTGGTGATTTTTACCCCTCCAATAGGGGCTTGATTTCCAGGCGCCTTCGTTAAGATAGATTGGACTGCTTCCCCAGCAAGCTCTTTTATAGAAAGCGTACTAGCAGAAATTTTTTGCAGCTGCGCTTTTTGCTGAAGGTTAGCTACTGCTTCTATCCGTCCTGAATAAGGAAAACCTAACTTTTGCGTAATCTCTTGATAAAGCAAACCTGGGTCTTTGCCTTTTTTCACAGTCATTTCTGCTGCTAAAAGAGCGGCAGTGATCCCATCTTTATCAGTAGTCCAAACAGAGCCATCCAAACGAGAAAAAGAAGCGCCAGCGCTCTCTTCGCCGCCAAAAAAAAGTTCTTTACTAAGTAGCCCTTCTACAAACCATTTAAAGCCTACCGGGACTTCATAAAGAGGTCGCCTAAAGTTGCTAGCAATCCGGTCAATGAGCTGCGTACTTACTAAGGTTTTGCCAATTCCACTATTTTTACTCCACAAAGGACGATGCTCTATTAAATAATAGATGGCAGCCGAGAGGTAGTGGTTTGCGGCAAGCAGGCCGCAGGAAGGAGTCACAATTCCATGTCGATCATGGTCGGTATCTGCTGCAAAACAAAGGTCGAATTGATCTTTTACCGAGATCAAAGATTGCATTGCATAAGAAGAGGAAGGGTCCATTCGAATTTGGCCATCCCAGTCTACTGTCATAAAACGAAAAGTGGGATCGACGGTTTTATTTAAAATATGTAGATGAAGACCATACCTTTCCGCTATTTGCTGCCAGTAGTGCACGCCTGCTCCCCCCATCGGGTCGACTGCTAAGCGAATTTGACTGTGACGAATTAGCTCAAGGTCCACTACATTGATAAGGTCATCGATATATTGGCTGGCAAAGTCAAATTTTTGCGTAGTTGCAGCGCTTAGCGCTTTTTCTAAAGAGCAACGCTTCACTCCTTTTAACTGATTTTGCAAAAAAGAGTTTGCCTGCGTTTCTATAAAGCGCGTAATCTCTTGATCAGCTGGCCCACCATTGGGCGGGTTATACTTAAAACCTCCTTCTGCCGGAGGATTATGCGAAGGAGTAATGACAATACCATCGGCTAAATGCTCTTTGCGTCCTTTATTATAATGTAAAATCGCATGAGAAATCACAGGAGTTGGAGTGTAGTCGCCTTTACTATCGAGTAACACTGTCACGTTGTTCGCCGCTAACACCTCTAAGGCACTTGCTTTTGCTGGCTCTGAAAGAGCATGCGTATCGATCCCTAAAAAAAGAGGGCCAGTAATTTTTTGTTGCTCTCGATAAAGGCAAATTGCCTGCGTAATTGCCAGGATATGCTGCTCATTAAATCTATTTTGCAAAGGAGATCCTCGATGACCTGAGGTTCCAAAGGAAACTTTTTGCAGTGGGTCTAAGCTATTTGGAGTATTGGCATAATAGGCCGTAATCAGTTTGGGGATATTTGCAAGAAGAAAGCCAGGAGCGGCTTTACCTGCAAGTGGATGAATTTTCATAAGGCTTTTTCTTCTTCCGCAATATGGTGAATTAATTTAAACAAAAGTAGTAATGATATTTTTTATATATAACAGTTCAAACGAAAATAGGCAATACCTTGAGCCTTGCATGAAGGTTTCTCTTTTTTCTTCTATTTTGCTCTTTTTTTTGTTAAGTCTCCCTTTATCAAGAGGCTTAGGGGCTTGGCAAACTATTAGCGATGTACAATTTTTTTCTAACGATCGTCCTGCTTTAATCGTGACTCAGCAGCCAGATGAGCTACACGATCAATATTTTTGCCAAATTTTCTCTGTGGATCTGCAAAGTAAAATAGCCAAGCCTCTTTTTTCCTCTTTAAAAGAGTGTCAACATCCTCGCTGGTCGCCAAATGGAGAAGCAATTGCTTTTATTGCTCTAAAAGAAGGGGTTTATCACCTCTATTTATCTAGCGCTAAAGGAGAAAAAGTGAGGCCTCTTTTTCAAGCTAGCCGCGACGTGCAAACTTTTAGCTGGTCGCCTGATGGTCAAACGATCGCTTTTGTGATGCGCCACCCTTTTTTGCCCATTGATTCTTTATGGACTATTTCTGTGAAAGAAAATAGTTTTCCGCGCGCTATCACCTCTAACTATTGCGTAAGAGCTTTAAGCGACTTTCACTCCCCTAGAGAAGAGTTTTCTTGGGCGCCAGATGGAAAAAAAATTGTTTTTGCATATTCTCCTTCTGCTAGCTTAGATGACTTATATGTAAAGAGCAGTTTAGCAATTGTAGAAGTAGAAAGTTTAAAAATTTCTCTTCTGCCAAAAAAAGCTCTTCATCAGTCTTCACCCTTTTATTCGCCTGATGGAAAATGGATTGCTTTTTTATTAAGTACCCCCCCAAGTTACGCTTTTAACCGGCGCATTGCTTTCATCTCTACTGACACTAGCCAATTTCGAGTTCTGCCAGCTACATTTAATGAAGGAGCAGATCTTTTTAGCCCAATGCTGCTTGGATGGACAAAAGATTCTTCTCATCTAATTGTTTTCGAACCCTATAAAACCCACGGCCACTTTGTTTTCATGCCTATTGCCAAAGAGGGCTTGCCACGCTCTTTTTTTCTGCGCCAAGGAGCTATGCAATCCCCTTCTTTAAGTAACAATAAAGAGTGGATCGGTTTTACTTTTCAAAGTTCTAACCGGCCCGTAGAAGCATATTTTACCTCTTTATCGAAACTAAAAGCAAAACAGTTCACGGCTCTTCATCGCCATTTACTGCCCCGCAAAAAAAGTAAAACAACGCTTGTGAACTGGAAAAGTGCAGATGGAGTTAAAATACAAGGAATCCTAACTTATCCTCAATGCTATCAAAAAGGCTCTACATACCCTTTAGTTTTAATGATTCATGGCGGCCCCATGACTCTATTTGACCAAAGCTTTATTGGCACTTCTTCTTTTTACTGCTTGCAGAAGCTATCTCAAAAGGGTTGTTTTACCTTAAGACCCAACCCTAGAGGCTCCTCTGGCTATGGAAAAGTTTTTCGTACCTTAAACGTAAATGATTGGGGCGGAAAAGAGTGCCTTGATCTTTTAACAGGGATAGACGCTTTGATTAAAAAAAAGTTAGTCGATCCTACCAAGCTAGCCGTAATGGGATGGAGCTATGGCGCCTACTTAGCCGCTTGTTTAATCTGCCAAACCGATCGCTTTAAAGCAGCGGTGCTGGGAGCAGGGTTTTATCATATTAAAAGCTTTGCCAGTTCCACAGACCTAAAACGATTTGTACCAAGTTACCTAGATGGTTGGCAAAAAAATGAGCTGCTTTATCAACAACGCTCCCCTCTTTGTCAATCTGTTAAAATAAAGACCCCCTGTCTACTTCTTCACGGCACAGATGACTTGCGAGTTTTGCCTATACAGTCAAAAAAACTCCAACAAGAGCTAAAGCGACAAAAAAAACGAGTCAAACTTATTTTGATCGATGAAATGGGGCATGGGCCGCATAAGCCTTCTATTTATCGGCAAATTCAGCAAGAGACATGGAGCTGGCTAGAAGCGGCGTTATTAGAATAAATTTTCTATGCAAAATAAATCTATTTTTTAATGAATTGCTTTACTTCATCTATTTTCCGTTGTTTGATTGCATCAATTTTTGCTGCTATGATAAAATCGTTTATTGTTTATTAAAAACCCAAGTTTGCTCTTTTTTCTAAAAGCAACTAATAATAGCGGACTTTGCCTTTAGATTTACCTGCCTTTTGCACCTAAAAATTGACAAAAAATTTGAGAGAATATGCCTAAATTTGGCCTGCTAGTGGACTATGTGATGTTTATCATGTGCTTATTAATTTTAATAAGCAGCCTGTATATTTCGTTTAAAATGAAATTTGTACAACTACGTTTTTTTCCTTACCTTCTTAAGCTCATTCAGCGCTCTTTTAAAAAAAATAGTAGCGTTAGCTCTTCTCATACTATCCTTCCTTATAAAGCGCTCTTTACAGCCATGTCGACGACGCTAGGAATTGGCTCGATTGTTGGCCCTATCGTAGCTATTCGTTGGGGCGGCCCTGGCGCTTTAGTGGGATTTTTACTCACCGCCTTTTTTGGTAGCGCCGTTACCTATACCGAAGTTGGTCTATGCGTAAAGTACCGAGGGCAAAAGCTCAACGGAGAAATCGAGGGCGGCCCAATGCAGTACTTAAAACAAATTTTTTCTCCTTTCATTGCGAAATGGTATGCGTTTTTTGGCTGTATAGTAATGACCGCTTGGTCTAGTGCCCAAGCAAATCAGTTAGGAGCAATTTTAGACTCTCCTTTATTAGGAAACTACCGTCTCTCTTCTTTTGTCTCAGGAACTATTTTAACGGCGGTCATTTTATTTACTCTACTAGGCGGCATTAAACGCGTGAGCTCTTTCTCTTCCAAACTCGTCCCAATGATGTTTACTTTATACGTAGGAGCGAGCTCGCTAATTATCTTGGCACATTTAGCGCAACTTCCAGCCGTATTAAGCTTGATTATCCAATCCATGTTTACTCCTTACTCATTAGTCAGCGGAGCTGCTATAGGAGGAGTGACTAACGCGATGCGCTGGGGTATTTTCAAAGGGGTGCAAGTGACAGAAGCGGGCGTGGGAACACAAACAATTCCCCACTCCATGGCGCAGACAGATGACCCTATTGCTCAAGGAATGCTTGCCATGGTCTCTACTTATACGGCAGGTTTAGTCGCCTTTATCTCAGGATTAGTAGTGTTATTAACAGATACTTGGCAAAGCTCTGAACTGCCACTTGGAATTAGTATGATGGCTGCCTCTTTTCAGCTTCATTTTTCTTATTTAGGCGTAGGCATTATTGTAGTAAGTACAGCTCTTTTTGCCTTTGGTACCATTCTTGGTAATAGTTTTAATGGCAGCCAGTGCTTTCAGTACATTGCCAGCTCAAAATCACTTCACTTTTACTATCTGGCGATGGCGGCGATGATCTTTTGGGGAACAATTTCTGAAGTAGAACTAGTATGGTCATTTGTAGATATAGCGCTTCTTTTATTGGTAATCCCTCATATGGCAGCGCTTATTTGTTTTGCCTATCATCGAAGTAGTGAGCTACTTTTACCACTGAAAAAAGAAAATTTTTCTTTATAATGAAAAGAGCGATCCTTTTTAGCCAAAAATAAACTTATAGGCATTTTATTTTTTCCAAACCATCTACTAAAGAATTTTCATGTTGACTCTCGATCAGTTAGCTAGCGCAATTTTATTTGTCATGTGTCTCTATATTTTAATAGGAAGCCTTTACATTTCTTATAAAATGCGTTTTGTCCAAGTGCGTTTTATGCCTAAGTTGATCAAAATGGTATCCCTTTCCTTAAGTCGTCCCTCTATTGAAAAAAATCATACCATTCTACCTTACAAAGCGCTTTTTACCGCCATGTCCACCACTTTAGGCATCGGCACAATTGTAGGCCCCATCATTGCCATCTATTGGGGCGGACCAGGAGCGCTTATTGGCTTTATTTTTACTTCCTTTTTAGGCAGTGCTGTCACTTACACCGAAGTTGGGCTTTGCATTCGCTACCGAAAAATAGCTAGTAATGGCGAAATTAGCGGCGGCCCCATGCCTTATCTGCATGCGCTTCTTTCTCCTTTTGCCGCCAAATGGTATGCTTTTTTTGGCTGCGTGGTAATGACTGGCTGGTCGAGCGCTCAAGCAAATCAACTAGCAGCAATTTTAGACTCGCCTCTTTTGGGCGGCTACCGCATTCCCACCTTTGCTTCCGGAGCTATTATCTCTACGCTTGTATTGATCACTTTGATTGGTGGGATCAAACGCGTAAGCGCACTCTCTTCTAAACTCATTCCTATTATGTTCAGCCTCTACTTAGGTGCAACGATCTGGATCTTAACTACCCATGTTGACCATTTACTCCCTGCTCTTAAACTAGTTTTTTCTTCCTTTCTTACACCTCAAGCAATTACCAGTGGAGTCGTTGTAGGCGGTGTAGTAAGTGCAATGCGCTGGGGAATGTTTAAAGGAACGCAGGCTACCGAAGCAGGGGTGGGCACCCAAACTATTCCTCACTCGATGGCAGAGACAAATGATGCAATTGCTCAAGGAATGCTTGCGATGGTCTCCACTTATACAGCAGGTATTGTTGCTCTTCTCTCTGGCCTAGTCGTATTAGTAACAAAAACTTGGCAAGATCCTACGATTCCTTTAGGAATCAATATGATTGCTACCTCTTTTCATCGTCAATTTCCTTATCTAGGTGTAGCAGTAGTAGCTATAAGCACTTTTCTTTTTGCTTTTGGTACAACGTTGGGCAATAGCTTTAATGGCAGTCAATGTTTTCAATATCTTTTTAAAAGAGAAAGAGTTAATTACTATTATATTGCAATGGCTATCATTATTTTTATAGGCGCTATCTCCGATGTCTCTGTAGTTTGGTCCGTGATTGACATTGCGCTAGCGCTTTTAGTCGCTCCGCATATGTGGGCGCTGCTCTTATTTGCCTATCGACGTAGCGACGAACTTTTAAAAGAAAAAGCCAAATAAAGACTTAAATAAAAGCGCTTTTTTCTTTATAACTAGCTTTTCACTTTCAAGGCTAACAAAGATGAGCACTTTTGACCTCTCCTTTCATTTGGAAATTTTTTTTCGTCTCTTTTTAGCCGCAGCACTAGGCGGTTTTATTGGATGGGAAAGGGAGAGAAAAAATTGGTTTGCCGGTCTTAGAACCCACCTGCTTGTCTGCGTAGGCTCTACTCTTTTGATGATTGTTTCGCAACATGGTTTTTCTGAGGTTTTAAAGCCGCAGTTTATTGTATTAGATCCTGCGAGAGTGGCAGCGCAAGTAGTGAGCGGAATTGGCTTTTTAGGTGCCGGTACCATCCTCTTTCTAAATAACAAAATAAGAGGATTGACCACTGCGGCTAGCCTTTGGGCAGTTTCGGCTGTCGGTCTAGCAGTAGGGGGAGGGCTTTATCTTGCTGCTATTGCTACTACTTTACTGATCCTGCTTATTTTAGCTGGAGTAAAGCCTCTTAAAACAAAGTTTTTTCACCACTCTAAGCTACAGCGAATCAAAATTTGGAGCAAAGAACCGCTGACATTTGTCTTTTTAGAAAAAATAGCAACAAAAAGTCAGACAAACTGTTTTTTAAGGAAAATTGAGCTTAAGTCAGAAGCCGCTAACCAGGTAACTCTTCTTTCTTTTCAAATGACTAACCCAGCCGATATTTTTCGCCTTGTCGACTATTTTAATCAATTACCATCAGTAGAAAAAGTAGAAATAAATGGGATATAGTGGCGCATGAAAAAAAAAGAGAGACCAGTGGTTGCTTCTATGAACCAGCTGATTGAAATGGTAAAGGGACAAAAAAAAGTAGCACTAGAAAAAATTTTTAAGTTACTTGCCAATAAAGGCTATGCCACTTTGCTCATTATTTTTAGTATTCCTTTTTGTTTTCCCATGCAAATTCCCGGCTCTTCCACTCCTTTTGGATTGATCATGGCATTAGTGGGGATTCGTATGGCCTTTTCTCACAAAGTCTGGTGGCCAAAGTGGATATTAAAAAAAGAAGTTTCCGCTGTACATGTCCGCTCTTTTGCCAAAAAAGTGATTTGGGCTAACGAAAAACTAGCAACTCTTATTTGTCCTCGTCTGCCTCTATTGGTGAACTCTGCTTTTTTTTCCTGCTTTAATGGGATACTCGTAGCAATAGATTCACTTATTTTAGCTATTCCCCTCCCCATTCCTTTTTCCAATATGGTCGCAGCTGTGCCTATTTTTTTAATTGCAATTGGACTGATTGAAGAAGATGGAGGCGCTATTTTACTTAGCTATTTTGTCTCCATTCTCTGTTTTTTTACCTATGGCGCTCTTTTTTTCTTAGGCAAGACCTATCTCGCTTCTTTATTTAGCTAAAAAATTTTAGTTGGGATTTAAATTGTAGGATAATAGTTTATTAAAGTTCTATTGAAAGCACCTCTTATTTTACTCATTATAAGTTGCAATGTAGCTATTAAGTTTGTATACTTGATATTCATTTAATTTCATTATTAGACAATAAAGGAACTAAATAGATATGAAAAGGTCCATTGCTATTCTCTCTACCGGATTTGCTCTGTTTTCTATGTTTTTTGGATCGGGAAACCTTGTTTTTCCTATTACAGTGGGAGAGCAAAGCGCAGGTCACTATGGATTTGCTGCATTAGGCATCCTTTTAACCGGCGTGATTGTACCTTTTTTAGGTGTTTTTGCCATGGTTCTTTATAATGGCAATCTGCCAAATTTTTTCCGCCTATTTGGAGCAAAAGGCACTTTTATCTTTTCATTTTTAGCGCTAGCATTAATGGGCCCTTTTGGCGTTTTGGCGCGCTGTTTGACTGTAGCGCATGGTGCTTCTTTACTCTTAATGCCCAAGCTCTCTTTACCAGTTGCCAGCCTTTTTTTTTGCATGATTATTTTTATTTTTTCTTTCAATAAAAGCTCGCTACTTTCACGCCTGGGACTTTTTTTAACCCCTTTTTTGCTATTTTCTATTGCAATGATTGCATTTTTTGGGTTCAAAGCAGGTTCTTTCCCTATTAGTGTAGAAGGGACTAAATGGAGCGCATTAAAGATGGGCTTCTTTCAAGGTTACCAAACAATGGACCTACTGGCCGCCTTTTTCTTTTCTCACTTTGTGATTGCTCAGTTAAAAAAAGAACAAACGGATCAACAAATAGTACTAAGGCCTACGCTGCTAAGCCATTTTTGCCAATCTGCTTTAGTAGGAGGCGCTCTTTTGGCCATCGTCTATTTTGCTTTAGTTTTGCTTGGATGGCTCTACTCTCCCCTTCTTATAGAGGTGGCTCCCCAAAAAAGGCTAGGCGTAATTGCCACAGAAGCTTTAGGCTCTTTTGCCGCGCCCATTGTCTGCGTGGCCATTATTTTAGCCTGTATGACCACTGCAATTGTTTTGACTTCTCTTTTTGCCGATTTTTTAAGAAAAAATATAAAAATCAACCATCCATCTTCTTTATTGGTTACTTTGCTTATCGGTTTTTTTGTCTCTACTTTTGATTTTGCCGCTATTGCTAAACTCATTAGCCCTATTTTAGAAGCAATCTATCCTGCACTTATTGCACTTACACTGTTTAATATTGCTGCTTTTTTCTTTAACAAACAAATAAGCACCTCAAAAGCCTCGATCAAAACCAAGGAAAGCTAACATACGCTAGCTTTTATAAGATTTGGCATAGGCTTAAGTTCATTTTGTTAAAATCTATTGCTTTGTTTGCCTATTAATAGCGGATAAATAGCTTGTCTGCGACCTTTGCTGTCAGATGATATTATTTTTTATCTATAAATCTTTCAAAGACAAACTTAAGACAGCTAGGTTGCAAAAAAAATCTCCATTACCAGCAAATAGATGCGGTTTAGATGCTCACTTGTGAGGATAATGGCCATTTGAAATATCATTTATTTATTAAGACCAAGTTAATAAAAAATTAAAAATCGATTAAACCCTTTTATTTCATGTACTTTTTAACTATTCTCTACTAAAATGTTTGTTTTTTTATAATAAAGGTGTATAAAATGTTTTTTCGACCTATCTATGTCAATGAACCAGAAGTAAAATTTAATTGGTTGAATTGGTCCAGGCTATGGGACATAGGGCAACATAGCTATGTAGCAGGGAGAAAAGATCCCATTGCTAAAAAAATCCCGCTCTATCTTAGTGACGAAAAGCCCGCCATTTCTCTTTTAGAAAAAGCAGTGAAAGTGATTGTCTACGGCTCTATTATCGTAGGTAGCGCTACTATTACTCCTTACCTTTTGCTTATTCCTGCTATTCAGCTTGCTGCGCACGCCATCTTTTGTTTGGCTA
The DNA here is from genome assembly GCA_950054535.1 of uncultured Chlamydiae bacterium. Lineage (GTDB taxonomy): Bacteria > Chlamydiota > Chlamydiia > Chlamydiales > Parachlamydiaceae > CATLPS01. The sequence goes on along the minus strand of CATLPS010000019.1, from coordinate 11,048 downwards.
ATCGCTCTTCTTTTGAAAGAGGTACTTATAATGGAGAGCTTCAGCATGATCTTGAAGTCTGGCTACATGACCCTAGTGTAAAAGGAAATAAGGCTGAAGCCAAAAAACGTATCTTAGCTGCTTATGAACAAAAACTCACATCTTTAGATCTAAGGCCTCTGCATTTAAGTAGTTTACCCCCTATTTTTGCTCATCTAACTCAATTACAAAAGCTTGATCTTTGCAATAATAAACTCACCGCTTTACCAGCAGAAATTGGTCAGCTTACTGAGTTACGAGGTCTTGATCTTCTCTATAATAAGCTCACCTTTTTACCAGCAGAAATTGGGCAGCTTACTCATTTACAAGAGCTTAATCTTAGCTCTAATCAACTCAACGCTTTACCAGCAGAAATTGGACAGCTTACTCAGCTACAAAGACTTAGTCTTAGTCTTAATCGACTCACCTCTTTACCAGTAGAAATTGGGCAGCTTACTGAGCTACGAGGTCTTGATCTTCACTGTAATAAACTTAGCTCTTTACCAACAGAAATCGGACAGTTGATTCAGCTACTACAGCTTGATCTTATCGCTAATCAACTCACCTCTTTACCAGTAGAGGTCGGACAGCTTACTCATTTGCAAAGGCTTAAACTTAGCAATAATAAACTCACCTCTTTGCCAACAGAAATTGGGAACCTTGTGCAGCTAGAAATATTTGAGGTTTATTATAATAAAGGACTGCAAAATCTTCCTTTAACTTTTAGTGCGCTTCATCAATTAACTTATATTGATATAGAAGATACAGCCATTGATCAAGTGCAATTGGAGAACTTACAAAACGCTTGGCAAAGAGCAAGGGCTTTAAGAGGGGCTATCAACTTTGAAAATAGGTTTGAATTTTGGTTAAAAACTGCCGCAATAGCGGCAGATCCTGAAACTATTTCCTCTTTTTCTCAGGAGGAAAAAGGGTTGCTTAATGAGTGGCTGCTTCGCTTAGAAAAAATTAAAGATTACCAAAACTGTCAGCAGCGTTTAGCCAAGATTGTCTGTGAGATGGTGCATAGCTTAAAAGAGCTACCTGAATTTAAAGAGTCTTTTTTTCTTCAAGTAGAAAATGATAATAATAGCTGTCAAGACCGCGCAGCCATGTCCTTTAACCTCCTTTATACTGCTTGGAGGCTACAGACGCTGCCTGAGACAAGCTCTACAAAAGAAAAACTGATGCTGATCCAAAGAGCAGCCAAAGCAGAGGCGCTTCGCGCCTATCTTGCCGATTGCATTGCTAAACAACAAAAAAAGAGTGGCAGCCTAGAACACGAAAGCGTCGAAATCTACCTTTACTACGAAACTGCGCTAAGAAAAAAGCTAAACCTATTAACAGCCATTGATCAAATGACCTATGGCCAAATTGGCAAACGGAGCTGGATTGAAAAACAGTCCGCAATCCAATTTGTAGAGGAAAATTACTTAAAGTTTTTTTATAGCCACCCCAGCCTGCGCAAGCTAGCTTTAGAACAAACGCAAGTAAAACTAAAAGTGGAAAAAGCTCAAAAGCAAGCCTTTAAAAATTTAAGTGATGCGCCAAGCCAAGACGAGCTTTCCGAGGCCTATTTAAATTGGCAGACGGAGCAAAATCAAATCCGACAAGAACTAGAAGAGACCACCCACGCTATTTGCCAAGCTTGGGCCAAAGAGCAGATCAGCGCTACCTAAACCCTGTGGCTGCAACTAAAAAGTAGTTGCAGCTACCTTTTCTTCCAAATAAATAACTATGGTTTAAATAATATATTAATATTTATTTAATCGTATTTATTTTATCTGTTTTTTATTGTATAGTTTAAAAAACAATCAATAACAAAGGTATATAAAATGTCTTTTGCAATTACTAACGCAACATATCAATCACACTTAAATTATCTAAATTACTCTGGGGTAATTTATAATGACCTTGAAGTCTGGCTACAGGATCCTAATGTAACAGGAAATAAGATTGAAGCAAAAAAACGTATCTTAGATGCTTATGAACAAAAACTCACCTTCTTAAATTTAGCGGGTCTGGATTTAAGTAGTTTACCTCCTATTTTTTCTCATCTAACTCAGCTAAAAAAGCTTGATCTTGGCAATAACAAACTCTCCTCTTTACCTAAAGAAATTGGACAGCTTACTGAGCTAGAAGAGGTTCATCTTGGCAATAATCAACTCACCGCTTTACCGGCAGAAATTGGGCAGTTTGAAAAATTAAAAATACTTATTATTGGTAATAATAAACTCTCTTCTTTACCAACAGAAATTGGACAACTCACGCCTTTAGAAAAACTTTGGATTGGCGAAAATCAACTTAGCTCTTTACCTAAAGAAATTGGAAACTTAGTACAGATAAAAGACCTTTTGATTTACAAAAATCGACTCACCTTTTTACCAACAGAAATTAGACAGCTTACGCTTTTAGAAAAACTTTGGATTGTCGAAAATCAACTTAGCTCTTTACCGGCAGAAATTAGGCAGCTCTCTCATCTAAAAGATCTTCATCTTGGCAATAATCAACTCACCACTTTACCGGCAGAAATTGGAAACCTTGTACAATTACAATTACTACACATTGATCATAATCAAGAACTGCAAAATCTTCCCTTAAGTTTTAGCGCGCTTCATCAATTAACTTATATTGATATTCAAGGCACTGCCATTGACCGAGTGCAAGTGGAGAGTTTACAAAACGTTTGGAAAAGAGCAAGGGCTTCAAGCGGGGCTATCGACTTTGAAGATAGGTTTGAGTTTTGGTTAAGAACAGCAGGTCTAGAGGCAGATCCTAAAACTATTTCTTCTTTTTCGCAGGAGGAAAAAGGGCTGCTTAATGAGTGGCTGCTTCGCTTAGAAAAAACTAGGGACTACCAAAGCTGTCAGCAGCATTTAGCTAAGGTTGCCTGTGAGATGGTGCAAAGCCTAAAAGAGCTGCCTGAATTTAAAGAGTCTTTTTTTCTTCAAGTAGAAAATGATAATAATAGCTGTCAAGACCGCGCGGCCATGTCTTTTAACCTTCTTTACACTGCCTGGAGGATGCAGAAGCTGCCTGAGGCAAGCTCTGTGAAAGAAAAACTGACCCTTATCCAAAGAGCAGCTAAGACAGAGGCGCTTCGCGCTTATATTGCCAATTGCATTGATAGTCAGCAAAAAAAGAGTGGCAGCCTAGAACACGAAAGCGTCGAAATCTACCTTTACTACGAAACTGCGCTAAGAAAAAAGCTAAACCTATTAACAGCCATTGATCAAATGGCCTATGGCCAAATTGGTAAACGAGATTGGATTAAAGAAAAGTCCGCAATCCAATTTGTAGAAAAAAAATACTTACCGTTTTTTTACAAACATCCTAGCCTGCGAAAACTTGCTTTAGAGCAAGCGCAAGTAAAACTAGAGGTGGAAAAAGCTCAAAAGCAAGCCTTTAAAAATTTAAGTGAGGCGCCCAGCCAAGACGAGCTTTCCACTGCCTATTTAGATTGGCAGGCGAAGCAAAATCAAATCCAACAAAAGCTAGAAGAGACCACCCACGCTATTTGCCAAGCTTGGGCCAAAGAGCAGCTTTAGCGCCGCCTAACCCCTGTAGCTGCAACTATAGAGTAGTTGCAGCCACTCTTTCTTTAGGCTATCTTTTTCTCTATTTTTAGATAATCAATTAGTTCCCCACCTAAAAACCCTAATAAAGAAAGCAGTAGAGTTAAAATTTCTCTAGAAAAATGAAAAGGGATGAAACGAAAGAGAAAAAATCCTGCTCCTCCTAAAATAATTGCCAGCCAGGCTGATAGTTGATTACCTTTTGGTTTAAAAAGAGCAAAAAAAATGGGAACAAAAAGGCAGCTAACAGAAAGTTCATAGCTAATTAACAGCAGCCCTAAAATATTACTAAAATAAAAAGAGCTAAAAAGCGCCAAAAGCGCAACAACTAAAGTTAATTTTTGCGAAAAAGCTACAGAGCTATTTTTCATTAACGCAAAGTCCTGAGATAAATTTGCACTAATGGCATTGAGTAGCGAATCTGCTGTAGAGATAATGGCTACTAAAATTGCAGCTCCCATTAAAGCAGAAAGCAGCGGCGTGGCACTAACTTGAATGACAGTCATTAAAACACTTGCATTATCCAAAGTAGACAGCCCCATCTCTTTTGCTAAAATTCCTAAGTAAATGGGAAAAGCCACCACAAATAAAATAATAACGCCCGCTACCAAAGTAGCTTTGGAAATAATTTGGCCATTTAAAGCCGAAAAACAGCGCTGCGCCATATCTTGTTCGATTAGCATAAAAAGTAGCGGCATCAATAGCCAGCCATAAAGCTGCGAGTTAGATAGAGTTTGCTCTGTTTGCACCGGCTTAAATGCAAAGACCTGACTCATACTAACGTCAGAAGTAAGCAAAATATAAGAGATTGAGATAATAAAGACTAAAATAAAGAAAAATGCTTGCACCACGTCGGTAGCTACCACTGCTTTTAATCCGCCAAATGAGGTATAAAAAATGACTAGTCCCCAAAACGCAAAAAAGAGCAGCTGGCTATCTACGCCTAAGCTTATCATAAATTTATTCGAAGCAATTACTTGCGAAATTAAAATAAGAAAAAGCGAGGTAATAGAGAGAAGAGAAGCTAATTTTTTTAAAAGAACAGAATGATAGGCTACCTCAAAAATTTGCGCCACAGTAGAGACATTAAATTGCGCCAACCTTTTCCCTACGCCAAGTCCCAACAAAATTAGCCCTATTACGCAGCCTAGAGGATAAAGTAGAGCGATCCATCCTACGCGGTAGGCCTCTTCTGCCGACCCAAGAATTAAGCCTCCTCCGATCTGGGTAGCAACAAAGGTCATTGCCAATGGAAAAAATTTAATTTTTTTTCCCGCTAAAAAATAATCCTCTTGGCTATCTAGATTTTTTGAAGAGAATTTAGCTGCAAAAAGACAGACAAGTTGCAAGGCAATTGTAACGAAAATAAAAAAAAAGATATTCATAAAATCCTCATACCATTGATAGAATCCGCCATCTTGAGTAACTTTTTTTATTACTGGATTGGATAGGAAACAGTTATTTTTAATTTTTATAAGCTAAAAGTCTTAAGAAAAGTTGCTAGTTTAGCAAATAGGATGGAGACAATGGAGAGAAGCGGGAGAACGAAAAGAGACCAATGATAAAATTTGGCAAAAAATCACATTAAAATATTGACTGATAAGGCAAGTCAATCCCTGGCTATTCACGGTTTTTCCTCTTTTTTTGGATGGTGGTAATTTAAACGTAGCAAAAAAATAGAATAAAGTCATCACATTTCAATTTCTACTAACTGTTGTAATAGTTTGTTTGGTAAAACCATTTCCTGGTTAACAAAAAGAGAAGCAGATTCGCGCAAGAGACCCACGGGATCTTTTAGGTAAAAGTAAGTACCCGCTCCAATAGCAAGCTTAAGGTTTAAACGAGCCGCTAATGCGGCGCAATGTAACAGCCCAACTTCACTCTCGAAACTGCTGCTAATCACTAACTGACAACCACCTTTTTTTATCCATTTTAGTAGCTGCGGGCAAAAACGGCTTATTCCACCTTGAATTGTAGGTTTATAGATCAATGCTTTTAAGTTTGTTAAAGATTGCAGTTTTTTGCTGGATAACTGCTGGGGATAAGATTCATCTATGGCGATAGAGTAAGGGAAAAGATGCAGCTTGCTTGGTTTTGAGAAAGGCTCTTCTACGTAGTCAAAACTGTTAGCGGAAAACTTAGAAAAAAAATTTAAAGATTCTTTAGTAGACCAGGCCTGATTCACATCAATTCTTAATAAAAACTGCTTTTTTAGTTGATGAATAAGTTTTTCTGCTTCGCTAAAACAAAGCTGACTTACCTTAAGCTTGGCGCAGGTAAATCCTTGTAGCAGCCGCTCTTTGGCTAGTTGTAAAATTTCTGTAGAAGAGCCCATTAACAAAGCGCTATTCTCAACCACTTTATCTTTTATAGGACAAAGAAGAGTAAATAAAGCTGACTCTAGGCCAAAAGAAACAGAAGGCAAAAGTCTCATGTGACGTAGTTGATCAAGCCAAGAAACTTGCGTCCAAGTTGCCATTAAAAGAGCTTTTTTTTTCTTTTTGATTTGCGCTATAGCTTGCGCCACCGTCTCTTGACTCCAGCCAGGTAAAGGGGCAATTTCTCCCCAAGCCATTTTTCCATTTTTTTCTTGCAAACAGACCAGTAGGACATGCCGCCTATTACCATTAGTCAATGAAAAGCAGTATTGATAGAGATGTAAAGAGGATAGCTGCACTTAAAAATTCCTTTTTAAAAGCTAGGCAAGTTTTTTGTTTTCTGTTAGCGTAATTTTTTCAAGTAGATAGGTATCTCAACGGTATTTAAGTAAAAAAAGGACTTAGTAAAATCATGGCTTTTCTCTCTTTTTTTTCTATTTTAGTTTCCATGTTTTTAATTGATGCTATTTGGTTAGGTATCATGGTTCCCAAAGTTTACGCTCCTTTATTAGGGCCTCTGCTAGCAGACTCTATGCGACTTTTGCCAGGACTCATTTTCTATTTTCTCTTTGCCTTTGCCCTCAATATTTTTGTAGTGCTACCTGCTTTAAGAGAAGAGAGCGCTTGGACTTCTCTTTGGATGATGGGCGCCTTATTTGGACTAGTGACCTACGGAACTTATGATTTAACTAATTTAGCGACTTTAAAAAACTGGCCGGCAATTTTATCTGTGATTGATCTTTGCTGGGGTGCAATTCTTACTGGGACTGTTAGCGTTATTTCTGTTTACATTACCCGCTACTTTATTTAAAATAGATGTTTCTTTTCTAAATTTATTAAAGATATGACAATTTCTATTAAAACTCATCGCTGCGCCATTTGCCATGAGCAAATGACTCCTACTTTTCCTGGTAGCAAAGCATCAAATGCCACCTACCTAGATTGCATGCACCGTTTTCATCGCGTTTGCTTAAAGCGCTGGAGAAAAAAAGAGGGAAATAGTTGCCCTACCTGCCAAAGGCCTCTTTGCGAAATGAATCATGATAATTTTCGGCAACTTTCTACTCGATCGGGTAGCACTCCTTCGATAAACGCAACAGAAAAAACAGCGCATAAGACAAATAGCTTTGCAGTAACCAAAAAACTTTCTAATTAAATTTTAAATTTTTACTTTTTTTCTTAAAATAAAAAAGATTTTTTTTCTTACATAAGAAAAATTCTTTTTTCAAAGAGACTCTAACTTTAATCGTTCAAGCTGATTTTCACACAGCTGCCAAAGTTTTTGTTTGTCTTCCAAAGAGGAGCGATTGCAATGAAAAAAAGTAGTAGAGGCATGCTTTCGATCAAACCAAAATTGGCCATTTTCATATTTTTGACCAGTAGCTAACCATAAAATGGTATCAGCTCCTTGCTCTGGCAGACGAAGTCTTTTATTTAATAACTTATTAAAAGTAGGCATCGCTTGCTCTACACCCGCAGTCTTGACCCACCCTGGATGCATAGCGCTAAACAAATAATCTGGATAGCGAGATGCAAATTGCTTTGCCAAAATCACTTGGGCACGTTTAACGTTGGCATAGCAGCTATATTTATTGTATTTAGTATGCGAGTAGGTCAAATCAGAAAGGTCGAGTTTTTTTAAGTACATTCCACCAGAAGAGACAAAAATGATGCGGCAGTTTTTGGCCAGTTTTCCTTGCTCTGCTAACGTTTTCGTGAGAATAAAAGGCGCAAGTACCTGCAGAGCAAAACAGAGCTCTATCCCCTCGCTTGTCAAAGTAAGCTGATCAGGCATACTTCCGGCATTATGCACTAATACGTCCAAAGGCTGCGTGACCTGGTCTTGGGCAAATGCATAGACCTTTTTTAAAAGGCTTAAATCCAGATCAAAAGAGGTAGATAGCGTAGCTTTTTCTGGTGGCAAAAGATTTTTAATGGAAGAAGTCTCTCTGGCAATCAGTATGGTTTGCATGCCCTGCCCAATTAATTTGTTAGCTACAGCCCATCCAATTCCTTTGCTAGCGCCGGTAACAAGTCCTCTTTGTCCTGTAAGATCTACCAGTTGAAGGGGCTCTGGACAATGGCGCCTATAACCTGACCGATCAAAAGAGAAAAAAATGGTAGCGTCTAATAATTTATTCATCATCTCTTTGAGTTCCATCTTCTCTCCTGCAAAAATGTCGTATAATTAAATATTTTTATTTTATAATAGTTTAATTTTTTCTTGAAAAGACAATTATTTTTAAGTTATAATTTTAAAACAAACTAATTTAATTATTTTTATAGTAATAGCCAGCTATTTTTTAACAACTTAGCTTCTGTTAAATTTTTTATTTAGTAACAGACCACACTAATTTTAACATTGATTTTAACTAGGAATATTGTAAGTTTTTATGCATCCATCTACCTCACCTTCTCGCATAGCTGCTTGGAGCCTACTCTTTATCGCCTCATTATTTTATGCTTATCAATATATTTTACGTGTAATGCCCAATATTATGCTAAGCGATATTACAGAGCAGTTTAATATGGGAGCTGCTACGTTTGGGCAGTTTTCTGGGATTTACTATATCGGTTATTCGCTAATGCACCTGCCAGTAGGAATCATGCTTGACCGCTATGGCCCCAAAAAAGTAATGAGCGGTGCTATTTTACTTTCAGTAGCTGGATTAACGCCTTTAATTTTTGCTAGCCACTGGGCCTATCCCATTGCAGGCAGACTACTCATAGGAGTTGGCTCTTCCGCTGCTATTTTAGGCGTATTTAAAATTATTCGCATGTCATTTGAGGAAAAGCTTTTTCCCAAAATGCTTAGTATTGCTGTTACAATAGGGCTAATTGGCGCTGTCTATGGAGGAGGGCCTGTCAGCTATATGCGTGAACTACTAGGATATCAAGCAGTTGTTCAAGCTATTGCGCTTGTAGGTATCTTATTAGCGCTTGCTACTTATTTGATGATCCCGAGGTTAAAAGAGCCTGCCAAAGCACCTTTACTGGCTAACATTAAAGAAGTGGTAAGTAATAAAAAAGTGATCTACATTTGCCTTTTTGCTGGGTTAATGGTAGGCCCTTTAGAAGGGTTTGCCGATGTTTGGGCTACTCTTTTTTTAAAGCAAGCAAAGGGATTTAACGCAAATTTAGCAGCGACTATGCCCTCAATGATCTTTATTGGAATGTGCTTTGGCTCTCCTATTTTAAATTTTATCGCTGATAAGACAAAAAGCTATCTTGGTACTATTGTTGGAGCGGGTATAACAATGGCGCTTTTTTTTCTTCTTTTACTTGCTAGCTCTTTTTCGTCTTTTATTGTAAGCGCTAGTTTTATTTTAATCGGCGTCTGCTGCTCTTATCAAATTTTAGCTATCTATAAAGCTTCTACATATGTTCGCGAAGAAGTAGCTGGTTTAACTACAGCGATGGCGAATATGATTATCATGCTTTTTGGTTATCTTTTTCATGCTCTGATCGGCAGCACAGTCAATGCAATGGGCGGACTTGATGCCCCTTATGCGCTCGAGGCTGGGATTGCAGTCATTCCTTTTGCTCTTTTTTTAGGAACAGTAGGCTTTATTTGGATTAGTCTTACCGAAAAAAAATTGCAACCAGCCGTCTATCAAAACTAACGACGATTATTTTTTTAAAATTTTTATATACAATGCATAAAGCAACCAAAGTAGATGGTCAAAAAATAGCGCTTTCTATAGTTTCCACTAAGCAAAAAGAAAAAGAAGTTGTTTTAAAAGATTTAGAGCTTTTTTGCCAGCAGCTCTACAAAGAGGCCGATTTGCCTCTTAGCCAGTTAATAATAGAAAACGATAATAAACAAAGCGTTTTGTCGCTTATGTTTCAATTAGGCCCTTATCGTTGTAAATTTCGGACAGCCAAAACCACGCCCACTAAAATAGGACAATTTGTCACTTTTTATAAAAAAGTAGAGAAGAAGCCCATTTTGCCTTATCACGTAGAGGACCCTTTTGATCTTCTTATCATTAGCTGCCGCTTCCATCAAAGATTCGGTCAATTTATTTTTCCCAAAAGTTTACTATCTGAAAAAGGTATTCTTTGCAGTGAAAAGTGCGCAGGTAAAAGAGCGATGCGCGTTTATCCCATATGGGAATTAGCAGAAAATGCGCAAGCTAAAAAAAGCCAAAAATGGCAACTAGATTATTTTTTTTCTCTGTCTAATCCAAACTCTATCGCTAATTTCAAAGAACTAGTTAAAAAATGCTAATATTAAATATATTATAGTTTAAATGACATATTCAAATCCTCCTTATAATTTTTAAATTGAAAATAGTTAAAAAGCCCTGAACAAATAATTATTTTTTAATTAAAAAAACGTTTTAATAAAACTAAAAAGATAATTATGAAGATAAATGAGCCTATCCCGATAATGTTGCAAAAATTTAATTCGTTGTATATTGTTCTCTAATTTTGGAGGGGAAATGTCGGGACGATTTGATGGTCTTACAGATATACAGTGGAGGTTATTGGAACCACTTTTACCAAAAGATCCACTAAAAAGAGGAAAGGGAAAACATCACACTCCCTGGAGAAATATTTGTAATAGTTTATTTTGGATATTGATTACAGGTTCACGCTGGTGTGATTTACCTGAAGGGCCCCCATTGGGGATCAAGATCTGCCACTCATCGATGGCTAGGTCAATGGCAAGAAAACGGGACTTTAGACAAGTTACTTTTCACCCTAAAGGAAACCGCAGATCTTGCCGGGATGATTAAATGGGATAGGCTAGCTGTCGATGGCTTTTTTTTCAGGAGGGAAAGGCGGTGGTGAGCTGATAGACTATGGCTATAAGGGTAAAGGAGTAACTACCCACCTCTTAGTAGACGGAGATGGTAACCCTTTAAGCTTTGAAGTAACTAGCGCTAAAGGCGATGAGAGGCAACAGGTTGAAAAACTAGTGGATCTAAACATTGATAAGCTACAAAGGCTTTATGATTTGCATCAAATCATTCCAATTTTAGAGGCCGATAAAGGTTATGATTGTGAAGAACTCAGGGACAAGCTATTAAGACGAAAGATCTATCCACTCATTGCAAGGCGAAGAATAGGAGCG
>CATLPS010000018.1 GCA_950054535.1 uncultured Chlamydiae bacterium | reverse complement strand
AAGGTAAAAAACTTTGGGCTCTATTTTGAAGTGGTAGACTATCTTTTAGAAGGATTTATTCACATTGCCGATATCGGACAAGACTACTACATTTACGAAGAAGAGAGAATGCGGCTCAAAGGCTCGAGAGAAGGAGAGGTTTTTGCGCCAGGAGATCAAATCACGGTGATTTTGCAAAACATCGATTTTATCACTCAAGAAACAAAATGGTATATTGTCGACACCCAACCCAAGAAAAGCTCGCGCTCGAATGACAAAGTAGCTACCAAACAAAAAAAATTAAAACAACTGCCTGACCTAGCGAAAAAAGAAAAACGCAGCCCAAAAAAAGAGCAGAAAAAGCTGCGATTGGAAAAAAAAGAAGAGGCAAAAAATGTAGCTTCTTTTTTGCCTAAAAAGTCATCTACTAAAAATTTGCCTATGCCTCCCGTAAAAGCTGTAGGAGTAAAGAGCAAAATGGCCAATGAAAGGAAGGGCAGTGAAAGAAAACCCGTTCCTCCTTCTCATTTACAAAAGTTCATCCCTAAAAAAGTTCCTCACCATAGTAGCGGTCCACAAAAACCTGCTCCCAGTAAAACTGGTCGGTCAAAAAAAAATTAAAGGGAAAAATCTGGTTTGAAAAAAGTGAAAAAAGAGCCCCTGCCCCTCTCTTACTATCAGACAAGCGATACCTTAGCGCTAAGCTGCGATCTATTGGGAAAATTTCTTTTTACTAACCATCAAGGGCAGATTACAGGCGGAATGATTGTAGAAACAGAGGCCTACTGCGCCCCGCACGATAAAGCCTCTCACGCCCATTTAATGAGGCGAACAAAGCGTAGTGAAATCATGTTTCATGCCGGCGGCTGCGCTTATGTCTACCTTTGTTATGGTATCTACTCCCTTTTTAATATTATTACCAATCAAATCAATGTTCCGCATGCGATTCTTGTACGTGCTATTGAGCCTCTTACCGGACTAGAGACAATGTTAAAAAGAAGAGGTAAACAAAAGCTGGAGCCTAGTTTGACGGCCGGTCCGGGAGTGATGTCGATAGCTTTAGGAATTGATCGCAGTTTAAATGGCGCCTTACTCACCAGCGAGCAAATTTGGCTAGAAGATCACAAAGTTGGATTTACAAAAAGCTCCATCATTGCCAGCCCGCGCGTAGGAATTGACTATGCAGGCGCAGATGCTAAATTACCTTGGCGCTTTCGGGTAAAAAATAACCCTTTTACTAGTAAAGCAAAGTAGTTTCTATGTCAAAAGTAAGCGTAACGATCTATAACATAAAAAATAACCAGGCAAAGCTTGCATTCATTTTTAAACTAGTGCAGCAATCTTTAGAAGAGGAAAAGCGGTTACTCATCTTAGTTGCTAATCAACAAGCGGGCGAGTTTTTGGATAATTTACTTTGGAAAAACCCACCCGAAAGTTTTTATCCACATGTTTTTACGCAACATTGCTCGCCGGAGTGGATTGTAATTACCGAGCAACTTAGCAACTTAAACCAGGCGACCACTTTGCTCAACCTTACCGGCCAGCCCGTAGTCTTTTTTCAAGAGTTTACCGAAATCATTGAGCTTAATGATCAAACTAGTAAAGAAAAAGAGGAGCTATCCAGACAAAAAATCAATTACTATCGCTCTCAAGCGCTAGATTGCTTTTTTGCAGAAAGCTGAGCTTTTTTTGCCAAAGAAAATTTAGAGAGCCATTTTGCGTTCATTTCGGCTACCGCTTCCAATCCCCACTTAGCTAAAATCACTCCCATACAAACAAATACAAGAAAATGGTAAAGGCCGCCTTTAGACTTTTGTTTGATACTAGGAAAGTAGCTACTGGTAACTTTAGTAAAGCGAGTCACTTGATGGGTAATGGAACCTAAAAATTGCGCAATTTTGCTAGAAAATTCAGATAGACTGTTAATTACAGCTACTACTATAGAAGATGCTCTCACCACTAAAAAACGACCACTATTGAGAAGGCCTAGAAAAACAAGATGCATTGCTTTGCTACTTTTTAGCTTTAGCAAAAACTGACGCATAAAAAGAGGAAGTTTAGCTAAAAAATGAGTAGGAAAAAACTTCTCTAAGGCATCTTCTACTGTTAGCACTTTTGCTTTTTTTTGTACTCCTTCTAAAAAAAGAAGAAACCGCTGTTTTTTTTTCTGAAAAAATTCTTTTATTATTTTTATTTGCGCGCCTATTTTTGTTTTAAGCTGCGACCAAACAGGAGCAAAAAAACGCTGATAAGCCAAAGCAATAGGGGTAACACCATTTTTTAAAACTAAAATTGCCTTTTTTAGGCCCTGAGCAGCTAGGTTCATATAATTAGTTGCTAGCTCTGAGGCTCCTTTTAAGTTAGCGGCGCTTTTCCTTACCCAGCTTTTTTGCCTCCACTCTATTTTCTTAAATTGCTCAGGTCCCCAACCTAAAAAAAGTTGCATGGGAGTTTTTATAGTAGCTGTAGCTTCTGCTAATTTAGAGCCAAATAGTTGCAACCGCTCTTTTGTTTTTTGTCCAATCTTTTCAAAAAGATCTTTGGTTTTCTCCAAAATAGTTTGTAGAGGTTGCAGTCCTTTTTTTAAAGAATTTTTTATGTATTTTTGAGGAAAGGAGAAAACAGGTAAAAAAGCTGCCCAAAAGCGCTGGCCGCTATCTTTAAAAAATTGTTTGAGTTGAATAGCTAGCTCCGCCACCGGCTTTACTACTCGCTTTACAAATTGGTACATGAAAAAAAGAAGCTGCTGCGTTTTTTCTAAAGCGATAACCAGCGGTTTTTTTAGATAATTATTTCCTTGATGAAATAGCCAGTTGCTAGCCAGCATCAAAAGGTGAGCAGATTCAACTAAAATCCATCTTGGTAAACTATAAAGAAGAAAATAAGGAGGCATCGCCACAGTTAAAAAAACCATTTTGCCAATGCGGCTAAATAAAATGGAGGGTTGAAAAACCATATTTTCAGAAGGGCGCTGCAGACGATTCAGCGCTTCAGTAGCGGCAGATTTTTCTAAACTATCCACAGCTTTTGCATTTTGCTTGCGCTGCGCCTTAATACTTGGATGGCTACTTACTTGATAGAGGCTATCATAAGATTCGGGGCTACATTTAACTAAGCTATCAGAAGAGCGATAGATGGCCATTTTTCACCTCTTATTTAAAAAACGCATAATAATCTAAAAAATTAAATTAAATCCTAATATAATTATAACGTTTATCAATTGCTTTGTAAATAAAAAGAGGTTTTTGCAATTGGTTGTTAAACAATAAAAATTCTTTAACAACCAATTTTTAGCATAAAAATGGAAAAGTTATTTTATAGATTTAAACATAATAAGAGGCAATCGGTTTTTTCGGCGTTTTTTTTTGCTGAGGTTCCTCTCCTATAAGCGGAGGCTCTGCTACTTTAATTTTTACTCTTATTCTGTCTCCAAAGCTTGTCCCTTGGTTATCAGCTAGTCGATAATACTCCTCATGTGTTCCTGGCTTTGCTGGCGCTCTTAATTTAGCTACTACATAGCAATACTCTCCTGACTTAGCAAGGTTTTTTTCAGCCACGGTTGTTGTCTCAAAACCAAACTGGCTTTCTCCCTTTCCTACCTTAGCAAGTCTAGTCCCTTTAGGCCATTGATTAAGGCTATGATTTTCCATCTCCCATACTTTATAAAAAACTTCTCCTGGGTAACAAACAGAGTCATCTGCCCCTCGGTTCTTATCTTCACGAAAAAATATATTTTCTAGTTTATTAACATCTAGATTAGGATCACTGCGTGGTATTGGCACCCAAAAATTACCATGCTTAGTAAATACGGCCATAGCTTTTCTACTTCTTTCAAGGCCCGTGCTAACTCTATTTGCTCTTTTCATTAATTTTAACTGAAAGTTTCCTTCACTATTTCTTACAAAAGCTCCTGTTTCTTTTCTTCTATATTCGTGAACATCTAACATATCACTACCTTCACAAAGCAGCTGCATGTCCTTAAATAAAATATCTGTTTCAGGATTATATTCTTCTTCCACCGGCAAAAGGCTAAGAAGTTCTTCTTCGCTAAGTGTAATTTCTTTTAAATTTTCTTTAGGATAAACAAGAGTATCAGGTGTTTCTTCCTTACTAGTCGTATTTAATGTAGTTATTTTTAAAGTTTCTGCTAATCTAGAAGTGTATTGCCATAACTCCTCTGCTTTTTCATTTTGAGTAGTGATATCTTTTTGTAAGTTTGAAGTGAATTCCCATAACTGATTAATTTTAATAGAAACTTTTACTCTTTTTTCCTGCGAAAGTTCAACTGGGTATGCTTTTAACTCATTAACTAACTGTTTTTTTTGTACAAAAAACTCTTCAATTTTTTGATTAAAAAGACTATGTTGATCCTTTAAATCTTGATATTTGAAAGAAGTAGTAACAAAATCTTCTGTAGTGATAAAATCTTTTATTACATCTTTAAATAAAGAAGATGTTTTTTCTATTTTTTCTAAATAACAAGCTGTTTTGTTTATTTCTTTTTCACAAGTTAATAAAACTTCATTAAGTATGCATAAATTGTTTTTAATATTTGACAACATAAATATTTTTAATTTTTTTAATCAAGGTTTTTAGTGGTCTTATTGTACAATAGGCTTCACGTGAAATTTGAAATAGCAGATAAATAAAAAAACATAGAATAGATTGACATACAGGCATGGGAAGGCCATCAATTAAATGGCGAAAATCACAGTAGGATCCAAGTTTTTATATTAATCTTTGTTGGATTAATCGTTTAACTACATGTAAATTAACAGCTTGCCTTACAAAATTGCTTCTATATCGCCCACTTTAGGAAACAAGTGCAGCCAATAAGTTTTGAAGTAACTCCATACCCCCTTATCCGTCTCTATTCCCAAAAACTCGCCTACTATCTCCATTGTCATCACTTCACTATCTGATAAAGAAGGCTTAAAACCTCTTATTCTAAGAGGTTTATCTAATAGTTTGCATTCATCATCTAGCACAAAAAACAGTTATGATAAAGCCAATAATAGACATACTAACCTCCGGTTAACTGTTCTTCTAAACTCACTTATACCGTAGTTATGTCTTTTTAGGTTTTCTATTTTCTTTCTTTTAATACTGTTAATTAAAAGTCGCACATTACATAAATTATCAATTTTATAATCATTTATTGCAACAAAAGTTATTTATTAAAAACAATAAAAATAGAAATCAAAATAAGATACGCCTTGATAAGATACGCCTTGCGTAATCTCATTGACCCAAAGTTGAAAATTGGTATGTAAATAAAAAAGCATAAAGTAATTATGTTTCTGACTAAAAAGACAAGCAATCACCTCATGCCAACGGAAACGATGTGTAATATAAGATTCGTAATTAGTCATAGCATAACAAAGCTCTTGTTCAAGGAAAAGGCATAAATATTTGGACTAAAAAACATTTATTTTCTAATTAAAATTTTACAAGCAAGTGCAAAAGAGAGAAGCTGGCTAGAAATTTAAAAGCAAAGGTATACTTGTCCACCTATTGATAGATAGTAATGGATCTACGATAACTTTTGTAAAGTATGGCAGCAAATAGAGCTGCGCGCTAAGAAGCTAAGTGATCAGTGGACTATTGTGGAAAAGTATGTTGGCAATACGTTAGCAAACGAGGTCCGTTCCTATTTTTTAAAGCTGCTAAAAGTGATAGATACAAAAATATTTAAAAATAAGCGATTCAATCGTAAAATTTTTCTATCCATCTTAGGCGTAAAAAATTTAACAAAATGATAGCAAAAAAGTAAATCTTTTCGCAGGTAAATACACCGCAAAGTTGTACGGATAATATAACAAACAAAAGCATTGCGTGAGAGAAAATAGAGGCGATTGGCCGTGCAACGGAAAAGAAAAAGAGGCTATTGCAAAAAATTTTTGATACTTAGCCTGATAGCTTTTTAGATTGATCAACTAGTAAGATAGGCTGATAACCGCATTTTCTCTACCTTTTAAATCAAAAAATTAGCAAAATTTATTTTAAAAGAAGAGGCAGAGGATTAAAAATGACTCCTATAGCCAAAAGCGAAAAAATTGAAGGTTTCTCTACTAGTTTTGCTTCCCTTCAAAAAGATTTGCAAACAAAATCTGGCCATGTATGGAAATGCATTAAAAAAGAAAAAGATAACGAAAGCAGCGGGTTTATTTATACATTTGAGCTAAAACGGTGCTACGACCTCTTTGCCCCAACCATCCAACAAAAAAAAGAAAACCTTGAAAGGTTTAGGCAAAAACAGCAAGAAATTTTTCCGGTGCTCGAGAGAAACTATGACTCTTTTGTGGCGGCGCTTAGTAGCGATGAAATAGACTTAGGCTACGTTCATGTAGGCTCTGACTCCCCTAGACATTTTAACTATACTGCAGACCTACAAAAACTTGGATATTTTTCTACTAAAAACTACCAAGGAAAAGAGGGTTATTATTTTAGCGCTCCTGACAAGATAGCGCTAGTAGAGCGATGGCAAAAATTACAGTTGAAAAAATTAAATCTCCCTAGTTTGCGCATCGCTGATTTTGAGCAGTCAGAGGGCGAAGAAGTTTTTATAGAAAAGTGTTTGAACCATCATTTAGTTTTAGGTAATGACCATAGTTTCTGTCATGACCAACTGATTCATGCCCTGACTACTATTGATAAAATCCTTTTTTTATCTTCGCAAAACAAAAATGTTTTTTTCTATTCAATGATTAAAGCGGAAAAACAACGAGAAATTTTTCAAGAGCAGCTCCATTTAAATGATTTGAACGCTAAAGTAAAAGAAGAAAAAGTAATCACTTCAGGTCCTTTACCAAATACTTATTTAGAGCTAGTTCAAGTTCTTTTGTCTATCAAAACCGAAATACTCACGCTCGATAGTGATTTTGAATATGAGCAGTTAGATAAAGAATATCTTTGGTTTTGTTATCTTAATAAAAGATTTCCAAAGCTTTTGCTCTCTATTACTACTGCTTCTGCTCTTATGAAAAAAGTGAATCAATTCTATCAAAGTAAAGAGTGGTTATCCAATAGCGTTTTCACTTTAGACTTTAGCGATCTTCCTAGAGCGCAAACAGTGGAGGAAGGCCTTTCTTTCCTTAATAAAATTACCTTTTAAAGCGCAGGGGTTTTTTAGATCAAAAAAATTTAATCGGTTAAATTTTATAAAAAGTAAAATTTCTTGCATCTTTTTGTTTTCCTTTTTATACTACGTGGAACTAACTACTAAGGAGTTATTTATGGTCCGAATCAGCAAACAAGAAGAGCGACGTCACCGTTTTCCCAGAAAGCATCGTCAACCCAGCAAAAAAACCGGTCCCCTCGTTGATCATTTACCCAATGGATTTAAAAATCACGCAAATGCGATCGAAGGTGATCTAGCGCAAACTCTTTTTATTCCTAAAATCAAGTAAACTCACTATTTTAATAGGTTCATGATATGTCACGTCACCCAAGCTTTGGTAAAGCAGGAAAAACAGCTAATAAAAGAAATGTTCTTAAGCGCTACGAAAGAGTAGATGTCTTAAAAAAACTAGGAAAGTGGAAAGATTCTGAAGAAAAAAAAGTCACAGGCCTTCCTAAAACTCCTGTAGCTTAAATTCCTCTCTAATGATAAGCCCAACTCTCTTTCTATTTTTCACCTTTTTTTCGAAATAGTTGGGCTTTAATTCTTTTAAAATTTTTATAAATGTTCTACATTTTTCTTTATCTACTTTTATCTATTTGATCTAAAACGTGAACATCGACATTGCAAACAATCAAAGCTCTTTAAATTTTTCTTCAAGCTCGATTAGGCCTATTGTAGAGCAAGTGCTAAAAAATGAAGATTGCTCTTGCGATGAGATCTCCATTAATTTTGTAGATCAAGCTACTATTTGTCAGCTGCATCTTGACTATTTTAACGACCCCTCGCCTACCGATTGCATTACAATTCCTATTGATGAAGAAGAAGAGAGCTGCTATCGTCTGCTTGGAGAGATTTTTATTTGTCCACAGGCAGCTATTGACTATGTAGCATCTCATCAAGGAGATGTTTATCTAGAGTTAACCCTCTACTTAGTGCATGGGCTTCTACATTTATTAGGATACGATGATATTGACCCTTGTGAGCGCAAACTGATGCGCAAGGCAGAAGAGCGGCATATGCAAAATTTAATTACTTTAAAGCTGACAATAAAAGAGAGTTAGTAGGCGCTACTTTTATTTTAAATATATTTTCATCTAGCTAAATTTTCTTTAACTCTTAAAACAACTATCTCTTAAAGGAGAAGAATTTTGTCTACATTTTTGCTAATAACAATTTTATTTATTTTGCTTATTAGTCTCTTTTTTCTTAATACCACTTATCAAGCCGCTTTAACTTTTTCAAAAAAAGATATTCGATGGCAAGAAAAGATCAATTCTACGCTTTTTTTTTATCAGCCAGTGCATAACTATTTATTTAAACACTCCCCTACTGAAGAGTTACTTTTTTCAGCAACTTTTGTGCAAAGCTTAGTAAAATTTTTTATCCCGCTTGTTTTGTTTAACCTTTTTATCTCCACTAGATCAATCGACCTATCTGTTTCTTCTCATTTTGTAAGTTTGAATTTTACTGATCACTATTCTTTGACTTATGGAACGCTACTTGGCTTTTTTTTTCTCTTTTTTTTTATAGAGGAGTATCTTGCTAAAGTTTTAGGAAGCCATTACCCTGAGATGGTTTTCCACTATTTCTCCCCTTTTGCCTCTTTTTGTATGGTGATAGCATTGCCTATTACCGCAGTTTTTATTAAAATTTCTCATCTTTTTTCTCGTTCTGTTTATTATCATGCATTACAAAACCAGGCAAGTGAAGAAGCGAAACAAGAGCTAATTGATCTAATTGAAGAAACCACCCTAGAGACGCAGCTCGACCCTCACGATAAAAAATTACTTGCATCTGTTCTTGCTTTTAAAGATCGCATTGCCCGAGAAGTGATGGTACCGCGCGTCGATGTTTTTGGTCTTTCTCATGATACTACCATCGAAGAAGCTGCTGCTCATCTTGTTACAGAAGGTTATAGTCGCACTCCTGTATTTAAAGAGGCTTTAGATGATGTAGTAGGTGTTTTAATGTATAAAGATATCTTATTTCAATATATGAAATTTGTAAAAACGCAGGACCGAAAAATTCTCGAGGCTCCCATTGAGACATTAGTGAAAAATATTATTTACACTCCTGAAACTAAAAAAATCTCTCATCTACTGCAAGAGTTTCGCAAGAAACAAGTGCATTTAGCAATTATTGTAGATGAATATGGTGGTACAGAAGGAATTGTAACAATTGAAGATATCTTAGAGGAGATCGTAGGTGATATTGCAGATGAGTATGATGATGAAGAAGAAGCTCTCTATTTAGCCGCTCCTGAAGGAGGATGGTTCATCGATCCCCGTATGAGCATTTTTGAGATCAAAGATCAATTTAATATTGAAATTCCGCAAAATGGAGATTACGATACAGTAGGAGGCTATGTTTTTCATGAAACAGGCACCATTCCAGAAAAAGGATACATTATTAGCCAACCTACTTTTCAATTAGAAGTAATCCGCTCTAATGATCGACGCGTAGAAAAATTAAAGATCGATGCCATTGATCAAGAAGAGGATTTAGATCAGGAAAATCGCGATTCTTTGGAAAGTTAATCTTTTTTAAAAAGGAATTTAATAAAAAAACAATTTTTGAAAGTTATTTAACAACTTAAAAAAATAAAGTTTTTTTATTTTTTACAACTTTTTCATCTATTTTCAATTTTAAAAAACTTTCCTTTTAAAATGGAAGGAAAACTAGAAAAGCTGGATTTTAGAAAAAAAATTCTCTATGATTTAACTATTTCTTTTACGCTTACATCCACTTAATCGTCAATAGCGGTGAGAGAAAAATTAAAGTAACGTAAAATAAATCAATATTTATTTGGTTATTCTTTAAAACTTTATTGATTAGTAATTTTTTCATATCTAGGTAAAATATCTCATGAATGATCAGCAAATCGCATTTCTTCTTTTCATTTTTTTATTAGGTACTCTATTAGGGGCCTCTATTTTCTGGCTTTATCAATGGACAACGCTCGGAGGAAAAAAGCGCTTAGCAAGCAAAATAATTAGCGAGGCTGAACTTAAAGCTTTAGAGATAAAGAGAGCTGCTGAATTAATGGCTGAGCAAAAAATGATAGAGCTACAAAAAGAGGGAGAAAAACTTTGGCTAACAGGTAAAAAACAGCTGCAAAAAGAGGAGGAGCGTTTTAAACAAAGAGAAGACAAACTGGAAGCCCGCATTCATTTAACAGAAAAAAAATTAGCGGATTTAGATAAACGCGAAGCAATTTTAGTTGCACGTAAAGAGATACTTAATGAAGAAAAAGAGACACTCACAAAAAGAAGTCAACAACTTTGCCAGCAGCTAGAACAACTTTCTGGTCTTAGCTCAAACGAAGCTAAAGAGATTCTTTTAAAAAATTTAGATCATGCTGTTTTAGTGGAAACAGCTCATTTAATTAGAAAAGCAAAAAAAGAGGCAGAAGAGGAAGCTGAGCATCAAGCAAACAAAATTATTACTACTGCCATTAACCGGCTAGCTGTACGCTGCACTAATGAAACTACAGTTTGTACGGTAGCGATTCCCAATGAAGAGATGAAAGGTCGCATTATTGGCCGAGAAGGACGAAATATTCGTGCATTAGAAAATGCAACTGGAGTAAATTTTATTATTGATGATACTCCCGGAACCATAGTAATTTCAGGTTTTGACCCTGTGCGTAAGTATATTGCTAAAATGGTTTTAAATGAACTTGTAAAAGATGGACGCATCCATCCTGCTCATATTGAAGAAATAGTAGAAAAAGTTAGATTTGATACTCAAAAACAGATCAAGCAATATGGAGAAGATGCCGCTTTAAGAGCTGGCGCTATGAATTTACATCCTGAGCTATTTATTTTACTGGGTAAGCTTAAATTTCGCTATAGTTATGGACAAAACGTATTAGAACACTCTTTAGAAGTTTCTCATCTAATGGGACTAATGGCAGCCGAAATGGGGCTAGATACTCACCTTGCAAAGCGTATTGGGCTTTTACATGATATCGGTAAAGCGGTCACCCATGAAGTAGAGGGTTCTCATGCACTTATTGGTTATGATTTTGCGTTAAAATATGGTGAATCTGAGCAAGTAGCCAACGGTATTGGCTGCCACCATCGTGAAATGGAACCATTAACAATTGAAGCTGATCTTTGCAGTGCAGCAGATGCTATTTCCGCTTCTAGGGAAGGAGCGCGTAGCGAAGCAATAGAAGAATATATAAAAAGGCTAAAAAAGTTAGAGGATCTAGCCTACGAATTTAAAGGAATTGAAAAAGCTTATGCAATGCAAGCTGGTCGCGAGATTCGCGTGATGGTACTTCCTGATCAAATAGATGATAATGAAATGACCCATTTAGCTAGAGATTTGACAAATCGGATTGAAAAAGAGCTTAACTATCCCGGAAAAGTAAAAATAACTTTGATTAGAGAAAAACGTATTGTTAAATATGCTGTTTGATAAAGAGGAAAAAAAACGTTAAACATAGACTTCAATCAAGATAGAAGTTAATAAACTTGTAGCAATTACTGTCGCCGCTGCAGAAGTAACAAGTAAAGCAGTTGGCCAAGCAGTGACAGTAGCTACTAAGGCTGTAATACCTATATAAAATCCTAGTTTAGTACTAGCTAAAATATTAAGGCAAAAAGCTGTGATTGCGCCTGCGCCAAGAAGAGTAATGGTTCTACCTAGAAATTTAAAACCCATGCAACTAGCCATTTTGACCCCTTCTTTGTTAATGAAAGAAGTAGAGGCTAAATATTTTTTTTTATCGCAAGGTGTCCAAATTGTTTTAGGAAAATTTTTTATTTTGCAAAAGCATGTAGAAATACTCATTTTATACCTAATTTTATTCGAAATGATAAAAAATTAATAATAGTCTTTTTTTATTAACAAATAATAAAGCTATTATTATTTAAGTATTTATTTTTACTGTTTTTTTTGGGTATGACATTAAAAAATGTACGTAAAATACTTTTATTTTAATCATTAAATTTAGAGATTTGTTAATTTAAGTAATAAATTTTCAATACAGATAGAAAGAGTGGTGGCGCGTTGTAAAGCAAGGCGAGCTTCCTCTATCGCTTTTTGCACTTTTTCTAAAGAGATAGTTTGACCTTGCTGCAACGCCGCAATCAACTCTTCTTTATAATCTGAATTAATCAATAAATCTAAACTTGCTGAGGTTTGCAGAAGAGAAAGATCGCGATACCAAGAAAGCACAATGAAAAAAAGGTGATCCATTTCGCTCATGGACTCTAACGCCAAGTTTCCCTCTAATTCTTTAGCTAATGCCTCATTTTGCGCCGCAGAAAAAGAGTCACTCTCTTTTTTTCTTTTATTTTTATTTTCTTCTTCTATCTGTTTTTTTTTATTTTCAATTTCTTCTGACAGTTGTAAAGAAAGTTGAACTAAAGAGCCATAGCTATGAAGTGCATTTTCAGAAAGAGCATCCAGTAAAATTTTTCTTAATTTATTTTCTCCTTTTTTGACAAACTCAATTGCTTTTGCTAAAGAACCTTGAGATAATTTTGACCATTTTTTTAACTCTTCGATCGATTGATCGGAAAAATTCTTTTGAAGATAATGAAAAATTTCGTTTTCTGCAATAGGTTGAAAAAAATAGGTGGAACATCTAGATAAAATAGTAGGAAGCAACTGAGAAGGGCTGTGAGTAAGTAAAATAATTTTGGTATGAGCAGGAGGTTCTTCAAAAGTTTTTAAAAGTGCATTCGCACTAAAACTGAGCATACGATGAGCTTCGTGGAGAACCAAAAATTTATGCTTTGCTTCATAAGGGGGTAAATAGGCTTCTTCGCAAAGCTTTTTAAGCGATTGGATAGAGTGAAGAGCAATTTTGCCTTCGGGATAGTAAAAATGAAGATCTGGATGAATACCACGAGAAATTTTATCTAAGTGGTGTAGACCGTCTTTTTCTTTTTGCATAATTTGAGCAGCAAGCGCAATAGCAAATAGGCTTTTGCCTACACCACAGGGCCCTGTAAAAAGTAGAGAGTGGCTGGTTGCTTCTTTATCTATTAATTTTGTAAGACATTTTTTTATTAGTGAATTACCAATTAAATGGGAAAATTGAGTAGGTTTCATCAATTTTTTTCTCGGGGAAGCAAAACCATCTCTTCTACTGCGCGCAAAGCTTCTTTAAAGACTTGCTCTTTGGAAGAGCTAGCATCTATAGAGTAAATACGCAGAGGTTCTTTTTTTGCCAACTTTAAAAAAAGAGCTCTTACACGCCGGTGAAAATCAACTGTTTCGCTTTCAATGCGGTCTAGTTGACCTGCTAAAGCATGCTCTTTATTTAATGTCAAAGTACGAGAAAGCCCCATGACGGGATCGATATCTAATAGCAGAGTAAGCTGAGGCAGAACTTGGCCACACACCATTTGGCATAACCATTTTACCTCTTTTTGCTTAAGACCTCTAGCGCATTGATAGGCAATTGTAGAGTCGCTAAAGCGATCGCAAAGCACAATTGCGCCTTGCTGTAAGGCAGGTATTATTACTTGATGAAGATGCTCTGCTCTAGCTGCTAAAAAAAGAAGAAGCTCAGTTAAGGCACAAGTGATAGGAGGCTCCGTTTGACTTAGCACCATTTCACGCAGCTGTTCTCCGAGGCCAGTGCCTCCAGGCTCCCTAGTGGTTACTACTTGATATTTTTTTTCTGTTAAATGCTTTGCTAAACTAGTTAAAAGAGAGGACTTGCCAGAGCCCTCCCCTCCTTCTAAAGTAATGAAATAGCCAGGAAAAGATTTCATCATGCTAATCTACTAAGTTTTCATTTTCGCTTTCTTTTTTCAAACTTGTTTCTTGCTTTTCTAATTCTTGTTTTTCTGAAGAGGTCAAAGAAGAATTAAGTCCATCTATTTCCTCTTCTTCATTTTCTTCTCCCACAATTTTTTGAATTGCTAGCAAACTATCGCCTGCACGCAAATTGGCTAGGTTGACTCCTTGTGTATTGCGCCCCATTACTCTAAGCTCTTTCATGCTAATGCGAATCGTTTGGCCTTGCGCCGAAATCATTACCATTCCATCAAAATCAGTAACGCTTAATGCACCTACTACTTTTCCATTTCGTTCGCTTGTAATAATAGATTTTACACCTACACTGCCTCGATTTGTTTGCCTAAAATCGTTTACAGAAGAGCGCTTACCAAAAGCATTTTCGCAAACAACTAAAATAGATTCATTGCCATCTACAATTTCGCAGCTTACAATATAATCATCTTCTTCTCGTAACGATGCCCCTTTTACGCCCCTTGCCATACGGCCCATCGCACGCACTTTAGATTGATCAAATCGCACAGCCATTCCTTGGTGAGTAAATAACATTACCTGCTGGCCAGTGCGTACCAGACGCGCTGCGATTAGCTCATCTCCTTCATCAATAGCTAAAGCCCAAATTCCTTTACGACGCGGATTACTAAAATCACTTAGCAATGATTTTTTTACTACAGCTTTTTTAGTTGCCATTAAAATACTGACCTCTTCTTCAAAAGAGGAGACTTTTAAAACCGTAGCAATTTTTTCCTCTTCCCTTAAGCCCTCTAGTAAATTAACTAAAGATTTTCCTTTGGCTTTGCGACTAGCTTCAGGAATTTGCCAGACTTTCATCCAATAACACCGGCCTAAATTGGTAAAGATAAGCAAGTAGTCATGAGTAGAGGCAACATATAGTCCTTTAATCACATCATCTTCGCGCTTTTGCTGAACTCCAGTGACTCCTTGACCGCCCCGTTTTTGTTCTTTAAAAGTATCCATGGGCATACGTTTAATATAGTCATCTTGAGAGATGGTAATAATGGCCGCTTCGTTAGCAATTAGATCTTCCATATTCATTTCGCTTTCAGCAGCAATGATTTTAGTACGACGGCCAGACTTATGGCCTTTTTCTATCTCTTGCAGCTCTTCGCGAATAATCTCTTTCACCATTGACTCATTAGCTAATACCGCTTTGAAATGGCTAATTTTTTGCAGTAACTCTTGGTACTCAGAGCTAATTTTGTCTTGCTCCAATCCTGTAAGTTGATAAAGGCGCAGCTCTAAAATTGCTTGCGCTTGGCGATCGCTAAAGTCAAAGTTAGAGACAAGCTGAAAACGCGCCTCTTCACGGCTACTACTTGCCCTAATGAGTTTGACAACTTCATCAAGATGGTCAATTGCTTTTAAAAAACCTTCTAGAATATGCGCTCTTAATTCGGCACGATTAAGCTCAAAGCGGGTTCTTCTTCTCACAACCTCTATGCGATGGTCAATCCAGGCTTGAATCATCTGTTTGATATTCATTAATTTTGGTAAACCATGATCCAGCGCTAAGATATTACAACCAAAAGTAACTTGTAGATCGCTATACTTGTAGAGCTGATTGATAATGACCTCCGCCATTTCCCCTCTTTTAAGATCAACGACAATGCGAAGTCCCTCTTTATCGGAGTCATCGCGCAAATCTGAAATCCCTGTAATGGACTTATTATTGATCAGCTCTGCAATCTGCTCGATTAAACGCGACTTGTTAACATTATAAGGAATTTCATCAATAATAATTTGCTGTCTATCTGTTTGCAGACTGTTTTCTTCTACATGCAAAAGGCCTCTTAAAACAATCTTGCCTCTGCCAGTATGAAAAGCTTCTTTAATCCCGCGATAACCACAAATCACCCCGCCAGTAGGAAAGTCTGGTCCTGGCATTACCTGCATGATTTCATCAATTGCCGCTTGCGAATTTCGCAGTAAAAGCAAGGTGGCTTGGATCAGCTCTACTAAGTTATGCGGCGGAATATTAGTTGCCATGCCCACGGCAATTCCAGAAGAGCCATTACAAAGCAAATTGGGAAATTTAGAAGGAAAAACAGTGGGTTCTTTTTTGGTTTCATCGTAGTTAGCAACCATGTCAACGGTATCTTTATCAAGGTCTTCCATCAGCTGCATTGCAGCCGAGGTCAGTCTTGCTTCTGTATAACGCATCGCTGCTGGTGGATCTCCATCCACAGAGCCAAAGTTTCCTTGACCATCGATCAAACGATAGCGCATGACCCACTTTTGAGCCATACGAACCAAAGTAGGATAGATAACCATTTCTCCATGAGGATGGTAGTCACCTGAGGTATCACCTGAAATTTTCGCACATTTACGATGCTTTCCTCCAGGGCTTAAATTAAGTTGTTTCATCGCATACAAAATGCGGCGCTGTGATGGTTTTAAGCCATCACGCACATCTGGCAGTGCGCGAGAAATAATGACAGACATAGAGTAGCGCAAATAGCTATCTTTCATCTCATCTTCGACATTTCGCGCGATGATTATTTCATCTTTAGTATAGGACATAATTACCTCTTAAGAATGGCCAGGAGTAGTTTAGATATCTAAGTTCTTGACGGATAGCGCATATTGCTCAATAAAAGCTCTTCTAGGAGGCACTTCCTCTCCCATTAACATGGAAAACATATGGTCAGCAGCAATGGCATCGGGCAAAGTCACTTTTACTAAGGTGCGTTTGGTAGGGTCCATTGTAGTCTCCCATAATTGATCTGCATTCATCTCCCCTAAACCTTTGTAGCGTTGAATTTCAATCCCTTTACGCCCATTTTCTCTTAAGAAGTGAAGAAGCGACTGCAGGTTTTGATAAACAACGGGAGAATGGTTATTTTCACACAGCTCTAAAAGAGGCTTTTCTGTTCCTAAGTAACTTTCTAGTTCTAGGTCAAAAAGAGCCAGCTTATCTAAAATAGATTGTAGGCTCTCTTCTTCAAAAAGCTCGACAAAGTGAATTTTTGAAGGTCGAAACAGCCGCATCTCTTCAGTGATTTCTTCAGCAGGTATGGAGGCGATGGTCTCTTCATGCCTTTTTTTCTGGCTCTCTTCTTCTATGCGCCTTAGCGCTACAAACTCATCTTTGGAATAGGCAAACTGCGAACCTTGAGACAAACTGATCTGAAAGCGTGGCAACATCCCTTGTTCATTTTTTAACGTTAAAAACTCTTTAAAAGAGATTCCTTTGCGCTCAATACGTGAAATATAGGACTCCATTTCCAAAATAGTCTCGATTAAAACCTGCTTTTCTTCCTCGCTCAAAGAGCGTTTTTGTTTGCTTAAAGAAATTTCTACATCTCCTAGACCCAAGTCAAGTAAATAAGCGTCCATCTCTTTTTCGGAGTGAATATAGCGGCTCACTTTTTTACGAGAAACGCGGTAAAGAGGCGGTTGCGCAATATAAATGAAATTATTTTCAATTAAAGCAGGCATATGCCTGTAGAAAAAAGTTAATAGCAAGGTACGAATATGAGATCCGTCCACGTCGGCATCTGTCATAATGATAATTTTATGATAGCGAAGTTTTTCTAAATTAAATCCGCCTTTCCCAATCCCGCAGCCAAGTGCGGCAACCATTGTGCCAACTTCGCTATTTTGTAAGACCTTATCTAGCCGAGCTTTCTCGACATTCAAAATTTTTCCGCGAATAGGCAAAATTGCTTGATAGCGGCGATCGCGGCCACCTTTAGCAGATCCTCCGGCCGAATCTCCTTCTACAATATAGATTTCACAAAGTTCAGGATTTTTTTCTTGGCAATCGGTAAGTTTACCAGGTAAGCGAGCGCTATCTAAGGCAGATTTGCGCAGAGTTAGCTCGCGAGCTTTACGAGCAGCTTCTCTTGCTTGCGCTGCAATGATCGACTTATCAGCAATCAATTTAGCAATTGCTGGATTTTTTTCTAAAAAAATTGTCAACTCTTCGCCGGTAATTTGCTGAACGATAGAGCCAACATCTTGATTTCCTAGCCGCTGTTTTGTTTGTCCTTCAAACTGGGGATTGGCCACTTTTACAGAAATTACTGCTGTTAGCCCTTCGCGCATATCATCGCCAGAAATGGAGATTTTATCGCTTTTCAAAAGATTATTGGCTTTGATATAGCTGTTAAGCACCCGGGTCAAGGCTGTGGAAAAACCAGTTAAGTGAGATCCCCCTTGACGAGTAGGAATATTATTAACGTAGGAAAAAATCGTTTCGTTATAGCCGCCATTCCATTGCATTGCCACTTCAAACTCTATCGGGGCGTCATTTCCTTGCCGGCTGCCTTCAAAATAAATAGGCTCTGCAAAGATTGGATCTTTGTTTTCATTAAGATACTCGACAAAGGAAACTAAGCCGCCGCTATAACAAAAATTAACGGGCTCTTCATCGGGCTGTTTTTCGTCTTTAAAGAAAATATTTACTTGTTTGTTTAAAAAGGCAAGTTCTCTAAAACGCTTTGCTAAAATGTCGTAATCAAATTCAGTAGCCGTCATGATCGACTCATCGGGCCAAAAAGTGATTTTCGTTCCGCGTTTATCGCAGCTGCCCACTACCGAAACTGGACGCACCACTTTCCCCTTAGCAAACTCAATTTCATACACCTTAGTTTCTTTATAGACTTGCACCACCATTTTTTTAGAAAGAGCGTTGACACAAGAAACTCCTACCCCATGCAGACCACCAGAAACCTTATAAGAGTCTTTATCAAATTTTCCACCGGCATGAAGAATCGTCATGACCACTTCTAATGCAGATACATCTCTACCCTGTTTACGCGATTCATTTACATGGCTTTGTACAGGAATGCCTCGCCCGTTATCTTCAATACTAATAGAATGATCTTTATGAAGAGTCACTTCAATAGAGGTGCAGTAACCTGCCATTGCTTCGTCAATACAGTTATCGATAACTTCATAAACAAGATGATGAAGTCCATTTACTCCTGTATCGCCTACATACATTCCAGGACGCTCTCTTACCGCCTCCAAACCCTCTAAAACAGTAATAGAGCTAGCATCATAAGCTTTATCAAATTTGATATCATTTTCTTTGTTGGGCTCTTCGACACCTTCTAAATCTTGGATCATCTTATTTTCCTAAATAAAATTTATTTTCAACCATTAGCCAATACGAAAATAAATTGTTTTAATATCAATTTGCGGGAATTTTTCCCTTAAAATGCGCAATAGACGAATTTTGTCATTTTGGCTTAGTAAACTATGCAGCGTCGAGTTTTTTACTTTCACTAACAATATCCCGTCAATAAAAGAGACTGCCTTTGTCATGGAAGCTAAAGTCGGTCCTATAATAGCAGGCCAGCTCGCTATCACTAGCTCTCCTTTCTGGTGGTATACGTGGCCAATTTTATTTAATAGTGGGGGTAACAGCTTGGCAATAGGCCTGGCAGTCACACAAGTTCCATTATAATTTTTTGGAATGCGACAGTAGGGTCTATTGGTACCACTCATTTATCTCAAGCCATTTAACTTTAATAAATATTATTGAAGTGAAGCGATTTTCATTTAAGATAATAGCAAAAAATAGAGGGAAAAACAATAGGAAACAGAATAAAACAAAAAAAAGCGCTACAGACAATTTGGCCTGCAGCGCCTTGACTAATGAAACGCTAAACAAAAAGTAAACGGGTAATTAAAAAGCAACTCCTAGATCTAGGATAACGCTTGCTGAATCCCATGTAATACGTTTTGTTTCAGAATTAAAGTTACATGCAAAGCTTGCTTCTTCAGCAATGCGATCTTTGCAAACTTTTCTACGTTCGTGAGCTTTATCTACATCCCACCATTGAAACTCGCCTCTAACTCCAAGCGTCCAACAGTCACATAAATCCCAGTTTACGCCAAAGTTAAGAACGTTACCTGAGCCGTTTTTTCCATGCATATGAATCTTAGAATCGCTATAAAAATCTCCATTGATTCCTATATTGTCTTCACTTTTTTCTTTGGAATGATAATCAGCCCAATGATATTCATAGCTTGCAAAAAGATTCCAGTCACAGCATAGACGATAGTCTAAGTCAATACCGATAAATGGACCTTTCCAATGTTGAGTAAGTTTGTTGCGGCTGCTAGAAGAGTAGTCAGAATAAGAGTAGCTAGAGCTAGAAGAAGAACTATAAGAGTAGTCATCGCCATGACCTCTTTTAATTTCTTGTCCATTCCAACCATAACCAACTACAGGAGAAAGGCTCATCGCTTCATCACACCATTTAAACTGGTAGCCTAAAGCAAGTTTACCATCCCACACATTTCCTCTTAAGTGGCGATGATTTGTAATTAAGTCTGACTCTACCTCAAAATTATTGAATTCGAAGTTGCGTTTTAATTTTCCGGCAGTAATCCAACCGTAGTCAACCGCACCACGTAAATAGATATTGTCACAAGTCACATACTTACCACGGCCTTCAATTAGCCAAATGTCCATATCTTTAAACTTGCGTTCTGATTTAAAGCGAGGTCTTTCACTGCTACTTGAGTTTTGAGACCCATTTGAGCTGCTACTAAGTCCTGTCAGCTCTTTTTTAAACTTGATATTGTCTTGTCGATAACCAACGCCTACTTCAAGAGATGAATCAACTGCTTCTTGCCAAAATGCAGAAACAGGTGAACAACTTAATAGAGAAGACGCCATAAGTGCGAAAATAAATTTGCGCATATGTCCTCTTAAATAATTTAATGGTTCAGGGATCTTTAAAAATACACTCTAACAGTAAATTCTAGAATTAAGCAATAACAATTCATCTATTTATTATTACTTGTTTTCTAACGCTTTAAAAACGAAAATCTAAAGTTTTTCATTTTTATTGACAATGTGACTAAACAATCAGTTTTTTACAACATTTTTTTTCAGCTCTGCATCATATAATGGTTTTGGTAGTTGAAAAACCACATTTTCATTGGTATAAGTTACATCTTCTACACCATCTACGCCTAGCTCAATAAGCTTTTCGATACATTTTTGCACAATTTCTTCTGGTGTGGAAGCTCCAGCGGTCAAGCCAATGGTCTGCTTACCTTGCAACCAGCTAGGCTCGATCTCTTTTTCATCATTGATTAAATACGACTCCACCCCCCTATTAGAAGCAACCTCACGCAAACGATTGGAGTTAGAGCTTTGCGGATCTCCCACGACTAAAACAAGATCTGTGACATCTGTAATTTCACGTAGCGCGAGCTGGCGATTTGTAGTAGCATAACAAATTGAAGAGCTAGGCAAAGTAGTGATTTGCGGATACTTTTTAGTAAGTGCATCGGTAATTTCTTTTACATCGTCTAAGCTTAAAGTTGTCTGTGTAATATAAAAGAGCTTTTCATCTGACGCAAAAGAAAGACTCTCTACATCATGGCTATTTTCCACAATTGTAGTCACCTCAGGAGCTTCCCCAGCTGTACCGATCACCTCCACATGGTTGCGGTGGCCAACTAAAATAATTTGGTAACCGAGCGCAGCAAAACGTTTTACAGCTGAATGCACCCGTGTTACAAGCCCACAAGTAGCGTCAATTTCGATTAATTGGCGGGCCTTAGCCTCTTTTCTAACTGCCGGAGAAACGCCATGAGCGGAATAGATAAGGCGTGACCCAGGAGGAACTTGATTGATTTCTTCAATAAAAATTGCCCCCATTTTTTGCAGCCTATGCACAACATGGCGATTGTGAACAATCTCGTGCTTTACATAGATAGGGGCGCCCCACAAAGAGAGCGCTTTTTCTACGCTCTCAATTGCGCGTTCTACCCCCGCGCAAAACCCGCGAGGTCTTGACAACAACAATTTTATTTTATTTTTTTCGCTCACTGCAAAAACCATGTACCTAGTTTTTTATCAATTAAAAGTTGCTAAAAGTTATCTTTGCAAAAACAATATCTAAATAAAGACTATTTGGCAATTAAGAAAAAAGTTCTCTTTTCTTTCTCCATTTAGCGCTGACAAGTATGTTCTAAAAGTTTTTCACAAGACTCTTCTAACATATCGATGACTAAATGAAAGGCTTGATCGGGTTGATAATAAGGATCGGGTATCTCTTTGCCTTGATAAAGCTCGCTGTATTCTGTCATTAATTTTATTTTTGTTTGATGCTCAGCTTTTTTAGCATAAGCGTAAAGGTTTTTTTGCACTTCGCGATCAGAGACGAGAATATAGTCATATTCTTCAAAAAAATGCAGGCGAAATTGTTGAGCGCGGCTGGACAAAATAATCCCTCTTTCTTTTGCTACCTCTTGCATTCGTTGGTCTGGCAGGCTACCTATGTGCCAATCGCCTATACCACAGCTTGCCACAAAATAATTTTCCTGCTTTTTTTTGGTAATAAGCCGCTTGAAAATTG
>CATLPS010000017.1 GCA_950054535.1 uncultured Chlamydiae bacterium | reverse complement strand
GCTGCTTCTGACAAAAGAACGCAGAGACTACCCATGCAAACTAAACCAACTTATCGCATTTGAAATTGGTCTGAATATAACAAAGTCCTTATTCAAAGGAGAAGCATAAACGTTTGGATAGATGAGAAAGCCATCAACAATTGGGTTTCCTCCTATCATACCTGTCAAGTGGGTCGGCCTGCAACATATTCTGATGAAGCTATCATACTGCTGATAATTCTTAGAGAAATGTATAAATACTCACTAAGGAGTTTACCAGGATTTTTCCATTCACTTTTTGCAACAATGGGTCTCGCCCTTCCAGTACCAAGCGATTCGCAGATTTCGAGACGAGCAAATTCACTTTATAAAAGAGTCTATCGATTAACTGAAGGAAAAAAAGCAGGACTCATCATCTTTGATTCGACAGGACTTAAAGTTTACATAAAAGGCGAATGGAAGGTAAAAATATAAGACAAGAGTCAACGTAGGATGTGGGAAAAATTCTATATTGGAATGGACGCAGAAACTAAGGATATTCTTTGCTGTGAGCTAAAAGACAATAATAAAGGAAATGCAGAGGTAGCGCAACAGATGCTAAAAAGATTGTCTTGCAAGGTGAAATCCTCTAGGAGTGGCAAAGCGC
The DNA here is from genome assembly GCA_950054535.1 of uncultured Chlamydiae bacterium. GTDB lineage: Bacteria > Chlamydiota > Chlamydiia > Chlamydiales > Parachlamydiaceae > CATLPS01. Next base: position 22,053 of record CATLPS010000017.1, on the reverse strand, counting down.
ATAGTGCAGCTTGATTTCGTAAGGAAGATCTACAATAAAGGAGGTGTTTGCGCTAGACCACCACCAAGAGATGCAGCATATAAGAAAACGGCAAAAACGAGTTGGGAAAGAAAAAGAAATGATGTTATTGCAGCAATTCATGGATTTGGTAGAGACGACATAGGGAAACAGCTTTGGAAAATGTGCTTGGGTTATCACGAAAGGTCGGTAGTTGAAACCGCAATGTTTAAAATAAAAAGAAGGTTTGGGAGCTAAGTTAAAAGGTTGTTCAATAAGGTATCAGAAGACAAAAGTAGTATGCAAATGCATAATAATTAATAAGATGAATAAATTTAAAGATGCCGAAATTTGAATGATATTTAAAGCAGCTTAAAGGCGGATAGAGTGAGGTTAGCTACCATTTGAGCAGATAATGTATACCTCTATGCTGTAAGGACTATTGTACAACAAGGCTCTTCCATCTTATATTTTTCCACATCAATAAGATGTTTGTTGATAAGAGCTTCAATTGGATCTTTAGCGTATACTTTTCCTAAACTTAAAAGTATCCCCAGTAATATAACAAATGACCAAGCCAAAATGCATGAAGTAAAATAACTCCTAAAGCTGCGTAACATAAAATTATCCTTTTAGTTCTTTTTAAATATTTCACTCCTATTTGGTCTAAACAATTAAATATGTTTAAAACAAAAACAAAACAGAAAAATATGTCAAATAACAATATTTTCCAAAAATCCTGCATTACCTTATCCTCCACTTGACTTTTTTATTCTTTTAAGTAAAAGAAAACTAATTTCCATCTATTCAGGCAGATAAAATATATAATTATATTTTTTTTTACAATCTTTTTTAGATAAACATTAAAATGTTTATTTGTAACTTTGTTTTAGGAATTTATCCAAATAAAAATTGAACGGATATACTGTTATTATGATTGAGGATGATGTGATTATAAGCGCTAATTTTAGCGCTTGCTAGCTAATGGTTTAGTAAATTCTAATATTAAGTTTGCTGAACATAATATTTCTTTTAGGGAGAAATACTACGGAAGTGATCTGCGCAAGGTGGAGAACTGTCTGCTACTTATTCTCAGCTGAGGTGTCGTTGAATTGATCTTCCAAAAGGATGTTTTTTTTGTCTCTGGCTTGACTGCTCATCCATGGCCCAAGCAATGAAATGGATCGATGCAATAAGCAACCCTCTAGCTATTGTAACAAAGACGGCAAATAAAGCTCTTAAACACCATGAAGACCTTGCAGCCAGATTTACAGGGTTAGAATATGTTTCAGTTTATCTAGCAATTATTGATTTTTCCTTTATTTTCTCTTTCTTTGCTTCGAAATGCATATTTCACGAATTGGACATGTGCGAAATTAACTATCCACCTAAACTCAAAAAGAGGTCTTTATGGTTAATTCTCTCAAGCGTGCTATCTATAGTCATCTGGTCGCGGATCTTCCTGCGGTTGCTTTCACTACTGCAGTAATGAAACCATTACCTGTTTTGCCAAAGGTGGAGGCCAAGACATCGATATACCTCTCACGGTGACAATTGAAGTGGCTTTAAGCTTAGCAAGATTATTTTTATAGCCGTTCCTATTCCGGTTTGGCAAACTGTAGGTTAGTAGGTGATGGATACAGGAAGCTGTATCTTAGGAGGTCATACACTAGAAAAATGGCAAGAATAGGAAAATAAAAAATAAGCGACGTAAGATAAGGGACAACTGCTCATTAAGTTAAGGTAGGCAAAGATTTTTAATGATCTATTCAAGAAATTTTTAGCGTACCTTTTTCCTAAAATTAGAAATATTCCGAAAAATATAATAGATGGATAGCGTACCATGCATGAAGTGGAATCACTGCTATCACTGCATAACATAAAATTATCTTTTTTGTTCTCTTTAAATATTTCACTCCTATTTGGTCTAAACAATGAAATATGTTTAAGACAAAAACAAAACAAAAAAACATGTCAAATAGCAATATCTTCCCAAAATCTTGCATTACCTTATCCTCAACTTTACTTTTCTTATTTTTATTATAAAAGAGTTTGCCTCTATAGATTTGGGTAAAAAAATATATAATTAACGCAATGTGCAACTTTTAATTAACAGTATTAAAAGAAAGGAGAGCGAGAACCTAAAAAGACATATTTACGGTATAATTGAATTTAGAAGCACAATTAACCGGAGGTAAGTATGTCTATTATTGACTTTATCATAACTGTTTTTTTGTTTACTAGATGATAAATGTAAACTATTAGATAAACCCCTTAGAATAAGAGGCATTAAGCCTTCTTTATCAGATAGTGAAGTGATGACAATGGAGATAGTAGGCGAGTTTTTGGAAATAGAGACGGATAAGGGAATATGGAGTTACTTCAAAACTTATTGACTGCACTTGTTTCCTAAAATGGTCGATAGAAGCAATTTTGTAAGGCAAGCTGCTAATTTACATGTAGTTAAGCGGTTAATCCAACAAAGATCAATACAAAAACTTGGGATCCTACTGTAATTTTATCTATTTAATTGATGACCTTCCATGCCTGTATGTCAATTTGCAAGAGCTTGTTTTTCTAAAGTTTTTAAAGGAGATACAGCTTATGGCTATTGCGCAGCCAAGAAACAGACGTATTATGGATTTCATGGTCATTTAGTCATCAGTTCCATAGGAGCTATTATAGCTGATACATTTACAGCTGCCAATATAGAGAAAAGAGATGTATGTGCAGAGTTATTGCAAATAACTAAAGATTTAGCCTTAGATGGTAAAGGATAGATGCGTTCTACTTTGCAAAAAGAGCTTGCTCAGGAAGGAGTCAATTTACAGACTCCTTTAAGAGATAATAGGAAAGAAGAGCGTTTTATAGGGTTTTTGAAATGGACAAAAGGTACTCGACGTCTAATTGAAACAGTCATTGGTCAATTAGCCGAAAGATTTCACATAGAGAAAGTACGAGCTCGAGATCTCTGGCATCAACCTTCTCGATTTTGGAGAAAATTGCTTGCTCATACAGTGTGTATTAAAATTAGTTTGATTTTAGGTAATGAACCACTTCCATTTGAAAAGTTAATTAATTAAAAGTCGCACATCACGTTAGATAAATATTTTATCTTTTCTTTCATTTAGAGGAGATGGAACAATAGGAGCTTTAATTTTTACGAAGATATATTAAACTTTTATGGAAGCGCAAATATTTTAAAATTTTTGCGTATTAGCTGTTATTATTTTAGGTTTCTATGCAAACCATTAAAACTTATAAGGAGTTTCTATTATGAGTCCAATATTTCGTTTTCCCGATGCTAAGACAGTCAGAGAGTGTATAAGTGAGCATCCTTTGTTGCAATCGGACTATCATCAAAAAAAGGGAATCTCATCAGCTATTGCAGAACTTGCAGCAAAAAGATTTGCAAATAGTAAAAAAATAGAAGTAGGTATTCGATATGAAGTTAGATTTATAATCAATGACCTTCGCAGTGGCAAAGATGGATCTACAGACGAAACTCTGCCTAATCTTGGCAAAATAGGATTTGCTTCTGAGGAGTGGAGGCAAATATCTATGTTAACTGCAGAAGCTCTGAAAGAATGCGCTATTCATGAAGAATTCATTAATCATTAGGAGTCACTTAAATTTATCAAGATTTAAAAAAGAAGAGCTTTACAATGTAAAGCTGCTTTACATTACAAAGCTCTTTTTTTATTTGATAAAAAAGTCAACCAGGATAAAACAGATACTTAGGATCAGCATACTTATGAAGCTCACTTCCCCATGGAATTTTTACTTTAATGATCTGTCCATTTTTTCTTTTAAAAGAGACTCGGCATACTCCTCCAGATTTACCAATCACATTAGGGGAAAGGCAAATTCCATTTTGTGAAGAGTAGTTAATAGTTGATTTGATTACCTCTTCTCCGGAAATACTTTTCATCACAATATCTTCTTTTTCCAAAATATTAGGAAGATAAATACAAAAACCGTCCATATTTGGAGTTGTAAATACAGTTTCTGCGGTTAAAAGAGTGGTTCCATCTTCTTCTTTGATACAAATAGGAGAAGGTACAAAACTAACTATTTCATGAAGTAATTGTCCCTCTTTTTCAATCATTATTTCCACCTTTTCCCCAGGTAAAAAAGCGGCTGAAGAGATAAAAATGGTTTGATTAGGGGCTTGCTCTATCATAAAGTCATAGACTTTTTCTTTCTTCTCTAGCAAAGGACGATTGACAAACAAAGTCATTTTTCCTTTTTGAGGAAAATGAGCAAGCTTTAATAGATAAAGGGGGTGTTTTTTAAGTCCTTTTAAAAAAGGAAGGTAACAATGACAAGAGTGTACTTTAAGATTTTCATAGTAAAGTTGTTCTATTTCAATTTTAGCAGGAGTCTCTGCTTTTATTTGGGCACTTGTAATTAAGGAAAACAATCCCATCATTAATAAAAATTTTCGAAAAAACAAAAAAATCTCCTTTTTTCCATTATTTTAAGTAAGAACAAAATAGTCGATTAAAAATTTTAATAAAATAACTAATTATTTTTTTCTAATTTTAAAATAATTTATATACATAAAATACATATAATTTTTTTTAATTAAAAAAATTAAAAATATTCTTTATTTAAAAGACTATAAAAATATATTTTTTTTACTTAACAAGTAAATAATTTACTTGTTGTTTTTAACTTTATGGAGGAAAAATGACTACACCGATTAGCTCAGGTCCAGCAATAAAAGAACTAGCATTGAGAATGCCACCTAAAGAGGCAAAAATTCCGCTTAAAAAAATTCCTGGTACGGCAAAAGGATTTGCTGACTTTTCTCTTGAAGAACAGATTGTTTTCAAGGAATGGAAAGAAATCATTGATAACACGTTTGCCCTTTTTGGCTTTGATCCACTAGATTTACCTCCTTTTGTGCATCGTAAATTTTTACTAGTAAAAGGGGGAGTAGAAGCTCAAATTTTTTCCGTTAACCACTTAAGCGATAACTCTCAAACTAAATATGGTATTGCTTTTGATCGTACAGTACCTTTTGCATTATGGATAAGAGACAATTTAAAAAAGCTTTCTTTTCCTTTTAAACGCCGCGATATCTCTTTATCCTTTCGCGCCGAAAGCACTAGAACTGGACGTTTAAATGGATTTTACCAGGCAGATATAGATACGGTGGGCAGAAATTTGCCTCTAACCTGTGATGCCGAATGTATCACAGTATTAGTCTCTGCTTTAAGTCAAATTAAAAGCGTGCCTTCATTTGAAGTTTATCTTAACCATATTGAAATTCCTAAACATTTGATCAAAAAAGCTGGTTTTACCAACCTAGAAGAAGCATTAAGAGTCATTGATAAGTTAGATAAGACACCCCCAGAGCAAATTGTAGCAGAACTTTGCCAGCTGGAACCATCCGTTTCTTGCAAAGAGATTGAGCAAATCGTCTCTGTTTGTAGCTTTAGAGGTTCTTTTAAAGATTTTCAACAAATGAGCTTAAGCTTAGAAAGGAGCTCAGTCTATATTGAACAAGTAGCAAAAGTTATCTCTTTGGTACAAAAAGCAGGGGTCAATCCTGATTTGATTAAGTTTGCTCCAGGTATTGTTAGAGGTTTAAACTATTATACTGGAATTGTTTTTGAGACCTTTATTAAAGATTATCCGCAATTTGGCAGTATCGCAAGTGGCGGCCGCTATGATGAGCTGGTAGATACTTTTGCGGAAACAAAGACAGGTATTCAAGGCGTAGGGGGTTCTATTGGACTCTCTAGACTTTTTCAAGTACTAAACTTTCATCAAGCAATTCCAAAAGAGGTAAAAACAGCCGCTAAAGTTTTAGTCTTAATGAGAGAATTTGAATTAACGGAAAAAGCAACAGAAGTTGCTAGCTGGTTAAGAGAAAGTAAAGTTGCTACTCAGCTTTATCTAGGTACATTAAAAGGAATTCAAAAACAGCTGCCATATGCGGCTAAAATCAAAGTTCCTTTAGCAGTCCTTGTCATGGGCGAAAGATCTTATGTAGTACGCGACTTAGCAGCAGGCAAGCAAACAGCTAATCTCACCTCTAAAGAAGCGCTTTGCCATAAAGTAAATGCAATGTTAAAGCACAAAGAAAAAGGCGCTACCATTCATACTCGCAGCAAAGAAGGCGAGATTGAACTTGATCCTAAGCGCGTTTTTACTATTGAAGACTTTTATGCAATTGTTCATCAACGAGCTCCTCTACTTTTGTCTTCCTCAGCCGGCAAAAAGTTGGATGAAACGCGTGAATTTATCAATTATTTAACAGAGAAAAATATTAGGGTCTATGGCCTGACCACAGGTTTTGGCGACTTAAGAGAATGTGATGTCTCTGCTGAACAGACAGCGCTGCTTTCCCATAATATCATTCTTAGCCATAACGCCGGCATTGGACCTATGCTCTCTGCTGAGCAGGTACTTGGTGCAATGGTTTTGCGCGCGAACTCGTTGAGTAAAGGAAATTCTGGTTTTCAAAAAAGAAGTCTAGAAACTTTAATTGCCATGATTAATCATCGCATTATTCCCCATATTCCTCAAATGGGTTCATTAGGAGCAAGTGGAGATCTTGCTTTATTAGCAGCGCTGGGCAGAGCAATGCAAGGAAGCGAAGATGCTTTAGTGGAATATCAAGGAAAAGAGATGACTGCTAAAGACGCCTTAGAAGCGGCTGGAATTTCTCCTTTTGTTCCTTTGGCTAAAGAAGGGCTAGCGCTAACAAATGGCACCTCTTTTATGGGCTCAGGGCTGGCAACTGCCTATTTAAAGCAGCTGCAGAGCTATGAAAATATTTTTGCTTTGCTAAACCTTTATCTAAATGCCACGCGTTCCGTAGATGCCGCCTTTAATTTACCTGTTCATCAAGTAAGAAATCAATCAGGGCAAATTTTTGTAGCTAACCTACTGCAGCAGTCGTTAGAAGGATCTCCTTTTATCGACCGTAAAGGCATTCAAAATGATTATAGCCAGCGCTGTCTTCCCCAAATTATTGGTCCAAAAATAGCAGAATTTTTGTCTTTGAGTCAAAATGTCTTTGCAGAACTCGATGCTGTTACTGATAACCCACTCATTTTTAGAGGCGCGGAAGTGAGCGCAGACGTTTCTTCTGAGCGCATCATTAAATTTGCAGATAAAAAATGGTGCGTACTTTCAGGAGGAAATTTTCATGGAGAGGTAATTGCTACCACTGCAGAAGAGCTTTCTGCTTTAACGGCAAAAATTGCGATTGTTTTAGAAAGGCATTTAACGTTTGTTAATAATCCAGCTAGGAATAAAGGACAATTTCCTATTTACCTTATTCACGATCCTTCTCAAGCGGGTGTGCGATCTGGTTTTATGATTCCTCAATATACAGCTAATGATTTAACCCAAAGAATTTGCCAGCTTGCAGGCTCTTTTGCCACTAACTTTAATTTGACAAGCGCAAATGAAAGTGAAGATGTTGTCAGTTATGGTAACTCAGCAAATGACAAGCTTTTAAATCAGCTTTCTTTATTGCAAGACCTCACTGCAATTTATCTTGTACAAATTGCTCAAGCCTACAGCTTGACAAGAGAAAAATATTTACAAGAAAATGGTTCGTTGGAAAAAACGCTAGTCTCTGAAAGGTTATTTGAGCAAATTAGCCAAGTGATTTCGCTTCCTATAAAAGAAGAGACCGGCTTCCCACAGTTCTACGCAAAAGCCAAAGAGCTATTGGCTACTGGTAAATTAAGGGAAATCATAGGATCTCCTTTGGCAAAAGAACTCGGAATTGCTACACTACCTTTGTAAAATCAAAAAACCAAATAGACCAAGCTTTAGCTCGCCCTGGCGAGCTAAAGCCGCTTAAAATTTTAAATATTAAGGAGCTTCATTTGATTCGACAGATGACCAAGCAAGTTGCCATCATTGGAGGAGCTGGACCAGAAGCAGGTATTCTTTTAAACCAACAAATTGTGCGTCTTTGCCAAAAAAAATATGAATGCAAAAGAGATAGAGATTTTCCTTATGTCGCTCTTTTTAGCTTTCCTTTTTCAGAAATGCTAGAGAGCGAAAATAAAATAAAGGTAACAACAGAACTGACTCAGCTCATTCAAAAAGAGTGCAGTCAAGCAGAGATTTGGGCAATTGCTTGCAATACCCTACACTGTTATTTAAAAGGAATTGAAAAACCAAATCAATTTGTTCATTTAATTGAAGAAGTTGCCAAGGCAATTACTCCTGGACAAAAACCGGTAGTTTTTTGTTCTACAACTTCAAAAATCAACCAAATTCACCGAGCCTATTTTCAATGCGACTACCCAGAGTTTGCTATTCAAAAAGTAATCGACCATTTAATTGATGAAATTGTAGCCAATAAACCGAGCAAAGAAACTTATGATCAATTTATATCGCTTCTTGAAAATTATAAAGAGAGGCAAATTGTTCTTGGATGTACCGAGTTTTCGGTTTTAAATGATCACTTTAAATTGCCAGCTAATGTCCTTGATCCCCTGCAAATTTTAGCTGAAAAAATTTGTGAGCTGCATTTTATCAAAAACTAAAAAACTATTAATTAATCTATGAATAAAAACAACAAAAGTTAAGTTTAACTGAGGAAAAAGCGATGATTAGTGGCCAAATACCCCCTTTCTCTATTGACAAAAGCAGTTCGGAAATCTCTTCAAAAACACCCCCATTTAACTTGTCCATTTTTAGAGAAGAAAATTTGAGCATGGAATTAGTTTTAGAAAAAATTTCTCAGCTCCCCTCTCCGCAGGTTTTTTTATGGTATATTGGCTCTCATGGATTAAAAAAAGGGGGAACTTCCTTTTACCAAGAAATGATCAAAACAATCTTATCTTTTCCTAATCAAAGCTCTTGTTTATTAATGGACTTAACCGCTTGGGGAGCGCTTTTTAATAAAAATGTTACAATTTTGAAAACAAACCGCTGTGCTAAAATGATCAATGACTTTGCAATGGAGCGCGTTCAATGTCTTTTCTCTTCCACTTTTTTTCAAGAACTACAAGAAGTAAAAGATCAAAAAGTGGCAGATTATTTTAAGGCCCATCTTTTTACAAATGAAAGTTTAAAAAAGTCAAGCCAGCCTTTTCGCAAAAGCGGTATTACTATCGCAGAGCTTTTTGATGATCACTGTAGTGTTTTACAGCCTATTTTTGCAAAGGACGCAAGTAAAAGTTATTCTTTATTACAATATTTAGAAGGCTATTTTTTAATAAAAAATGCAGTGAAAAATGCTTTGGCAAAAGAAGGACCCATTCACATTGTCTTTTCTTTACCAAATGATGAATCAAAATATTATTTTAACGAGCAAAACAGTTTTTTAACTGACTGTCAGTTTTTACTCGAACAGGAGTTTGGAAGTCAACTAGAAGGAAGAGAGGTAACCATCAATTTCTATAATTTTCAATTTGGAGAAAGGATAGATCAACGGCCCTACAACGATGGGAAAGTATTAAAAAGAATCACAATTACAGATTTTATCGGCCTGCCTGTATAGTTAAATAAATTTTTAAGGCTTTTTTAAAAAAAAGCCTTTCTTAGTTTTTCAGCCAAATGAATAGATTCAAATAAAAAGCGTAACTTACCCATGCAAAGTAAGGAAGAAAAAGGTAGCTTGCTAAAAGCGAGTGCCTTCTTAAAGCAAAAAAAGTAAGAAAAATAAAAAACCAAAGTAGCGACAAATCGATCAAAGCAACAAAAGGACTTTGAAAGTAAAAAAAGAGCAAAGACCAAGAAAAGTTTAAAGTAAGCTGAATGGCGAATAAAAAAAGCGCTCTCTTCTTAGGTTTTGGACTTAACCAAAGAAGGGTCAAAGCCCATGCCATTAAGCAGTAAAGCAATGACCAAACAATTGGGAAAGTAAGATTAGGCGGGGTCCCTTTAGGCTTGATAAGAGCAGGATACCAACTTTTTATTCCTTGCTGAGTGACTATTCCCGTTAGCCAGCCGCCTCCCAGACAAATCAGCAAAGCTATCAAAAAATAAAAAAGAGTTTGTGGAAGATTTTTTTTCAAAATAACCATGAATTGGTAATCCCTTAGCGATTTTTTTGATAGTAACTAAAGCACAGCAATGCAATGACAATAGACATAGTAAGAACTAGCTTAATAGAAAAAAGGAGTAGTAGCCCACCTAATAGACAAATCATTGCATCGCCTAATACTCGCAAAGCAATTTGTACACCCATCACTTCGCCTTGAGCTTCATCAGAAACTGCATTGGAAATTTTTACCGTCAATAAAGTCACCACCACCCCTATTAATAGACCGCTCAGTCCAAATAGTAGCATCATCACAGCTGGTGAATTGACAAAAAGCATCGCAAATATAAGCATCGGAAATAAAAGAGTAGCGTAAGAAATGGCAACGCGATTGGAAATTTTTTGTGATAAAAAGTCTGGTAGCCAGCCATTTCCCACAGCTAAAGCAAAACATAAAATCGCATTATAAAAAATTAGCTGAGGTGGCCCCAGGCTCCACTTTAAAGTTAAGTAAACTGGGCCAAATTCATAAAAAATATCGACAGCTAAAGTAAAACAGGTAGAGGTGATTAGTAAAAATTTAAGCCGTTTATTATCAAAAAGATTCAAAAGCCTCTGATAGATATTGATTCGTTTTAAAAAACTCTGTTTTTGCGCGCGCGATTTTTTTGAATTTTCTAAAATAATAGCCGCAAGAGCTGCTAAGAAGAAAAAAAGAGTACAGATAGCGTAAAAAGGGGTAGAGAGCGTAAAGCCCGGATGGAGATTTTTATCTGTCATCATTCCGCCCAAAAGAGGTCCGATCAAAAAAGCAATAGAAGCGGCGGCATTAATTCTACCAAATGTTTTATGCCGAGAGATAGTAGTAAGGTCAGTAGCCATCGCCCGCGCAATAGCAATGTTTCCCTCCATAACGCCCGCTAAAAAACGGCTTAAAATAAGGAGAGCTAGATTTTGCCATGTAATGGCAAATCCCGTTAAAAGGTTGCATATAGCCGCAATAACTAAGCTAGCCGATAAAAGACCCTTACGGCCATAGTCATCGGCTAGCGAACCTAAAATAGGCGATCCAATGAACTGGCCCATCGGATAAGCCGCTAAAGTAATGCCTAAAAAAACAGAACGGGCCGTCTGTCCCCAAGCTACAGGCACAATCAAATAATCGACATTTAAAAAAAGAGCAGGAAAGATCAGATAAGGAATAGAGATTCCTAAAAAACCTAAAAAGACAATCGTTAAAATAACTAAGAACTGCCTGTTTTGCAAAACTTGTGGTGACATAAAACCATTTAAATTAATTTTAAAAAAAACGATTATTTAAAGCGGATGGGCTTTTTTTTATTTTAAAGTGAAATTATTTTGCATGCTAGATGAAAAAAGTAAAAGTCTTGTATTTATTAAAAGTTGTTTTAGCAAGTTTAAAAATAAATAGGCTTTAGCTTGCCTTACAAAATTTTTATTTTTTTATCAAAAAAATAAGTGGTAATATCAGGAAAGTTTTTTGTAAATGGCACCCCCCTGCAACGCAACACAAAAGCTTAAAAAAAGCGATGGAAACTTTTGCCTTTGCAAATTCTGCTACAGTGATGTCAAAAGATTAAAAAATGAAACGATATTCCTCGAAAAACTTAAGGCTTACCCAACAATCTTTAAGAGTTAAAACAAGAGCGCCTCTTTTTTATACAATTGTTCTCAGAAATTTAATTTCAGAGATTTAATTTTCTAAACTAGGATAAAAAACACTTACCTTGACTATCTCAAAAAAGATTTAAAGAGTAAAATCGATGTCACAATCGCAAAACAGGTAGATGGATAAAAAATGAAAAGTTTTTATTTTACAATTTTCATTTCGCTTTGCATTTTTTCATGCCACGCGCAAATCATACAAGTTAACGACATGAAAGAAGTGATCGATTATTTCAATAAAGCAAACTCAAAAACATTAGCAATTTTTGACGTTGATATGGTGTTAGTACAACCGAGCGATCCAGCATTTCAAATGGCCAATATAAAACGTTTTGGGGCAGTAGCTAAGCGCATCATGAAAGATGTACCCACAGAAAAGCAGATGATGTTTTTGAGCCTCATGACAATTAGCTCAGAACCGGTTTTAATCGATGAATGTACTCCTCAGTTTTTGAATAGTCTCAGCCAAAAAGGAGTTCCAGCGATTGCTCTGACAGCTAATCTGACTGGAGCGTTTGGACCAATAAAAAATATGGAAACGTGGCGCATTCAAAATTTAAAACTTTTAGGAATAGACTTTTCCAAATCAGCGCCTTATCCAAAGTCTCTTATTTTTAATGATCTTGCCTCTTATCGAGACAATTATTCCACTTATGTAGACGGCGTGCTCTTTGTCAATGGAACCACAGTTTCAAAAGGGGATGCCTTTTTATCTTTCCTGAAAAAAACAAACTTTTTACCAGAAAAGATTATTTTTGTTGATGATAGAGAAGATAACTTGAAAAGCTTGGAAGCTGCTATACAAAAAATGGATCACCCAATTCCATATCAAGGATTGCATTTTTTAGGTGCTCAGAAATATCCATCAAAGACCATTTCTGAAGAAGAATTTGCAGCAAGATGGCAGCAGCTTGCTTTACAGGCTAAGGAACTTGACTAAAAAATTCATTTCTCAAATCTAAATAATTTTTACTTTATTGCAAAACCCGATAAAGTTCTAAAAATTTAGCAGTGGTTATCTTTTAACCAAAATTTTTGATTTGGTTCGATTTTTTCTTAGCAAGCTCAAATACAATTTTGATTTGGCCGGATAAATCAATCTTTTATCCACTGTAATATATCAAAGTAAATATCATTTTTTGTTTATCGGATAATGTGCGTAAATCACCAAGAGATAAACTGCCACCACCAAAAGAATATCTGATACAATATTTTTAATTTATTCATTTAGAAACAACCTACCCAAATATAAAATGCGGTTAGGTTTTTTAGTTTTTAATGATCTATTTTCGCACACTTTTACCCACACCTGTTATGCAAGGATTGGATGACTCACACTCAAACTGCGCAACAGTAATGTGTGAAGAAGATGTCCCCTCTTTTGTGAGTAAATCGTTGGGTTGATAGTCGCTGTAAAGAGCTTGTGAAACTTTTACCTATTTTATGGCTCGCTCTCTAAGGGGCGTTGAGACAATTGTATAGGACATAGCTTCCTTTTATTTATCGTTTACGTGTTGAGATTATTTTTGGAAAATCTCAATGCTAGGCAATTCCTCGTGAGAAAAAAGCATTGCTGATGCCTTAGAGAAATCTTGATGAATGGTGAATTGATTGGGCACGGCAATGACAGTCATTTCAGCGCCTGCTGCTGCCTCTACACCGGCGGCGGTATCTTCAAAAACCAAACAAAGTTCTGGAAAAATATTCAACCTTTTAGCTGCTTCAATATAAATATAGGGTTTTGGTTTATTTTTGCCTTCTTCATCAATATACTTTTCTAAGTCATCAGAACCAGAAATTACCAAGTCAAAGGCATTCTCTAAACCAACTTGCTTCAGATTAATCAAAATTTCTTCTTTTGGAGCAGAAGAGGCAAGACCTAGTTTTAAGGCTAGCCTTTCTTTATTTTCTGAGAGGGCTTTAGCAAAGTCCACCATCGGTTGAATTGCCTTTACTCCTTGTTTTTGCAGATCCTTATACTTGTCATTTTTTAAATCAATTATTTGTTCCGGCAGCTTCAATTGTTTTGATTGCTCAATCATTATAAGGATATTTTTTGAGCTATGCCCAACAAGTGGCATGTACTCTTCGATGAAAAAATCAACATTGTAGCTGGCCAAGGCTTCTTGCCATGCTAAAAATTTCAAATATTCTGTATCAACTAAAATTCCATCACAATCAAAGATAACCGCTTTTACTTTTCGATATAAATCGCAGGAGGCAGATAGGGAGAAAGCTCCACCAGCAAGTAAAACTGTAAGGAGAAGGAGGCCATGTCTGATTGGATTGATTATTCTATGATGCATACATTTCCCTCTTGATCGATAATGAATTCATTAAGAAGAGCCTGTGGTCTCTCTTTTGCGACTGCTGCTGCCTGGTTAAAATTCAAAGGAATCTGCGGATCGGCCTTTCTCTCTGAAAGAGACTGCTTATGTTTTTCCAAAACGTTTGCCAGAAAAGGAAGTCCTAAAATAATAGCTTGGGAAATTCTTTCCTCCCGTGTTAGCCCTAGCTGAGAATGATTAGAAAGGTTTACTAAAACAGCAGGCATATATGTCGGAGTACGCTTAAGCTCTTCCCCTTCTTTTATATCTAATTGCACGAGTATCTTGATCTGTTGCTCTAAATCCAATTTAAGAATAGCTTTTTTTAAAAGGCTACCATCTTCAGCCGTAAATAGTCGAAGCATAGCCCCCACGCGTGTTAGAGCGCGATCTATTCTACTTTGATCATTAAGGCCAAGCCAATCAGCTCTGATTTTTAAATAGGTATTGTAAGCATCAACTTCAGTTTTTTGAGAATCAAAAAGAATCTTGCAAGCAGCCATAACAGCTTGCATAGCTTGATGAGAAAATTCAGTATAGACTAAAGAAGATCGATTATTTACATGGCCTAGAGCTCCAGCGACATCACAAGTATGTACAAAAAAGTCAAACGCGAAAGCTATAGGGGAAAAAGAAAGATTACTTTGTTTTAACCCCAAAAACATACTCGGTCCGCCTTCAAGATGTGTCACATGACCATAGTGAGCAAGATTTGCTGTTTGCATGAGTAATTTTTTAGCTAATGGGGTTAACTTGTCAAATGTAGGGCAAAGGTTAGGATAACTTTCCAAGATTTGCATAGCTTCTCCATGGAAATCATCGTGATCAGGGGCGTTAGCACCATAAGAATTAAAAATTCCTCTTGCTTTGCCGCTCTTACCCATATCTCCAAGTACAAGAGAAGCTTCCATGGCCTGAATTATTTCTAACTTAGACATGCCAGTGTATCGTGACTTTATTAACTCGACTCCTTGGGCGTGTAATCTTTCAAAGCTCGTCTGTGAAAGTTTTGCGCCGCTTGGCTGATCCACTGTAAATTCTTGATAAGCATTTTCGCTGCCATCAAGGATCAACTGCAAACAGCGAAGCGTCATCATTGTCCTGTCAAATTCAATAAATTTTTGACCAAATAGTTGTTCGGAGTAAGAGCTACTTTCCGTTGCTTGTCCTTCTTCCGTTTTGCGTACTTCCGCATCGGCTAACCAAAGAATTTCTGGATATTGCTGCATGCATTTTTTGACCCATTCGATACCCTTTACTTCAGAAAAAATGACTGGCTGAGGTGAATGAGATAAAGAAAGGTTTTGGCTTGCATCACCATTCATGCCAAAAGGATTTGCTAAAAAAGAGCCTATCATGAGGAATATCCTTACTTTTTTTGCTATATAAAGAGAAAAGTTTTTGGGCATGATCCACAACCCGATAAAAAGAAGGATTTAAGAGAAGCTGCCTGAGCTTATCATAAGTCCTTGAGAGAAAAGAATCTGGGTGAGAGGATTCGAACCTCCGACCTCTTACACCCTATGCAAGTTTTTTCCTATTTTATCTAATTTTATTTCATCTCACCTTAAACTGAAAAATCTGCCTTAAGAATATCTCTTGTCTTGATTTGCATCAATATTTTGTTGCACAATGTCAGATTCATTAAATGACATATTTGATTGATTTCCGTAAGAAAGTACTCTTAGTAAAGCAACAAGAAAACTTAAGCTTTTCTAAGGTCGCAAAGAGAGTTGGAGTAAGCATTAATAGCGTATTTTTTTGGTCCAAAAAACTCTAGCCGCAGCAAATCTTCCAACAAAAATTCATCATGATCTTCTGTTTGAAGATGTTGAGAAATACCTTGATGCTTATATGTGATGCTTATATGTATGAGCGAGCAAAACGGTTGTCTGTTAGTCGTGCCGGAATTCGTTTTGCATGGAAGCACCTTAATATTACCCATAAAAAAAAGCCTTCATCATCCTAAAGCTTGTCCAGAAAAACGGCAACTATTTCAAAATAAAATTGCAGATTATAAAAATCTTTGTCGATCCATTATTTACATTGATGAAGAGGCTTTTGCTCATGATATGCCAAGGCTTTATAGATGCTTTGTAAAAGGAAAGTGTTGTTTTGCAGTCCATGGTTGGGGAGCTATCTGATAATAGCCACAGAATACCACAGAAAAAAGTTATACCTCCTGTAGGATATCAACTTCTACAAATCCTACCCAAAAATTGAATTTGGTTAGGATTTGTAGATTTATTTAACATTGTTGCTTAGCTTGGTATTCACTTCAAGCCAATAATTAATTTTCATTAACAGCTCGGAAAATGAAGGAGGAAGGGCTTCCATGCTTTCTGTGCGCAAATTCTTCAAATACTCTACCCAAAAATTTTGCATGCGGACGAGTTCATCTTCTTGAAAAGAAATTGGCAAAAGTAACTTTGTTTCCCGATGTTCGAACACAATTTTAATAATACTTTCTAAGCTTTCAAACGAAGGAAGAGTAGATGAAAATATCATAGAAAAGATGTCATGAAAATCCTTCATACGGCTATTGAAAGACCCTCGATGAATGATGGTCTCTAACTTTTCAGCAAAGATGAATTCTTTTGGATAGCAAGCCAGCTCCACACTGTCTTCAAAAAGATTGCCTTTTGAATAGTTTGTGAGTTTAATTTTATACGAAATAGCCTCAACAATATCTCCAAAACCAATATCTATCGCCACCTTAAATCGAGTACGTCCAAAGTAAGCCATCATCGAAATTTCTACGCCAGGATAGCCCATGTGAGGGTGAGTCAGTTCGCTAGCCTTCACTTCTGTAAAGATGAATCCATCATTGAGATCAGTCCCCGCTATTTCTTCAAAAACAACCTGCAAAAATGAAACTTGATTACTGATTTTTTTAGCTAAAAAATCTAAGTCAGTTGTCTCTCTTCCTATTTCTAGGTATTTAGACAGGAGGATGCCACCTTTCAATATAAATTGATCCCGATATTTCGACCTGGCTAAGCGGACCAAGAAACGCTCTAATGTGAGAGTTTGCCAAAGATCTGAAGGATCTCGATTTTTTTCTTTTGCAATATCTCTAAGCTTAGCTTTAAATGATTTTTCTAAATCTGTTGTCATGTTGTGCAGGATAATATGTAAGGAGTGATATCCACCCGTAGTTTTTTTGCGTAGGCGCCTAATTTTTTCAAATCTGCTTTATTGGTAGCATTTTTGAAGTATCTTTGAAGGGCCTTGATAGCGATTTCTTTGCTAAGGTAGCGAAAGGCATCGACAATGCATCGTTCTTGATCAAAAATTTTGACCTTATATTCCCCTAAAATAATTTCGGTTTTTCCCAGAGAGATGTTACGCATTCTAATGATTTTTGTACTCGGTCTTTTAGGGGCATAAGATTCGTGGGGAACGGCGATCCAAATTTCTCTCATTACTTGATCTGTTAGCTCGTAGTAGCAGAGAGCGGAAATCAAGCAGATCACCCCATCGTGAATACTTGCAGCTACTAGCCCCAAGTTTTCCCATTGAAAATCCACTTGAGGCTCGTATTCTGCAAAGCGATAAGTTCCAGGATAAACTCTTTCAAGGGAGCCCTTTTTGACTAAATAAGCAAGCGCTTGCCTAGGCACACCTTCATTAGCTGCTTGCTTAGCTGTGAAGAAAGGAGTTTGCCGAAAAGGCTCTAACTGTTTGGCGTATTTTGAATGTCCCATGTCCAAATTCTACAAAATCAACCCAATTTAGTCAAATGGGTAGGTTCTGAATATTTTTATGAGCCTAACCAGTCAGATAAGCTTACCCAACCACTATTTTTATAAACAATCCAAGAGGCTTTAGGTATATTATCTGGTAAAAGGGAAAATTCAAAATGACCATTACAATAAGCCTTCCAATCATCCCTTTCTTTTAGATTTAATTTTCTGACAAAATTTCGTGCGTAGTTAAAAGGTAAATACTCACGAAGGTGCGTAGCTTTTGTATTCGTTCCTAACCAATCTCCTAAGCCTCCCTATCCCTTGTTTTTATAGACAGTCACGGGGTCTTTGGGAATATTATTAGGCAAAACCGGTTTGTTTAGTATCTTGCCAGAGCAGTATTGATTCCACTCGGTTCGACTTCTTAAATTTAGTTTATGAACAAAATTCTTTGCTTCTTCATAAGATAGGAAATTTCTGGAGTGAGCAGAGGGAGTTTTGGTTCCTAGCCAATCATCATCCTTTCCAGCCCAAATCAGCATAAAATCGTTCGGGATGAATAAGTTGGATTATTTAGTTGAAAAAAGCCTTAGTAGTAATAGAAAACTGGATCGTTTCCAAGGGTTTTTTTTCGATGATTGGGAAAGCAATAAGAGAGGCTATCAATGCAGGCAGAGTGCATCCTGATGAATTAATGAAAACTCTGGAAAGATCACGCAAATATAAAGAGTGGATTGTTAAGCTACCCCCCGATTCGGATTTATTGAAAGAGTATTCTAAAGCAATTGGTCAAAAATCGTTTATCAAAACCCTACCACGAAAAATCCTTCGATTTACTATTTGTAATGGGCTAGGCATAGCAGCAGGTTGCGTGATGCCTATAGTAGAAGCTTCGATTACAGGGCTTTGTTTGAATGCTTGCGATTCATTCCTGTTTGATAAATTAGTCACTGGCTGGAAACCTAATCAATACATTGAAGGAGACATTCAAAGATTATTGACACCCGTGTTTAATTAGAATAGATGTGTCAATGATTTGACTAAACATAGAAATCAACCTAGAAGGAATAGATTTCTTGGGTTAGATTGAGTATATCAAAGCTTTTAGCATCAATGTGTTGCTAAACTTTGAGCTACCGCTTTTAAAGCACTTGTCACATGCGCTGAGTAAATACGCAACTTCCCAAAAACATCATTTCTTTCCATGCTTAAAAATGATTCGTAAATTTCTCCGGGTTTTAGCCTTTTTCTCTTACCGGAGCTTTCTTGCATCCGACTAGAAGGCTCAACCGCCATGATTTCCATAAGCGCGATAAAATTTCCATGTAAAAACTTATCTCTCAATGTAGGGTATTTGCAAATTTGGATAAGGGCTTCTGGCTGGATCTTATTGCTAAATCTTGATTCGATTGCAGCAACCAAATATTTTGGATTGCAATCCCAGTAATTAACGTATTGCTTATTTTTTGTAGACTTATCACTTTTGATTAAATCGACAATTTTATCTTGTAGAGGTTTATGCAGCTCTGCGATATATCGCATTAGCGGTTCTATTGATAAAAAAGGCCCGGCAGCTTCCCCCCAATTTAAGATAAGATTTTCGATATTGTACAGGCTTGCATTTATAAGACATACATCTTGGCTAAAGCTCATATTTTGTAACCTCTTAAGGATTGAAGAATGTCATTTTGATTTGTACATTACCTGTCACATGTCTGCCACGAGGGATAAAAAAAAAGGACTTAAGAAAAGCGGTCAAGCCTTCATAAGTCCTTGGAAGAAAAGAATCTGGGTGAGAGGATTCGAACCTCCGACCTCTTACACCCCATGCAAGTGCGCTAGCCAAGCTGCGCTACACCCAGATAAGAATTTAGACCATTGCAAGTCCTTCAAATTGCAGCTTCATCTCAAACATCCGCTCTGCAATTCGGCCGCATTCGGCAATAATTGTTTCTAAGGGATCTGCGGCAGTTACTTCTGCTTGGGCGATATCTACGCTAATAGAAGAGCTGTAAGTAGCTCCTCCCTTCACCCCTTTCACGCGAAAATTAGCGTATAGTACACCTTTTTTTTTGGTAATACTGATGAAGCGCACGACATGATTTTCAGCAATATCCATATTGCACCTAGCGATTTTTTGAATTCATTTGTCTATTTTTATTGGTAGCCATGAGCTTAGCATAAGCTTCTATATCGCGTCTAACAAAAAACTACTCTTTTTATTGCTACTTTTGTCGATAAATTGATCATAACTAAAGTATGCTTTGTTGATAAATTGCTTAAATCAAAAGCTTTTGAACATTTCACCAAATGTTATCTACAATTTATCAACGACTTATCAACATTTATAAAGATCTAATTTTAATTAATGTTCTTTAAAGTAAATAGTAAAAAACCACTTTAGAACTAGTTAGAAAAGACTTTTTGTTTTCACCTTATTTATTATAAACAATATCCACAAAAGTTATAAACAAATCCACAATGACTAAAGAAGAAGAATATTTTTATATATTTTTTCTCTTCTTCTTTAGAAACTAAGGGCTTGTGAACAAATATTTTTTATAAAATGTATCTGTGAGACGATAAAAATTTAAATAAGCTTCTACATAAAGAAATTTGTTATTTGGCAATAAATAGATAATGCTTTTGCGCAAGCTAAAAATTTTATTTTTTGGATGTAACGTAGATCAAATCATTACGATCTTTTTGATCCAGCAAAAGACGCCATTTTTCCACTGATTCACTAAATGTTTCTAAAATAGAAAAAAATTCCTGTTGATTAAGCAGTTGCCATGAAAAAATGTTTTGTAAATGGCGCAAATAAATTTGATGAGTTTTTTCATCAATAACAAAAGATATTTGTTTGGTAGCAACTTCTTTATTTATGGAATCTCTTACGCTAGGGGGGATATAGCCATCACCGCTATAAATCAAAGCTGTTAACACAATAGACTGCCCATCTTCTACCAATGCCAGTTGAATAGTTACAGTTTCATAAGTGTAATTAACGAATTTATTGTTAATTAAATTTTTATAAAAATTATTTAAGTCAATTTGATCTTTAAACATTTTATAACCTTTTTTCAAATCAAATAAATAAAAAACTCTTATTTATTTATAATAACATTAATTTATTAATTTAAAAACTCTTTGTTTTGCCAATGTGTAAAAAGTTTGTGCATAACCGTAGAAGTTTCGTTTATAAGTGGCTCCTTTTTTGCGCAAATCTTTTGGTGTTGTGTATATCTTTTGATTTTTGTTTTACTTATAAACAAGCAATAAACGGGCCAATCATAGAGAAAAACAACGCTATTTATGAACAAATCCACACTTTCTGAAGAATAAGAATAATTTAAATAGAAAGTATTCTTCTTGAGATAAAGGTGTGGAAAGTTTTATGATAAGTTTTTTTAGACAAGTACCATTTTGGAAATTTTGACTATTCTAGAGCTGTTTCATTTAACAAACTGTATGCATGGCCATTTCTTAAAAAAAATGGTCTATCCTTGGCAAGCTTTAGATGAGCTAGAGCACTACCTAAAATCTCTTGCTTTAGGAAAGATTTTAGGAAAAGTTTCTGCAAAAGCGTATCTAGTAAATGAAAAAGAAATTTATATTGGAGAGGGAAGTACAGTAGAAGCGGGCGCTTGGATCAAAGGGCCATGTTGGATTGGCGCGAATTCTACTATTAGACATGGCGCCTACATTAGAGGAAATGTACTTGCCGAACAAGGAGTTGTGATTGGTCACGACACAGAGGTGAAAAACTCTATCTTTTTATCTAAGGCTCATGCAGCGCATTTTGCTTATGTAGGGGACTCCATTATTGGAAATAACGTCAATTTGGGAGCTGGAGTAAAATGTGCCAATTTTAGGCTAGATCAACAAGAGATAGTGGCAAGGTTAAACAGACAAAAAATTGCTACTCATCGACGTAAATTGGGCGCGATCATTGGAGATAAAGTGCAAATTGGCTGTAATTGCGTTCTTAATCCCGGTACTATAGTAGGAAAAGAGACTATTTGCCATCCTTGTTTAAACATAAGTGGATGGATTCCCCAGCGCTCATTAATAAAAGCCTGCCAAGAAGTTGCCATCATCCCTTTAGATAAAGGGATTACCTATGACTAGTTTTATTTCTATGTCTGTTTCTGCTCTTTTAGATCCCTATAAAAAACTTGTAGAAGATGCATTAACTAAAAATCTTCCTTATTTAGGCCCACAAACAAAATTAAAAGAAGCTTGCTCTTATGCATTGATGAGTGGCGGAAAGCGATTTCGGCCAGCACTTGTTTTTATTATTGCCCAGGCTCTAAAACGGAAGATAGATGTCTCTTTAGCTGCCATAGCAGTAGAATACTTTCATACGGCCTCTTTGATTGCCGAT
>CATLPS010000016.1 GCA_950054535.1 uncultured Chlamydiae bacterium | reverse complement strand
CTAGCTGTGGTGGCGCCCCGCTAGAAATTGTAAAAAAATATATAGATCAACAAAAGACGCCTAGCTAGCCACCTTCTGTCCCCTAACTGAAGGAAGGGGATTTACGGTTCATTGGTTAAAATGATAAAGGACGCTTCCTATTTGGGAAAGCGTCCGGTGAATTGCCGATGACCGGACTCGAACCAGCACTCTATTGCTAGAAGTAGATTTTGAGTCTACCGCGTCTACCATTTCGCCACATCGGCATTTAGCGACTAATATAGCTGCTTTTAAGATTTGATAAAAGAAAAAAATTAGCGTCGATAAAACCCTTTAAAAGCTTTTTCCCAGCTATAGTGAACTGTTTCTTGCAGCTCCCAATCGTAGCGGACTTGAATGGAAATATAAGGGTAATGATGACAGTTATCATCATCTCTGCCTTCCTTAGCTTGAAAAAGCTTAATAAAAATTTCTTTATTATACCAAGGAGCAATTTTTACATTTGTCTTATCCATATTTTCGAATCGCTTAAAAGTCAAAAATTCGCTCAAATTTTGGTATTTAGGATTTTGTTGATAATAGTCTTGAATCCATTTTACGATTTTTTCCGGCTGCTGTTCTAAATTTTCCATATAAAAGTCCACCTCGGCTGCTAAAAGATGTTTAGAGGTTTGGTTAGTAGCAGCGGGATTGAGGTAGGTATTATGCGTAGGACAGCAGTGTCCGCAAGTGATAAAAAGGCGCTGCCTGCTAACTTGTTGTAAGTAGTTAAGCAGATCAATTAAAATAGGATAGACAAACTCTTTTCCATCTCGGATGGGCAAGCTATGCTGATCTGTTCCTGCGCAGTCGAGATAGTGTTGGAGTCCATTTTTTGTTTCTACTACTTTAGCTGGATGAGAAAAGTCCCCTTTGCATCTAAAAAACTCTTTGGTAATCTTAGGAAATTTATTTGGGAATTGCTGTTGCCAAGGGTAAGGAAGACGCGGAGTTTTTACAGAAGGAGAAATAACAAAAGCTTCTTTGCTGTCGCTGCGATAAAGCTGTTCTTTTTTGACTACTGCGCGCTTTTGAGGTGGCGAAGAGCGACAACCTTGTACTAATACCGCCCCTACTACTATCAGCAATATTGCAGCTATTTTCTTCATTACTTTTTGTCCTTTATGGCAATTTACGTTATCATTTACAGCAACAAAAGGCTTAATATGCAGTGGATTTATCACTATCAACTATTTTTATTTGACTTCGATGGCCTTCTTGTCAATACAGAAGAGCTTCACTTTCGCGCTTACAGGCGTATGTGCGAAAATAGAAATATCTCTTTGAAATGGGACTTTTCCACATTTTCTGCTGCCGCTCATCACTCTTCTACCGGAATTAAAGAAGCTATTTATACTCAATTTCCTGAGCTAAAAATACAAGAACCTAACTGGGAAGTGCTTTACGCAGAAAAAAAACAGATCCTTTTAGAGCTCATCAAAGAAGGCCAAACGCAGTTGATGGAAGGAGCAGAGCCACTTTTAAAAGCTTTAGCTCATGCAGCTATTCCTAGCTGCGTTGTTACTAACTCCCCTTTTTTATTTATCGAGCTTATCCGTCAACAACTTCCTATTTTAAATCTTATCCCTTACTGGGTGACAAGAGAGCACTACTCAAAACCTAAACCTCACTGCGAATGTTATGAATATGCAATTAAAAAACATGCCAAATCAACCGATAAAATAATTGGCTTTGAAGACTCTCCTAAAGGTTTTTCTGCTCTTAAACAAACAAGGGCTCTACCGGTTTTAATTTGCGCCAATCATTTCAGCTACTTAAATCATTTTGATTTAAATCAACTCCACTACTATCCCAGTTTTAAAAAAATTAATGAGAAAAATTATCCTTCTTGCCGTACTTTACGCAAATTAGAACAAGTCCTTTAGCCGGTGCTGCCTTGCTGGACTTTTGCCGATCTTTTGCTTGAAAGATTTCTTCAATTTCTTCCAAGCGTCTTTTGCCTGTAGCAATATCAATTAAGAGCCCGGTAATATTTCTTACCATTTTATATAAAAATCCATTGCCCTCAAACTCCAAATGCAGACCATTTTCTTCTTCAATGATATCTAGCCGATAAAGGGTACGTATAGGATTTTTGGCACTAGCTCCTTTATGCGCTTCGTTAGCAAAAGAGGTAAAATCATGAGTCCCTAAAAACTTTTGCGCAGCTTGGCGCAGTAAAGAAAAATCAAAATTTAAATAAACATGTGCAAAGTAGTTTCTACGAAATGGATCCATTACCCGGCCTAGATGAATGTAGTAATGGTATATTTTGCCAGTAGCGCTATAACGAGCATGAAACCCATCGGGTGCAACTTGCGCCTCTATTACACGAATATCTTTAGGTAAAATGCCATTTAAAGCTAAGACCAACAGGTTTAAATCCACTGTATCACCGTGATGAAAATGGGCTACTTGCCTTTTTGCATGCACGCCTGCATCCGTACGGCCAGAGCCTATCACTGTAACTTTTTGCTTACGTAAAAGTTTAGCCAGCCCTTTTTGCAGCTCTTCTTGAATAGAAGGAGCGTTGACTTGGAATTGCCACCCACTATAATTAGTGCCTTCATAAGCAATCGTTAACTTATAACAGATCATTTTTTTCTATAAAGTATTGAAGAAATGCAAGATCTTCTTTTGTGGTTAATTTTATATTATGATAACTACCTTCTACGATCTTAACTACACCACCTATTTTTTCTACTAAAGAGCTGTCGTCAGTCACCGTAAGATGTTGAGAAAAAGCATGAGCAAAGCCTTGCATTAGTAACTGCTTACGAATGACTTGCGGGGTTTGAATTTCCCATAGTTGCTCGCGATTTAAAGTTTGCTGGATACAGCCTTGAGCATCGGCTACTTTAACTGTAGCCTTCACAGGGACTGCAGCTACAGCCGCGCCATATTGACTCGCTTCTTTTACAACCCGTCGCACAAGCGTAGCGTCAATAAGAGGCCTTGCAGCATCGTGCACACAAATCAGCTGCTTTGGCCTATCTTGAAGAGCTTTCAGCCCTGCATAAAGAGAGTCTTGCCTTCGCATGCCAGGGGTGGCAAAATGAATCTCTCTTTTATTTAGCTCTTGGCTGATCAAATCATGGTATTGCTCTTGGCAAACAACGACCACTTCTTCTAACTCTTCCATAGCAAGAAAAACTTTTAAAGAGTGGCAAATCACCGGCTGTTTGTTAAGCGGTAAATATTGCTTAGGCAAACTAGACCCCACTCTCTTTCCTACTCCGCCGGAAAGTAAAACTAAACTAAAAGGGTGAAAGAGCTGTCTGTCAGAAAAATTCATTTGGCCTTTAGCGTAAATAGAGTTAGCTCTGGTAGAGAAAACCAGCGAAATTGCATTTGGCTACCTACCCCGCGATTAATATAAATTTGTTTTCCTTTAACCTGTTTTAAGCCCCGTTTGAACTTTAGCTGCTCCATTTTAGTTAGTCTCTTCCAAATCCAGGGCAAATTCACTTGACCACCGTGAGTATGACCACATAAAACATATTCGCCTGGATAGTGAAGCAGGCTAGGAATAGCGTCTGGATTATGCGTAAGAATAATCCCAACAGCCGACTGCTGGTATTTAAAAAATGCTTTCTTAGGCAGGCAATCCCCTAGCATATATTCACCCAGCCCACAAATATTTAATAGGCAACCTTTAATTTGTAGCAATCTATTTTCATTATGCAAAAGCTGAAAAGAAGTTTTGCTAAGCAACTCTTTTAGCTGGGAGTGCACAGCAATTTCCTTAGCTTGTTTAGAAATTTTTCTGGAAAGTTTTGTTTTAAAAAAAAGTCTTTTGAACCCCCTTAAAATGATATTTTTTTCTTCCTCTTTTTCTATGTCGTAATCCCCATTTTCATTGATTGTCACATAAGAAGCATAATCATGATTGCCTAAGACAGCAAAACAACCATAGGGCGCTTTTATCTTGTTTAAAAAACTTAAAAGCCCTTCACGATCTTGTAATTGCGAACGTACAATAAAGTCTCCAGTAAAGACAATAAGATCGGGCTTTAACTGTTTCATTTTATGAATTATTTTAGACTGAAAAGCAGGAGAAAAAGAACGGTTCCAATGAAGGTCGCTAAATTGAAGAATTTTCAGTCCATTTAACTTGCTGCATAAGCGCGCTGTAAAAAGATCTACTTTAGTGATGGCTAATAGCCTTGGTTCAATGAAACGCGGCCATATACCTACTAATGATAATAAACACCAGCTATCCCAAAGCCAGCTAACCCATTTACTTTTCACATCTATCTCTTTAGATTTAGTGGAAAAGAACTATAGCAAGCAAAAACAATTGTCGCAATTTTTTTTAGCTAAAAAAGCGGCAATAAAAAACGTGCTAACCCTCTAAATAATTTAAAAGCCAGCACGTCAGAAAATTAAAAGAACTTAAACAAAAGCTTATTTTAAATGATTGGAAATTTTGCCAGTCATTTTGAACATATCAATAGGCTCAGAACCGCCGAGTACTTTACCCAACTTTTCATCTGGCTTGATCATACGTTTATTCGTTTGATCTTGCAGCTGGTGCAGTTTAATATAGTCCCACACTTTTTTTGTTACTTCAGTTCTTGGCATAGGCCCAGGTCCTACTATATCTGCCAGCTCTTTACTTACGTTCACCGGTTTCATAAAAGCAGATTTTTTTTTCTCTGTTGTCATGCTCATCTCCTTTAAATAAATTGAATTTAACACTGTGATTTCCTATGCGCACCTTTTTATCTCTGTTGTACATTTATAGTCAAAAACAATTTGCAGAAGCTAAAAAAGAAAATGGGACAAAGATTTAATTTTTCACTTATAAAAATTGATTTTATTTATTTTTTAAAAAATTAACTTATAGTTTTTAAGTTGAAATAATTTATTGTTGTTTTATTAAAAAATTTGGTTGAAAATTTTTTAATTGCAAACTATTTTTGATGAGTTAGCTATTTTTAGTAGAGGAGCTAGATGTCAAAAGAACAAATTCGTTATCAGCTAGAGCGCTTAGATCCAATTATAAATCAACTTAAAAAAAAGAAAAATTTACAAGAAAAATTATCATTTCTTAGCTCGCTATGTTCTGAGAATCATTTATATGCTTCTTTCCTTGATCTATTAAATTTTTGTAAAAAAAAGCAAGAGCTGTTAGTTGTCTATGCCATCATTATTATTGGCCAAGCTCCAAATGTCTTTAATATTAGTCAAATAAAAAGCGATTTTACGAACAAGTTTTCTGCTCTTTTAAAATTTTTGATAGAAATAGAAGATTTTTATAAAGAGATTGGAGGCATTATTGGTTATCACGCCATGGTGCTGCATTTAATATTACAAGAAGAAAGTAATCTTTTTCGCACTGCTTACTCCCCTCCTCCTTTAACTTCGCTAGATTCCTCCACCTTCACTTTGCAAAAATTAGTTAAAGAAGGAATTTGCCAGCTTGATCGCACAGCAATTTTTCTCCCGATCGGTGGAGCAGGTGATCGGCTTAATTTAACTGATGCTGTCAATCAAGCTCCTCTGCCAGCCGCCCTGCTTCCTTTTCTAGGGTTTACTTTGTTAGAAGGAATTATTCGCGACCTTAGTAGCTATGAACATCTTTTTTTTAAGCTTTTTCATACTCCTATTCACTTACCGATTGTATTAATGACCTCGGAAGAGAAAAATAATCATTACTATATTCTTAAGCTTTTAGAGGAGAAGAACTGGCTAAAGAGACCAAAAGAAAGCCTGCATATCTTGATGCAGCCGCTCTCTCCTGTTATTACCGAAGAAGGCCATTGGTCTTTAAAAAATCCTTTAGAACTCTATTTAAAACCTGGCGGCCACGGCGTAATATGGAAAATAATCAAAGAGTCAAAAACTTTAAAAAAACTTATAAAAACTGGCAATGTTCAAGCAGGCGTGCGTCAAATCAACAATCCTTTAGCGGGATTAGACGGCACTTTTTTAGCGCTATTAGGCGCTGGATTTAAAGAAAAAAAATCAATGGGATTTATTTCTTGTGAACGTCCTCTTTACTCCGCTGAAGGAGTCAATGTTTTAGTGGAAGAGAGCAAAGAAAAAGATTATTTTTATACAGTTAGCAATATTGAATATCCAGATTTTACCCGCAAAAACATCGAAGAAGTGCCGCTTACCTCTCAAAGCCCCTATTCTAGCTTCCCTTCCAATACCAATATTTTATATATCAACTTAAAAGCGCTAAATCAAGCATTGCAAAAATGCACTCTACCAGGAGCGCTTATTAATATGAAAACGCTTGTTCCTTTTATTGACATAAATGGAAATAAACAGCAGATAAAAGGCGGTAGATTAGAATCAACAATGCAAAACATTGCAGATTACATGCAAATCAAGCGATCAAAGCCTTTAAGTAAAAAAGATTTTAAACAACTTAAGACATTCGCTCTTTTTAGCCCTCGTTTTAAAACGATTTCGCCTACAAAAAAAGCTTTTATAAAAGGGCAGCCCCCTATAGACACTCCAGAGCAAGCTTATTACGACTTACAGCTCAATAACTATCAACTATTTAAAGAATATTGTCATTTTTATCTTCCTGACATTAAAGAGTTCGAAGACTATCTTGCTACAGGTCCTGCTTGTCAAATTCTTTACCATCCCGCTCTTGGTCCTCTTTACTCTATCATTTGTCAAAAAATCCGCGGTGGTCAACTTGCAAAAAACAGTGAATTAAAACTCGAAATTGCCGAGGTAGATATTGAGAACTTAAAAGTGACTGGTAGTTTACATATCGATGCGATAGGAGCTACTACCCATGATCATTTTAAAGAACGGACCCTCTACCAGGCAGGAAGATGTACATTAAAAAATGTAGAAGTGAATAACAAAGGTATTGACCTACAAAAAACAAACAACTATTGGAAAAACCAATTTGCTTACTTAGAAAAAGTGACGATCTTATTACAGGAAGGAGCCGAATTTTATGGGGAAAATCTTTTACTTAAAGGATCTCACCACTTTGAGGTTCCCGCTTTTCATCGCCTCATTGTAACACAAAATTATAAAGGGCAGCTCTGTGAGCAGCTTTGCGCTATTCAAGAACCTTCTTGGTACTGGCAATACTCTTTTGATTGTTCGGATAAAATTATGCTTACTAAAGTAGAAAAAAAAAGTCTTTAAATTTTTTAATTTAAAATTAAAAATTAATTTAATAAGTTAAAGTTGAAAAAATGCTGTCCTAATTTTTGAGAAAGCTTTTTTATTTCTACATCATTTTGATTTAATTTTTCTAACAAGGAGAGACTTATATGAATCCTACCACACCCGCTGTACCTGTCCGTTCTGCAGAGCCTACCTCTAAAAATTCATCTTCTATTGTTCCTTTTTATCAGTTTAAAGCAGCCACTGATTTCAAAACTAAAGAAGCAGAAAAAAAGATAAAAAAGCTCAATGCACAAAAAACAGCTACCTCTAGCAGTAATAATGAAAATCACAAAATAGAAGCAAAAATTGATCGCCTAAAAGAAATGATTACCAATTGTCATCAAATAGAAGCTAAAGAAAAAAAGAGAACTAGCCCTGCTTAACCTTGGCCTAACTTGTGCCACTAAACCCCAGCACGAATGCAATTGGATAAGGTGAACGTAAAGCTAGCTATTTTAAGGCCTTGCTTCACCTTTCTTTTAAATTTTTAAAAAAAATATTTATATTTTTCTCTCAATCAGTTTATACAGTAAAAAATAGAGAGCGCTTAAAAAAATTAAAAGTTGCGCTTTTTTTTAATCACATAGATCTGGCATAGCCAATTGACTTTTGCACCTAACTTTTACTCAGAGAAATTAATGCTACAATTCTTAACGGATAACTGCCAGCTTGACATTCTTTAAAAATAGTTATTTAAATTAAAGGAGATTCTCATGGTACCTTTAGGTCAAAAAGTTAATGATAACCAATCTTTTTCCTTTTGCAATCCTTCTTCTGCCTGTTGCACTATCATTCCTCCTCACTTAGTTACAGCCAGAATCAATCATGGCGAAAGCAAATTAGAAAAGTATGAATTAAAAAAAATCGACGCTCACCATCATCATGAGATGCTTCAAGATCAATTAAAGATGATTAATAAACAAATTAAAAAAGCTCCCTCTCAACAAAGCCCATCCTTTCAGCCACGCAGTGCATTTTTAAATCCTCAGCAATTGCAAGTGCTTAAGACTGTGATTAGTGCAGTAATTGATTACATCAATGAACTAAACTTAAAAGATTTAGGAAAAGAAAAGACTATTTCGGAAAACAGAGCCATCATTGGTCAAACTTCTGTTAGCGATCTTGAATTAGAAAATTTATCTCCCCAAAAGATGAAAGAAATAGTAGAAATGCATCTAGATGCCACTGCGCAACGTTTAGAACATACAGAAAGAAAAAAAGAAAAAACCATTGATCATCTCTACCGTATGCAACAACAGATGCAACACGACGAGGCCCAACGCCTGCAACGCACGAATAAGACAGCACCTTCTAAGCTTAAAAAAAAGCGTTCTCATTCAAAGCTTGGTTCCACGCCTGCTCATGAAACAAGAGAAGAACACCATTTTGGACGCGTGGCAGAAATACTTAGTGAAGAGCTTAAAAAAGCAATTGATAGAATTTTTAATAAAAAAGAAGATAATACAGCTCCCACTGCTCCTGCAGCGCCGCTAAAACCTGCAATTGCAGCTGCAGTTTACGATGCAGAAAATAAGGATCAATTGCCTGGAAAATTAGTTTTTGACAATAGTTTTCAGACAGATGACCGTGCCGTAGCGTTGGGAGAAGCCGTAGAAAATGCTTACCAAAATACAAAAAAAGTTCTAGATTTTTGGAAAGAAACTTTTAATATTGATTTTGGTAGACGTGCAGATTCCGTCATTCATTACATGAAAGAGTACGTGAATGCCTTTTTTGATGGAGATCGCATGGTCTATGGAGATGGCGACGACTATTTTGATGCCTTTTATCGTTACTTAAATATTGCCGGTCATGAGATGGGGCATGCACTAGTTGGTGACAAGCTCTATTATCAGGGCCAATCGGGCGCACTTAATGAAAGTTACGCCGATGTTTTAGGTGCATGTACTGATATGTTTACTGATAAAATTTCAGTAGAAGATTATCATTTTTTAGTGGGTAAAGATCTGGTAAGATACAAAGGAGAGCGCTACCCATTAAGAACTTTTAAAGAAGGACCTGCTTATGAAGATGTAGATGTGCTGGGCGGAACAGATCTTCAGCCAGATACAATGCCTCCCAGAAGCTGGTACATAGAAAACGCCTTCCTGCTTTCTCAAGATCAAGGAGGCGTCCACATCCTATCTAAAATTCCTAATCGCGTATTCTATATGATTGCAACCGCTCAAAATGACTGGGTAGAGCCTATGCTTTTTTGGAAACGAGTATTAGATAGAATTGATAATTCTCGTATCAACTTCGCAGACTTTTCTAGCTTACAAATTAACTTAGCTAGAGAGGAAAATAATGAGGAGCTAGCCCAGCAGCTTGAGCAAGCATGGGAAAAAGTAGGAGTAAAGCCCTCTTTATTAAATAGGCCCTTTGAGTTTCAAATAGATGAGCTGGAGTCTGCTCTTGCTGAAAAAGAGCTAGAGCGTGTTTAAAGCTTTGCTAAAAAGTTAAATTTTATTTCTCAATAAAATTTAACTTTTAAAAAATACTTTATAGGGATACAGATACTATTAAATTTGTATTCCTATAGGCATCAATAATTTAGTGAAATGCACTTACTTGATAAAATCCCGCCTCCATGCCGCCATATTGCAAATGATCACTAGAAAAACAGTACCAGACAATGATACTGTTTAAAATACCTAATGTAGCTATATTGGCTAGATTGTTCACAAATATAAGACTAAGATCCATGCCTTGCTGTATAAAAAATGCCGAGTGCTTTGTTGACAAGTTGTCTTTTTTTTGAAAAAAAGAGGCTTGCTCTATTATTTTTTTAAATATTGCTTGCGCAAACTTTGTAATGGCCGCTATCCCGGAGACCACAGCCGCGGGTATAGAAACAATAGCGCCTATTAAAGGCACTGACTGAAAATAATAAGCAGCTCCATATCCTTGTTTGGAAGCTTTACAAATCATTGAATCAATTAATTTATTCATCATCTTATAACTTAAAAAATTTAATTTTCATATTTTATAATATAAATTTATAAGAATAAAATCAATTTGTAATTTTATTTTAAAAAGTTATTTTATATAAATAAAAATTTAATTAAAAAATATAACATCAATAAGAATTTGCAATTAAAACCCACTTCGCTTGCAAATAAAAAAGTTATAATGATGTAAAAATTTAAATAAGTATTAGATGACAATCTATAAAAATTATTTTTTCTTAAATTAGAAAAAATTTTTAGTTTATCCTTTAAAAGCGGAGCACTCCAACAACTAATTTACTAAACAACAAATTAGATATTTAATTTAAAAAAGATAGTTTATCTAGAAAAGATATCAACTATATTTTTCTTAGCAAAAGTTGCGTTAACCAAATAAATAAAGATCTACTTAAGTTTTTTTAATGACTTTGCTATTTACACAATAAAGCTATTGAAGAGATAATTTTTCACAATAATCTCTTCGACTGCTCAAAAAAATGAAATGTTTTTACAGCTCTACTAAATTGCGACGTACCATTGCTATATGACGGCGTAAATTTTCGTCATTACTCATTTTATCTGTAACTGTTTTATGCGCATGTAAAATCGTAGAGTGCGTTTTGCCAAATGACATGCCAAGCATCGCTAAGGACTCATCTACCAACTCTTTTGATAAATACATTGCTACCTGGCGGGCCAAAGCGATTTCTTTTTGGCGCATAGTGCCTTTAATATCGCTAATGCGCACTTTGAAAACTAAAGCAACTTGTTTTAAGATTTGCTCGATTGTCACTTTTTCGCGAGGAATTAAGTTAAACATTTCGCGCAAAGTTTTGCTGACAAGTTCTTCTGTGATGGGAGTATTTAATAATTTACAATAAGCACAAAGCTTATTCACTGCTCCTTCTAACTGCCGAATATTACTATGAATATTTTCAGCAATATAAAAAGCTATTTTATGAGGAATAACAAACCCTTTCTGTTCCGCCTTATGCTGTAAAATAGCTACTCGTGTTTCTAAATCAGGAATGCCCATATTAACAACTAAACCACCTTCCATTTTTCCAATTGTGCGTTCAGATAATTTAAGATGAGAAGGAGGCTTATCACTGGTAATCACTACTTGACCTCCGCGAAGGCCCAACGCCTCAAACATACAGGCAAATTCTTCTTGAAAATTAGGGCGGTCCTGCAAGAACTGAATATCATCTACTAATAATACATCAATTTCTTCACGATAACGCGTCTTCATTTCCTTAACTGACTTGTCCCTTAAGTGACTAACTAATTCATTAATGAATGCTTCTGTTGTTGTATATTGAATGCGCAGCTTTTTATTACGCTCTCGCAAATAGTGGCCAATACTATGCAAAATATGTGTTTTTCCCAGGCCGACTCCTCCATAAATTACCAAAGGATTATAGGTCTGGCCCGGTCGAGCAGCTACACCTAATGCAACCGATTTTACAAACTGATTTGCTGGACCTTCTATAAAGTTTTCAAAACGATAGTTAGGATTAAGCTTGATTTCTATGTTTTTAGATTCAACTGGGCCTACTACTGGTTGTGGTCTAGTAGAAGCCGTTAATTTTTTTTGGCCGCTTGCGATGACAAAACTAATTGCTGGTTCTCCATTCGCTTTTAAAGGAAGAAAAGAACACAAATCTTTTTGGTAATTGCTTATGACATATTCTTGGACAAAAATATTGGGAACTTCAAGCACAAGCTCTTGTTCTGTCGCATTTAACACTCGAATAGGCTCAAACCAATTGCCAAAAGCGATTGCCGAACATTTTGTTTTAATGTATTGCAAAAATTGAACCCAGCCATCGCGAGTATTACATGTTAACATATTTTTTTATTCCTTAAAAGTTATAAACAACGTTTCCACACTGCTTTCTAAACCTGTTTCATGATAGAATCTACCATGATAAACTCTTAGCTGGCAAGCAAATTTCTTGCCTTTGCCTTTCACTTTTTAGTAACTCCTTAAGTATCAAAATAACAACGGCAAATAAAAAAATAGCTGTTATCTATTTTTCCTTACAAACACCACTTAATCTTAAGTCTTTTAAAAACAATTACTTAAAAAATAATTTCCTAGAGAAAAAGCAAAGGCAAAAAAAAAGAAAAACTTATATTGTTTTAGGGAATGATCTTTTTTGCTTTAAAAGTGAAACGCATGAAAGCTTTTGCTTGTTATGCTCTCGTAAGAGTTCACTTAGCATTGCGTAACTTGGCATTGCGTAAAAGTTCTTTGAGAAATGAAAACTTTTTAAATAGGGTCCGATCATGGTTGCAATCTTTTTTCTTTTTATTTGCTTCTTGATGATGACGGCATTCTTCATCAAAAAAATTTGCTTCAAAAAGTTATTTTTTGGTTTTAAGGCAAAAATGTGGATGACTTTTGGCCTTGGCCTCTATTTTTTTGCTCTCTATATTTTTGTTATTTGGCTAGCTAGTCAATTTATCGATATCAAAACGGGAGTGGATCTTCTTTTTATAGTGTATGAAAATCCTCTAGTTTTTATTCAAATTGCTCTACTTCTTGTGAGTTGCTTCCCCCTCTTCATCTATTTTATTCGCATGATTATCAAATATTTATTTATCACTAGAAGTAAAAATAATTAAACAAGAAAAATTTACAATGACTTTATCATAAATAAATTTTTCTTATTTAACCTGCTTTGTTTTTTTGAATTATTTAAAAAGCAGGAGATACTTTTATGAAAAGGCTTCCTTTTCTACAGTTTATTTTTTTATTATTTTTATCTATTACGTCCACAGCTATCGCAGCATCTAAAACAGAGCGATTTTATTTTAATGGAGATAAAATTTTCTCTTCTCATTCTGTTTATACTGTTGTAGATATCATTGGAGAAGGAGCATTTGGACAAGTTTATTTGGTTAAAAATGAAAATAATATCCTATATGCCTTAAAGTGTTACAAACCTATCTCTCAAGGTTTACTTCTTTATAGTGATGCTTTAAGAGAATTTGAAAAAGGTCAGCTTTTAGATCATCCCCACATTGTAAAAACAGTCGATTATTTTGATTTTCATACATATAAAGGAGAAAATACTCAAAACTTAATATTAGAGTACTTAGAAGGACAAACGCTTTATTTAACTAAAAAAAATTGGTTAAGTAAAAAAGAAGGGTTAAAAGGGCTTTTTCATTTTTGTGAAGCATTAAGCTATGCTTTATCTAAAAATCTAATGCATTTAGATCTTCATGCAGGAAATGTGATGGTGACTTCCACTGCAGATATTGTTGTTATCGATTTAGCTAGCTTTTTTAGCTTTGAAGAGCTTCTCCATTATGTTCACTCTTCTATTACCTCAAGTAGTAGTTATACCAGCCAAATCATTAACCGGCAATTATCTCAAACCTCCACCTTTCACCTAAAAGAAAAAGATTTTAAGGCACCTAACCATTCAAAGTTGAAAACATTTTTTCATCACCACCCTAAACTATTTCAGGAGTTAAAACAACTTGTCTTGGCCTCTTTTCTTTCCTCTCCTAATTTTTCTATTGATGAGCAATCCAAGCAGCAATCTAAAATTGCTAATTATAAACAATCGATTGAAAATCACTATTTTAATAAGTTAACAGATTTATGTATGGCTATTTTGGATAAAGCTGAATTAGACCGCGAAGAGCGTCTTCAAATGAAAATGAAAATGAAATCTTTAAGCTGGAATTATCAAGAAGATTTATTAGAAGAGATTGCCCAGCCTCTTCCATTTTACCTTGATCAGCTAAATACCTTTTAAGGTTTAATCTAATGGCAAAGATCCTGTAACCATCGCTATATAGGTTTTTAATTCCATTAGTTTTTCGACCTCTAAAGAGTTAGAAATTTCCACCTTAAATAACCAACCCTGCTCTTCTGCTGACTGATTTACAAGTTGTGGAGCGCTAAAAAGAGCAGGGTTGACGGCTACTACTTGGCCGCTTACTGGCGAATAGATATCGGCAGCGGCTTTTGTCGATTCAAGTACCGCCGCTTCTTGACCTGAAGTGATAAAGCTTTTTTCTTTAGGTAGTTCAACGTAGACAATTTCACCTAGCTCTTTTTGAGCGTACTGGCTAATTCCTATACGAGCAAGTGTAGAAGTCTCCATTTCCACCCATTCATGAGAGTCCGTAAATTTTTTCATTTCACTTCCCTTACTTTATAAGTAAAAATTAAATTTAACAGCTGATCTAGGTTTTGGTCTAATCATTTTATCAATTTTACCGAACTCCATAAAGATGGTTGCTGCTCCACCATAAACTCCTCAGACGAAACAGAAAAATGCTGCGCTGTTCCTTTGGCGCGATGAAGACGATAAGAAAAACCAAGCCGGTCAAACTGTATTGGATCATAACCATGCAAAGCCTCTTTAGGAATAAAAATGGCCATCTTATAATTTTTTGCAGCAAAGGTTGTTTGACATTTTAATAAACTAAAGTCACATAGCTCGTGTCGATCCTCTGTGCGAAAATGAGTCATTTCCCCTGCTTGTCTACCTTCAAAAGCTTGCGGTAGAAAGAAAAAATGGTGACAAAAGCGCGTATTAAAGCCTGAGCTTTTAATATCACGCGTATCAAAAAATAATTCTACGCTATCGCCTTTTTCAATTTCGGGAAAAAAAGATTGTTTAAAAGCAATTTTAAAAGCTATCAATAAATAAATTCCTTCTTCATTCCACCCCATAGAAACTTTGGCAAAAGTTTCTTCTTGAAAAAATAGACCAGTACTAGGAAGAGAGTAGTTATCGAGCTTATAAAGATTTTCTTTGTTTTTTAAATAGTGGCAATCTACCGAAAAGGCATAAAAAGAGAGGGGCAACAAAGAGATTTTTTTTTCTAGTTCCGACATCCACATGCTGTATTAAAAGATAAATAGTAAAAAATTTAGCTAAAAGCTAAATAGTTTTTTTATAACAAAGAGACGCATCCAAGCGCCTCTTTGTTTGATTGCTAAGGCTTGTTTTCTTGCTGATTTTCTAAAAGTTCTTCACTATTTTTTAAATAATTTAAAGAAATTGCCTGTTTTTCTTTTAAATCAATTAGCACTTCTTTCATCAAAGCTCTTTGCGCAGCCAAATTAAGCAACGACTGCATCTTTAAAGTTTGCTCTACTAAATCCGTTTGATCTTCATTTTTTTCTTGATGATCTACTAATTGAAAAAAAGCTAAATCCCCATTAAAGGTAGGTTTGACAGCAGACCACTCCTTTATATCTAAATCAGAAACTTCATCCATATTAACAAAAGGAGTTTGTTCTTCGCGACTAAAAACAGCCTCCTCTTCTTCAAGAGTCCACTGGCTATTTAAACGGTTAGACACCTCACTTGACTGTTTAGATTCTAAGGTTACTTGCTCTACCTCTCTTTTAACCAAGTTTTGACGAATAGCACTTACATAGCGATAAAATCTTAGGGCTACAAGTTGGTCTCTACCCATTGAATGGTATAAAGGATCTTCTTTGGTTAGCTCTTTTTGGATCGTTTCTAAATTTTTCCAAAGATCGGCGAAATATTCTTCCGTTAACTGTTCTTTTATAGAAGAGTAGGGTTTCCATTCACCATTTTCCAGTTGGTACTCTGTAGAATTTTTCTCTTTTACTTCCTGATAGTACTGTTTTAACAAATTTTCTTTAACCATATCTAATGTTTGATTTTTTTTAGCTTGGGCAAATGTTAAAACTTCTTTTTTTTCAGGACGCTCTAAAACTTTAATACGATAATAATTTTTATTGTCAGCGCTATACATATACAATGGTGATTCGTGGCTAGGCTCTTTTGCTAAAGGTGCAACATCGAGATTTTTTAAAAGTTGCTCTTTAGCTTCTGATTGGTCTACCCCTGCAAAAAAATGAGTTTTTCCTTCTAACTGAATGCCTACTATTTCTTTTTTAGCCTCTGCATTTGTTAGCGCTTTTTCAATTTGCTCTGGACGAGAGCGAATAATTGCTTCTTTAGCAAATCGATCAATTCGGGCTCTAGTGGGCGCAGAGACTTCTTCTAGCGCTTCGTAGCGCTCTTCTACTGTTTCGGCTTTTATCGCGCCTAGTTCAGCAAACTTAAGCTTTAGTGACTGCCAATTTTCTTGGTTAGTTTCCCATTTCCAGATCTCTTTAAGAGAAATTTGCGTTTCTAAATCCTGGCTATTTACATGAGCAACTTCTAAAGTATAGCATTTTTGAACGAGCTCTGGGTGGTTTTTTTCTACTTCTTCTGGAGTAAGGAACTGTTTAGGTAGCTCTAAAGAGCTTATGGGAAGATCGGCCGCTGCCTTTAAATAAACAGCAAAGTTTTGTAGCTCTTTACTATCACTAAGCCGCAAAGCAGAAGGTAGATGATAAAGTTTTACCTTTACTTGTTCGCTTGCATACTCATCAAAATTTGTAAGGGCAAGTGTATCGATAAGCGCAGAGCCTCCGGCATCTTGAAAGTAGCGTCTAAAAAGTAAAACTTGTTGCCATACTCTAATCGCTGCCCCTTTATCCATATTTAATAGACGGAGTTGCTCATTAAAATACTCAGGTAAGGAAACCACGTCGGCTTGGCCATTTTTCATCATCGCACTATAGCTAACTTGAGCTTGCTGAGCTAAGTCCGCCATCGCTTCGGCTCTAGAGACTTTATAGCCTTTGTCTTCTGCTAAAATTGCCGCGTTAATAATAAACTGGCTCACAAGTGCTGTAAACTGAGGGCCAAACCAGTCGTTAAAAGAGTGGTAGCCAAATAAAGCAAAATCACGCTGGTTTAAAGTAGGATCGGGAGAAAGCCAGTCAAATTGTTGCTCTTGATACTGTAGAATTTTTCTAATCATGGCAGAAGGTATCTCTTTTTGAGCAAGATAGAGATCGATACGATGATTGATTGCTGCAGGCGTTACAGGATCTTCCACTTTACGTAGCGCTTCAAAGTCCATCGTCATTTTAGGCGAAAAATAGTTCCATGCTTGCTCTACACTGATAAAAGAGGCGTTAGGATGAACATAGAGTTGAAAGTTTTTTTCCTTTTTCCATCTCTTTAGTAGTTCGGGCTGCACTTCACTAGAATAGGCGAGTAAAAGCTCTTTTGCTAAACCTGTTTTTAAAAAATCATTAACAATCACACCATCATTTAAGAAGTTAGGCCCCCAAGCGCCGCCATAGGCGATTTTATCGGATTGATCCGTAGAGATAAAGTGAGACATTTCCTCTACTTCGTAGCGAGTGACCTCTTTACCATCTACTGCTTTAAAAGCAATTTGCTCTCGCCACTGATTAGACCCCAGCGTGCTGTAAGTTCCGAAAAAAGAAAAAGAGATAATAATAACTACCGTAACAACAAGATAGATGTAGCGCTGGTATTTTCTAAATAGACTTAGCATTTGTAAACACTCCAATTTTAACAGCTACTTTGTACCTAAACTGCACAAATATTTTCCAAACAATTTTCAAGTAGAGTGTAACTTTATTAAAAAAAAGAGGAGGAAAAATAGACGTAAGATTAGATAAAAGAGCCACCTTCCTTTAAAAATAAAAAAGAGTAGCACATCAGATAAATTTCAGCCCAGCCATTCTATATTAGAGGATTTTTTAGAAAAAATAATTAGAAGTAAGAAAACTCAAAATATGGATGCTTTTCAAACTAAAAGCGGCCTTTAAAAAAATGGAAAAAAACCTGTGCAATAGCTTTTTTCGTCTCTTCTCTTAGTTGCTTTAGGTTTAATTCAGGCCTATAATTTGTTAAATAGTCACTATGCATCGCCATTGCTTGATAGAGCTTTTCCTCTTTAATAACCGGTTTTACTAGCTCTTTTGGTGGAGGAAAAAGCGAAATTGTACCTTGGTGTAAAAGTCCCCCTTTTTTTCTTCTTTGGGCGGCTCCAACCATTTTTTTATCATTGACTACCAAATCAAAAATAGTAGGATGCGCCATACAAAAAGTGGGAAGAGATGGTTTTTCTTCTTTTTTCCATAAAGTAATAGAAGGAACTTGTGCTACATTTTGAATAGCCTGAGCAACTAACTGGTTAACAAATGCATAGCTCTTTAAACTATTTTTTAAGTAGTTGGAGTGAGTAGCAGGAATGAGTAGCGAAAAAGCAAAGTCGGTTAAATGAAAAATGACTCCTCCTCCCGTGGGACGGCGCGCCATGTGCACTCCTAGTCGTTTTACCTGGTTTAGATCAAGGTAGTTTTCGGGAGAGCTAAAATAGCCGTAAGTCAGACAGTGCCCTTGCCACTGATAAAGATGAAGCAAAGGAGAGCTGCAAGTAGCGAGCTCATTTAAAAGCTTTTCATCTTTTTGCATAATTTCTTGAGGAGCCATTGGCCCGGAGTCAATGAAGTGCAAGGGCATAAATTAACGATAAATAATGGGATGAAGGCGGTCATTGAGTTTTTCATTAAAAGAATAACCAAATTTTTTTAAGTGGTGTAGATGTGGATCGTTTGGTTCATAAAGATAATAAGAGGAAAAGTTTGCATAGCTAACTACGTAAAATCTTTTTGAGCAGTGGCCAAACAGAGTAGAAAAATCAATGATTGTTTCACTATTCACTACCGCCACGTCACCTGCTTTTATAGGAAAAAGCGTTTTGCTGTCTATAAGCTGCTCTTCTTTTGTCTCTTGATCTTGCAAACAGATGATAAAAGCTGCAATCAGTCCTTTTAAAGAACTGATATTTTGAAAACTGATTTGACTCTGCAATAGCTTCTCATAATAAGAGCTTTGAGATAAAAACTTTGGATTTATTTCTTGCAAAATCAAATCAAAACCTAGTCTAAATGGTTTGATTCCGGTGAGCTCAAAAAGAATTTGCGATAAGCGAGGCGAAGAGATAAATTGCTTGATCCATTTGCAGTCGCGCCAAAGGTCTCTGCTTTGCAAATAGATTTTTTCAAAAAGTGCATGATCTAGTTGATTAGGCTCCATTTTTAGCCGACTTGCAATTGTTTGATTGATGGATTGGCTAAGTTGTGTAACCTGGGCAGTGGAAAAAACCTCCTCAAATTGAATCCATCCATTTTTATAATAAAAATCTCTATGCTCTTTGCTAATGGCGGCTTTCATTGTTTTTAAAGTTACCTATTTAAAATAAAGTGTTAAGAAAGTAAAGTGGCTTTATCCTAGCAAAAAAAATCATTCTTGCCTAGAATAGAGCTATGAATTTAGCAGACTATCCTTTTTTTCATCTTTTAGAAATCGAGAAAAAAATCGGTTACAAATTTCAGGATTCTTCTC
Organism: uncultured Chlamydiae bacterium; assembly: GCA_950054535.1. Classification (GTDB taxonomy): domain Bacteria; phylum Chlamydiota; class Chlamydiia; order Chlamydiales; family Parachlamydiaceae; genus CATLPS01. The sequence goes on along the minus strand of CATLPS010000016.1, from coordinate 5,543 downwards.
TTCTTGTACTAGCTTTTGTGCATCGCTCTTTTATCAATGAACATCGCTCTCTTACCGAACATAATGAACGACTGGAGTTTTTAGGTGATGCAGTACTAGGAGTGATTGTCTCTGAATTTCTCTATCAACGTTTCCCTTTAATTTCAGAAGGAGAGCTCTCTTATTTGCGTTCAAGATTGGTAGAAGCAAACTCTTGCGTAAACTACTTGCAGCAACTAAATATTGCCTCTTATCTATTACTTGGAAAAGGAGAACAGATGAATGGAGGCCGCGGCCGTGAATCGATTTTGGCAGATCTGTTTGAAGCCTTAATCGGTGCAATTTATTTAGATGGCGGAATTGCGGCTGCAAAAACATTTTTTTTAGGACTCTTTTCTTTGCAGATCGAAAAAATTTTAAAAACTCCGCTATGTAATTGGAAAGCGCTATTACAGGATTATTGTCAAAAAAAATTTCATTCTCCTCCTGTTTATCAAGTACTTAATGAATCTGGGCCCGATCATGATAAGGTATTTGAAGTAGCCGTATTAATAGATAACCAAGAAATTAGCCGAGGCAGAGGTTCTTCTAAAAAAGAGGCGCAACAAGCGGCCGCAGCTAGCTTTGTGAAACAGCTTAAAAACAATTCCTCTTTCACATCTCTTTAAACAATTTAAACCACAAAAGGTCTAAAGTAAGCGATGGGTAAAAATAAAACTGTCTGGTACTGCGCAGAATGCGGCCACAAACAGGCTAAGTGGGCTGGCCAATGTCCTGCTTGTAGTAAGTGGAATACTTTGCAAGAAGAGGTGGAAATAGATGCTTTGCCCCCTCGCTTTGCAGCTCAAACCTGCACCTCAGCTGCTAAACCGTTAAGACTGAAAGAAATAAATTTAACAGATACTCCACGAATTTTGACTCATATGGGAGAGTGCGACCGTCTTATTGGAGGAGGAATTGTTCCGGGCTCCTTTACTCTGGTAGGCGGCGACCCGGGAATTGGAAAGTCTACTCTTCTTTTACAGCTATCTAACGCTTTGGCAAAACAAGGTTTGCTTGTACTTTACGTTTGTGGAGAGGAATCTGTGCAACAGACTTCTCTAAGAGCACAGCGCTTAGGAATTGATACCGATCAACTTCTTTTACTTTGCGAAACTAATTTTACTTTAATAAAAAATCAAATTGATCAGATCAACCCCGATATTTTGATTGTTGATTCTATTCAAATTATTTATAAAAGCGAACTTTCTTCCGCTCCAGGTTCTGTTTCACAGGTACGGGAAACAGCTACTGAATTCATGCATTTGGCAAAAGGGAAGGGAATGGCCACTTTTTTAATTGGCCACGTAACCAAAACAGGAGAGATTGCAGGACCTCGGGTTTTAGAGCACCTTGTCGACACGGTTCTTTATTTTGAAGGAGATAAGCAACAGCACTATCGTATGATCCGCGTTGTCAAAAATCGATTTGGACCTACTGATGAAATTGCCGTTTTTCAGATGAGCCATAAAGGTTTAACCGAAGTAGCTAATCCTTCAGAGATTTTTTTAGAGGAAAGGCGCAAAGAGGTCATTGGATCGGCTATTGTTCCTACTCTAGAGGGCTCAAGACCTATTTTAATTGAAATCCAAGCTTTAGTTACCGATACTGTATTTAGCACCCCTTCTCGTCGTTCCACCGGTTTAGATCAAAACCGGCTAGCTTTGTTGTTAGCTGTTTTAGAGAAGCGAATGGGATATCAACTTCATAAATGCGATGTTTTTTTATCGGTTGCCGGTGGATTAAAAATTATCGAACCTGCTATTGATTTAGCAATTGTTGTAGCTTGCGCCTCTTCTTTATTTAATCGCGTTCTTGATGCAGAAACTGTTGTCGTAGGCGAAATTGGGCTGGGAGGCGAGATACGAACAGTATCTCGCATTGAAAGTCGCTTGAAAGAGGCAATTCACATGGGGTTTAAAAAATGTTTAATTCCCAAAAGAAATGTGAAAGGAATTTCTGAAGAAATTAGGCAAAAAATTTCTATTAATGGAGTAGAGTTTGTGGAGGAAGCTGTCAGTGCCGCACTTAAATGAAATTACGGTCTGCTCTCGATCTTCAAATTTAGCAAAAGTACAAGTAAAAGAGGTTTGGCAAGAACTATTAACTTACCATCCTTTGGTTAAATTCCATGTTCATTATTTTCAAAGTAGAGGCGATTTAGATCTACTCACTTCTTTAAGGAATTTAGGTAAAAGTGATTTTTTTACTAAAGAGTTAGATGAACTGGTACTAAAAGGAAGCTATCGCATTGCTATCCACTCAGCCAAAGATTTACCAGATCCTCTTCCCAAAGGTCTTGACGTGGCTTGCTTTACAAAAGGCATTGACTCTAGCGACTCCCTTGTACTAAAAGAGGGTAGTTTTTTTGAAGATCTTCCTCGCCATGCTCTTATTGCTACCTCTTCTGTTAAACGCGAGCAGGCGGTGCTTGCTTTGAGATCTGACTTAACTTTTTGCGATTTAAGAGGAACGATTGAACAGCGTTTAGCAAAGTTAGGCGAGGGAAAAGTGGATGGAGTTGTCATTGCAGAAGCGGCGCTCATTCGCCTAGGCCTTACTCATCTTAACCGTATTCGGCTGCCTCACTCGACAACAGAAGGGCAAGGAAAGCTGTGCGTCATTGCTAGGCAAGAGGATTGGGAAATCAAAGAGCTTTTTCAGCCCATGCACTATCCTTTCATTTGCCACACTCACGCAAGTTAACTTTTGGCATGATAAAAAAAAAACGTCAGCTCTATGTTGGACTCGATCCTGTCAATTTTAAAACTACTGAGTCTCTTACTCACCTTCCTTTAATCAAAATTGTCCCCACTTCTTTTAAAAAAGTAAAGCAAGATCTAGTTCAGTTTACTTGTTTTACTCATATCATTATTACCTCTAAAAGTACAGTTAGTCTCTTGCTTGGTTACTTAAAAAAATTAAAAATTTCTTTAAAAGAATGGCAAACAAAAACAGTAATAGCAGTGGGAAAAGGAACTCGGCAAGAACTAATAAAAAACCATATTGATGTAGCGGTGACTGCCAAAGAAGAAACCTCGGAAGGAATCATTATAGAACTAAAAAAATTAAATTTGGAAGGAGCCTATTTTTTTTGGCCTCATTCCACTCTTTCTCGTCCTCTCATCCGTAATTTTTTTTTAGGGCAGCAGCTACGTTTCAAAGAGTGTCTTCTTTACCATACTACTACAGCTACTCCTTCTTTTTTACCTTGCCTTGAAGAATTTGAGGAAATTATTTTTACCAGCCCCTCTACGATCGACGCTTTTTTACAAATTTTTGGCTCTTTGCCACAAAATAAAACATTGACTACCTTAGGACCTGTGACTGCTCTACACTTAAAAAAAATAGTTTTTCCTTCTTAACCTTTACGCAAGTCTTGCGTAAATAAGATCACTTGCTTCAATATGTCAAAAGAACTTTATGACTTAAAGCAAGGAGATTGTGATGAATAAAAATGACAGTTGCGAAGCCCACACTTATGAGCTACCTCCCCTCCCTTACGAATTTGGAGCTTTAGAGCCTGTAATTAGCGCAGAGATTATGGAGCTGCATTATACGAAACATCACCAAACATATGTCAATAATTTAAACAAAGCTCTTTGTCAATACGCCGAGGCTGAAAAGCAAAAAGATTTAGCTAAAATGATCTCCTTAGAACAAACTATTAAGTTTAATGGGGGCGGAAATGTAAATCACTCTATTTTTTGGACCAACCTTGCTCCTAAAGAAAAAGGTGGTGGAGCTTTACCGCAAGGAGCACTTAGCGAGGCAATTCAAAAGAAATTTGGCTCGCTGCAAAGTTTTATGGATAAATTTAGCGCTAAAGCAATTGCTATTCAAGGCTCTGGCTGGTGTTGGCTAGGATATGATCAGGCAAATGATTGCCTTGTAATCGAAACATGCACAAACCAAGATCCCCTTTCTACGAAAGGTTATGTCCCTCTTCTTGGGGTGGATGTATGGGAACACGCTTATTATTTACAGTACAAAAGCGCCAGAGCTGATTACGTAAAAGCTATTTGGGATGTGGTTAATTGGGAAAACGTTCAAGAGCGTTACCTAAAAGCAAAAAATTAGTCTTTTTTACGGATTTTTCAATTTATCTTTTGGCATTATTAAGTTTTAAGGAGGAAAGCTCATGAACTGTTATCGAATTCAATTTAGGTTGATCTGCACCTGCCTTACATTAGCTATGGCACAGCTAAGTAGTGAAGAGACAAATAAAGCAAATCGCTTTAATGAAGTAATGCCCTCTGCAAAGTCAGCTAAAAACGATCCCCTTGTTTATGAGCTGCCCCCCCTTCCTTATGCTTTTGATGCTTTAGAGCCTGTGATTAGTGCAGAAATTATGAAGCTACATTACACCAAACATCATCAAGCTTATGTAAATAATCTAAATAAAGCATTAAAAGAGTTTGCTGAAGCGGAAAAAAAACAAAACTTAGCTAAAATGTCTGAGCTAGAGGGATTAATTGAATTTAATGGAGGTGGCCACCTCAACCATTCTATTTTTTGGACTAACCTAGCTCCCAAAGAAAAAGGCGGAGGGCAGTTGCCCAAAGGATCTTTAAGCGAGGCAATTAATCAGCAGTTTGGCTCTTTAAAAGAGTTAATTGCTCAATTTGACTCCAAACTACTTGCTATTCAAGGATCTGGCTGGGGTTGGCTTGGGTACGACCCTGCTACTAAACGCTTAGTCATTGCGACAACAACAAACCAAGAACCACTTAGCAAGCTAGGTTATATCCCCCTTTTAGGAATTGACATTTGGGAACATGCTTATTATTTGCAATATAAAAATGCCAAAGCAGATTATGTAAAAGCTATTTGGGAAATTGTCAATTGGAATAACGTACAAGAGCGATACGATCAAGCAAAAAAAGAGTAGTTTAATGAAGAAGGTGTAGGCTAACTATGGCTTTAATAGTTTCTAAACGTATATAAAAAAATTATAAAAGGAGTTTTTTATGCGGACAAATTGGACATTAAAGCTTTTAGCTTGCGCTCTTTTTGTGCAAGGGGTTGCCTTTACTGAAGAACCACAAGAAAAAAAATCTCAAACAATTGAACTAGATAAAGAGCGCTCCTTACAACCTCTTGACTGGATTATATGGAAAGATCAAGTGAAGACAGATGATCTCAAAATTTATGAAAAAAAAATTACTCAAATCATTGACAAAGCAAAAAAACAAGCATCTTTTCTACGTGTTTTAACGTTTTTTGAAGAAGCAACCTCTACTTATTATTTTTTTTATCCTTACAAAACAGGTAAGGATAAGATGGTTATTTGAGGATCGTACTCATATGACTTTTATTTATTTATTCAAAATCAGGACCCGGCAATGTGACTGTTTGCTACGCAGACACACTGACAGAACTCCCTCAGCTAACTTTCCTGTGAAACAGAGATGGCAGAATGGTGTCACTGCCCACTGTCCCGCGAGTCCAACTATAGACATGTAGAAAACCCACTGAAATCAAAGGATCACCTTAACTCATCCTAAACACCATTTCCATTTCCC
>CATLPS010000015.1 GCA_950054535.1 uncultured Chlamydiae bacterium | reverse complement strand
AAATTAAACCTGGAAACTATATTTATAATAGGATTTTAAATAGTCTCAATCAATTTTTAGCCAGCCATAACCTTTTGCTCTCTTTAATGTTTCGAGGGTATGTTTCGCCGCAAGCTTTCTCTCCTTATTTAACCAAAGCTGGCATGGAAGTGATTAAAAAACGGTTAGACTTGATTACTATCAAAACAGAAGAGGTAGTAAGTTATCTAGAGTCAATTGACGAGCCTACTTTTGACTGCTTTTCCTTATCCGATATCGCCTCTTACATGAGCCATGATCATTTTATTAGGCTGCTTAAAGCTGTTTATAAAACCGCTAAGCCTGGCGCACGTTTTTGTATTCGTCAGTTTTTATCTTCGCAAGAGATGCCAAGCGAAGTTGCTTCTTTTTTCACAAGAGATAAAGAGTTGGAAGAAAAGCTAGAGTCAAAAGATCGTTGTTTCATCTATCGCTTTACTGTTGGCAGCATTAATAAAGAGTGTAGAGTAGGTAGGGAAGAAGATAGCGAGCTAGAGTTTGCCTTACAAGAAGCATAAGATATGGATTTTAAACGTTATACTTGGTCTTTTTAAAAATGTTTTTTCAGACAATCTATACGCCAAGCCTTTCACTTAATACCTATCTTATTGGTAGTTTAGAAACTAATTGCTGTGCAGTCATTGATCCTTGCCGGCAAATTGCGCCTATTATTGCCGCTACTCAAAGCAGCGGCTTAACAATCACGCATATTATTGAAACGCATGTTCATGCTGATTTTATTTCAGGAGCTTTAGAGTTAAAACAGGAACTAAACCAAACTCCTTTAATCTGTTGCTCTGCGATGGGAGGCAAAGAGTGGAGATGTCAATATGCAGATCAACGTGTGCATGAAGCAGACTCTTTTCACTTCGGTTCTATCAAGTTAAAGGCTTTACATACACCAGGTCATAGCCCTGAACATCTTAGCTATCTTTGTTACGATGAATCGCGAAACAAAGAGGTTCCATGGTTATTATTTACCGGAGATTTTCTTTTTGTAGATGGAGTAGGGCGCCCTGATTTGATTGAAAAAGAGGATAAAAACTCTTTAAGTCAGCTTTATGATAGTCTACACACTAAATTAAACTCTTTACCTGATTTTATAGAAATTTTTCCTGCGCATACTAAAGGATCGATTTGCGGTCCCTCTTACGCCGGAAAAAGTTTTTCTACTTTGGGTTATGAAAGGTGTTGTAGCCCTTTTTTTCAAAATAAAGATCTTTCTCAGTGGAGCCAATTGATTAGCCAAACTCTAAGTTCTTACCCCCCTCATTTAAAAAAAGTGAAGCAGATCAATTTAAAAGGCGCAGAGCTATTAGAAAATTTAACAGCTCTTTCTTCAGAAGGTAGTTTAGACGCCATTGAGTTAGAAGAATTTTTTATTATTGACACTCGATCCGCCCAAAAATTTGCAGCATTTCACCTTCCAGGCTCTATCAACATTGCGATGCATGACCACTTTAGTCAGTGGTGTCAATGGTTTGTTCCGTTTGATGCTCCTTTGGCCATTGTAACAGAAGATCATTACCGAGATGCGCAAATTACCTCGCAGCTGAGGCTAGTAGGATTTGATCAACCGCTTTTTTATATTGCACTTTCCTCGCGGCTACAGTCGCATTTAGAGGGAAAAAATTTAGCCTTAATCAGGCCAGAGGAGCTTGTAAAAACAAAGGCCAAAATCATTGATGTAAGGTCGATCCAAGAATGGAAACAGGGCCATTTAAGCATAGCAGAGCATATTGAACTTGCAAAATTAACAGAAAAAACAGAGCTGCTTTCAAAAAATGAGCCCATTGTCTTTATGTGCCGTAGTGGCACACGAGCAGCTATTGCTGCTTCATTTTTACAAAAAAAAGGGTTTGAAAAAGTAGCTGCGCTTCAAGGAAGCTTAGACTCTTGCATGGCAGCAGGACTAACCATCGAAAAATCGTAAAATTTTTTAAGGGGAGAGGCTATGGCTGAAACAGCTTATCAATCGCTAAGAATAGGTGATATTGCTCCTAATTTTTCTGCGCAAACAACCGAAGGAAAAATTGAATTTTATGATTGGCTTGATGAATCTTGGGCTATTTTATTTTCTCATCCCAAAGACTTCACTCCTGTTTGTACCACAGAACTAGCAGAAGCAGCTCGCTTAAAACCAGAATTTGACCAACGAGGAGTTAAAATTATTGGGCTTAGCGTAAGCCTGTTAGAGCAGCATCATCAATGGATTACAGAAATTAATAAAACGCAAAATGTAGAGTTTAATTTTCCTATTATTGCAGATGAAAAGTGCATTGTTGCCCATTTATATGGAATGATCCATGCCAAGTCAAATGATACAATGACAGTACGTACAGTCTTTGTGATTGATCCACAGAAAAAAATCAGGCTGATTTTAGCTTATCCAGCTTCTACCGGACGCAACTTTAAAGAGATCTTGCGCGTGGTAGACTCTTTGCAGCTGACCGATCAACATTTAGTTGCCACTCCTGCCAACTGGAAATGGGGAGATGATTGTATTATCTTACCCAGTATTAAAGATCCACAACAGATCAAAGATCTATTTCCTGCTGGATATCGCGAAGTAACTCCTTATCTGCGGTTTACCAAACAGCCTAATCTTAAATAAAAAGTTGTACGCTTTAAAAATTGTTAACTACTGTTTTTAAAGCGTACTTTTTTTAAATTATTGTTTGGGAAGACTTAAAGAAAAGAAAAGTAAAGACATACCAAAAAAGAGCATATTCATTCCAATTAATAGTCCTGGAATCCATAAGGCCGTGCTAGGCCAACCTAAAAAAATAAGCAGCGCCATAAAAAGAGAGATGGCTCCGCTAGTCACCAGCCAGCCCCAGCGATGGTTGGTACGCATTTGAAAGCCTAAAAAAAGTTTGGAAACTCCATCCATAATAAAAAAAATAGTGAGGAACAGCGTCAAAGAAATAACCCCAGCTAAGGGATAAGCTAGCAGCAAAATACCAAAAATAATGTAGATAATTGCCATTAAGAGAGAAGAGAACGCTTCTTTGGTTTGCAAAGATTTAAAGCAACGCGCAAATTGAAAACCGCCGGCAAGAATAAACAGCCAGCCAATCAAAAGTTCAAAGCTAAAGGTAGAGATTCCTGGTAAAGCTACTGCTAGCATACCTAGTATAATAAAAATCGCTCCTTCAAAAATCAGTAAATTACGATTGTTTTTAAGGTTATCCATTTTCCAGCTCCTCTTTTTCATTTTAAAAATTTGATGTATAACTGGATCAAGGATTTAATGTAAAAAAATTTATAGATCTAAATCGAATAAAAAACCTATAGTGAAATTTTTTATAAAAATAGCTTTTACTTTTACTTATAATGGCATTCGATGCAAGCAATAGGCGTAGATTTAGGTGGAACTAAGATAGAAGTTGGTATTGTTGACCACCAAGGTCAGCTATTAAAAAGTTCAAGGCTTGCTACCGAGAGTGCGCAAGGCCCACAAAAAATTCAAGCAAAGCTTTTAAAGGCGATTAAAGAGATTATTCAATCTAACAAAGAGCCTATAGCCGGTATAGGAGTGGGAATTGCTGGACAAGTAGATGGCCAAACAGGCGTGGTTCATTTTGCTCCTAACTTGCCTGACTGGTATGAAATTCCTTTACAAACTACTCTGTTTGAAGAGATAAAATTACCTGTAAAAGTGATGAATGATGTAAGAGCAATTACCATGGGAGAGTGGCTTTTTGGTGCAGGTCAAAAAGCCAGTGATTTAGTTTGTGTTTTTGTAGGGACGGGTATTGGAGGAGGAGTGGTAAGCGGGGGACGTCTATTAACTGGCGGCTCTAACTCTTTTGCAGAGGTAGGTCATATGGCCATTGATGTAAATGGTCCTACATGTGGCTGTGGCAATAGAGGTTGTTGGGAGGCAATAGCTGGAGGGGGGGGAATTGCAAAGCAGGCACAACTTTTAGCTAAGCAAGATTCTTTTGCATCTAAAAAATTACTAGAGCTTTGTGAAGGCAAAATTTTGAATATCTCAGCAAAAACTGTGGTAGAGGCATATCATCTAAAAGATCCTTTGGCTATTTCTTTGATGGAAGCAGTACAAAATGCCTTGATCATAGGCTGCGCAAACTTGGTTAACTTATATAATCCAACCCATTTTATTATTGGAGGGGGAGTCATTGATGGCGCCCCTGGATTGATTGAAGGGATTAAGCAAGGAGTAAAAGAAAAAGCATTGTCTGCTCCTTGTCGTTCTTTATCTATTTTGCCAGCTCGTTTAGGTAAGCAAGTAGGCGTAGTTGGAGCCGCCGCTGCCATTATTAATGAATTGGCAAATTAACCACAGGAGAAAGGAAATGACTCAGCAAAACTATACTACGCTATTTTTAGATATTGGCAACGTGCTATTGACCAACGGCTGGGATCATCAACTGCGCCACCAGACTGCTCTTAAGTTCGCATTGGAAGAAAAAGAGATGAACGCACGCCACTCTTTAATGTTTGATACTTTTGAAATTGGTAAAATTTCTTTAGATGACTATTTAAACCAGGTGGTCTTTTATGAGCCAAGAAATTTCACTTTAGCCGAGTTTAAACATTATCTTTTTGATCAAGCCAAACCATTTACAGAGATGATAGAGCTAGTTAAAAAACTAAAAAAAGAGTTTGGTTTAAAAGTAATAGCAATTAGCAATGAAGGCAAAGAGCTAATGGTACAACGAGCAAAGACATTTCACTTAAAAGAAATTTTTGACTCTTTTATTTGTTCGGGGTTTGTGGGACTTCGTAAACCAGATCCGGCTATTTTTCAACTAGCTTTAGATATTTCGCAAGCCCTTCCTTCCGAGGCAATTTATGTAGATGATCGTAAGCTGCTTGTAGAGCGTATGGCCACTTTAGGGGTAAAAGGAATCCATCATCTTTGCTATGAAGAGACAAAAAAAGAACTTTATCAATTATTGGTAGGCTAAAAAAGGAGGGAAAATGAGTAAAAAAATTATCGATCTTTTGGGAAAAGAGGCAGACAGTTTGCTTAGTCACCATTGTCAAACAATCTCTAAAGATAAACTGCATTTACCTAGCCCCTCTTTTATTGACTCTGTATATGCAAGCTCTGACCGGCTTTCTCCGGTGCTTTGTAATCTTTTTCGCTTATTTAACTTTGGAAGATTAAAGGGTAGCGGTTATTTGTCAATTTTACCGGTAGATCAAGGAGTTGAGCACTCTGCAGGAGCTAGTTTTGCTGCAAACCCTGACTATTTTGATCCTGAAAATATTATAAAGCTTGCTTTAGAGGGAGGGTGCAATGCAGTAGCTTCTACTTTAGGAGGCCTTGGAGCAGTAGCTAGAAAATATGCACATAAAATTCCCTTCATAGTCAAACTCAACCATAATGAGATGTTAAGTTATCCCAATACCTACGATCAAATTTATTTTGGTCAAGTGAAGCAGGCTTGGCAAATGGGAGCGGCTGGCATAGGCGCTACCATCTATTTTGGCTCAAAAGAATCGCATCGTCAATTACAAGAGACAGCCAAAGTGTTTTCGTTAGCTCATGAACTAGGTCTATTCACAGTTCTGTGGTGTTATTTACGCAACCCGGCTTTTAAAGCAGAAAAAGACTACCATGCAAGCGCAGATCTTACTGGCCAGGCAAATCATTTAGGTGTCACTATTGAAGCAGATATTATTAAACAAAAATTGCCGGTAAATAATGGTGGTTTTCAAGCTTTAAAATTTGGAAAAACTGAGCAGCGCGTTTACAGCGAGCTAACTACCGATCACCCCATTGACTTGACGCGCTACCAGTTAGCTAACTGCTATATGGGCAGAGCTGGCTTAATTAACTCTGGCGGCGAGGCTGGCAAGCATGATTTAGAAGAAGTGGTAAGAACCGCAGTCATTAATAAACGTGCAGGTGGCACAGGTTTGATTTCTGGTAGAAAGGCTTTTCAAAGACCTATGAAAGAGGGAATTGAGCTTCTTCATACCATTCAAGATGTTTATTTAGACTCCTCCATTACAATTGCTTAAATTTTTTAGATGTTTTTTATAAATGTTTTGCACCTAATAAGAAAAATGTTTTAAAGATAAGTTTGATAGAGAGCTTTTTTTTGCTTATTTGAAGCAGCCTTCTCCCATTTTTACCTTTTTAAAATTTTAATTAGTAAAAATAGAGGCATCTGTTATAAGCAAATTTTAAAAAGGGTTCACATAGCAATAGCTATAGTAGCTATAAATTGATTAACTTAAAATTAACCAAAAAAAGGATCATATATGAGAAAGATCATTTTAATTGCGGTCGCTTCTTGCTTAACTTTTTGTCAGGCCGGAGCTTTTGCTGACTTGGGTGGTTACGATGGTGCCAGATCTAATGCTTCTATTAATGACTTAGCAGATAAAGATGGGCAGACCATCAATTTTAGAATTGGCGATGGCGAACGTGGCCCCCGTGGTGCTCGTGGATTTAGAGGTGCCACAGGACCAAGAGGCGTAACAGGAGCCACGGGCGCAACTGGTGCTGGAGTAACAGGAGCTATCGGCCCTGTAGGACCGGTCGGCCCAACGGGCCCAGGAGTTGGCGCTACTGGTAATACAGGTCCAATGGGACCGATGGGCGCAACAGGTCCTATGGGTATGATGGGCGCAACTGGCGCAGATGGCCTTGATGGAGCAGATGGCGCAACAGGTGCAACTGGCGCAGATGGCCTTGATGGCGTAGACGGCGCAACTGGTGCAACTGGTGCAGATGGTCTTGATGGAGCAGATGGTGCAACTGGCGCAACTGGTGCAGATGGTCTTGATGGAGCAGATGGCGCAACAGGCGCAACAGGCGCAGATGGTCTTGATGGCACAGATGGCGCAACAGGCCCTGTTGGTCCAGCAGGGGATGTAGGAGCTACTGGTCCTGCAGGAATTGCTAATATCAGCACAATTTCAAGCTACTATCAAGTAGGAGCAACTGGAACATTATTTAGCGCAGGTAACGTATTGAGCCAAATAAGTTCAGAAGATATTGTTATAGCAAATACTACTCCCGGTAGCCCTGTGTATTATAGACCAATCGATAACGGAATTGTGTTAAATGAAACAGGTTTTTTCCAAGTATTTTATAAAGTAAGAGTTGGGCCAGGAGAGGTTAGTGACTTCCGAATTACTAATAGCGGAACTGGTAGCACTTATTTTAATACAATTTCTACAGGTGTTGGAGTCAATAATCAAACTGGGTTCCCTTACCAAGTGGCCACAATATCTGCTGTAATTGAAAATGACACCCCAGGTGCCGAGCTTGTTTTAGAAGCATTAGATGATTTTACTGCTTCTGCTATTCCTGGGACTTCGCAAACCTTAACTCCTGCTATTGAGATTACTGTAGAATATTTGGGGGATAATAGTAACCCACTACAGATAATTCAAAATCAAAATCTTTAAAAATAATAGGTTGTGCTTATTTATAAGCAGTAACTAGTTATCTTTGTTTTTAGTAAAGAGCTTTATCACTAACTTTGTTAAAGTGATAAAGCTCTTTTTGGTAAATTTTTATAACATCAAAAGCATTAAAGAAGAAAAGCAGTTTATGATAAGGAAGCTAAAAGAAACATCCCCTGTAAATAGCTTTTTATTTGATTATCATTTAATTAAGAATGGGAAATATCCATAAGCCCCTTTTATTATTAACATCATTTTTTTATAATGTATTGTTTTTAAATAAAAAAATATTTTAATTTAGTATTAAAATATTTTTTAATTTTTTAAACTTAATTTTTATTTTATTTTTTTATTAAAAATTTAATTAAATCAATTAAAATATTTATTGTTTTTATAGATTTAGAGAAAAAGTTGCAACAAAACAAAATACAATATATAGTTAAATTTAACCTAAGCAATTCAAAAAAAAATTATTTTTGATGAGATCTAAAATGAAAAACTCTTGCTCTCCTATTATTGGACTTTCTGCTAGTATGTTAACAATTGATACTGGTCGTTTACTTGGGCGAGAGCGTGTTTTTGTAGGTCAAGATTATGTGAAAGCTATTGTGATGGCAGGGGGAGTGCCCATTATTCTGCCGATTGTAGAATCACAGGAGCAAGCTCTACGCCAACTTGAATTAGTAGATGGTCTAATTTTATCGGGTGGCTATGACGTAGATCCTCATTTATTTGGCGAAGAACCCCACCACTTATTAGAAGCTACTTATTTGCAACGCGATCTTTATGAAATGGCCCTTTTGCAAAAAGCATATCAAAAAAACCTTCCAGTTCTAGGTATTTGTAGAGGAATTCAATTAATCAATGTTGCTTTTGGTGGAAGTTTATACCAAGATCTTTCTGATTATGAGCAGCCTATTTTACAACATTGCCAAAAAAACAATTTGCATCAAGGAACACATACGGTAGAAATAGCAGAAGAGACGATTTTAAAAAGAGTGTTTAAGCAAAACTCTATTCGCACCAATAGCCTGCATCATCAAGCGATTAAAGAATTAGCCAAAGGCTTTACTGTTAGTGCACGTAGCCGCGATGGAATGATTGAAGCAATTGAAAAAAATGATTATTCTTTTATGGTAGGGCTGCAGTGGCATCCTGAGTTAATGGTAGATACGGACGAGCCTACTTTGGCGCTCTTTGAGACTTTTATTACGGCTTGTAAAGAAAGAAAGAGCAATGGAGAGTAAAAGCCTAAACAAAATGGGCTTTTTCTCTACTCTTTTATTAGGTATCAATGGAATCATCGGTTCAGGCATTTTTCTACTCCCTGGCCAAGTTGCCTCTCTTGCTCCTAGATCCTCCCTTTTAGTTTATGCTCTAGTAACCGTTTTAGTACTTACGATTGCCTGGAGTTTTGCTAGATGCTCCTCTTTTTTTGATAAAAATGGCGGAGCTTATCTCTACGCTAAAGAGGCTTTTGGCACTTTTATTGGGTTTGAAATCGGAGTGATGCGCTGGGCAATTGGTATCATTGCCTGGTCTACTATTACCGTGGCTTTTGTTACAGCTCTCCACACAATTTGGCCTTTTTTATTGGAGGAGCCTTATCGTAGCTCTTTAATTATTTTTTTAATTACACTTTTAAGTTTGATTAATATTTTAGGGGTTACTTGGATAAAAAGGTTAAATAATATTGTAACTATTGCAAAGCTGATTCCTTTGCTTGGTTTTGTCATCATTGGTCTATTTTTCTTAAAGCCTTTTACTTTATCGATTGATTTTTCTTTATTCCACCACCCTGAAAGTTCTTTTGGTGCCGCTGCTCTTTTGATTTTTTACGCTTTTAGCGGGTTTGAAAATTTAAGTGTGGTAGCAGGAGAAATGCAAAATCCGCAAAAGAATTTACCATGGGCGATTATGATATCAGTGATTGTCTGTTCTTTCATCTGCTGCCTTATCCAGTTGATCTCCATGAGTTTTCTACAAACAAATTTAGCGCAAAGCGTGACTCCTGTTGCAGATGTTGCAGAAATACTTTTTGGCTCTTTTGGTAAATGGTTTGTATTAAGCGCTATGTTGATCTCTATTGGCGGAATTAATATTTGCGCCTCTTTTGTTGTACCTCGCAGCGCAGAGGCGTTGGCAAATGATGAGATTATTCCCAAATGGATTGCCAAACATGGCCGTTTTGATACGCCGGTGTATGCTATTTTGTTTACATGTTTTTTTACTACTTTAGTTGCTTTATTTGGCTCTTTTACCCAGCTTGCAACAATCAGCGTCATTGCTAGATTTGTGCAATATACCTCTACTTGTTTAGCGGCGCTTGTCCTTTCTAAAAGAGTTAAAAAAGAGAAAAATTTTTTCCAAAAAGCGATAGAAGTAGTTTTGCCGTTAATGGGCCTGCTGTCCATTGTTTGGCTAGTTTCACAAGCTTCTCTTTCGCAAATTTATTGGGGCTTAGGCGCTCTTTTGCTGGGTCTCCCGCTTTACTTTATACAAAAAATAGTAAAAAAAAGAGAGGCTTCTAGCTCTCCGCTTCTATAAAAACCTTTGTCTAATTAGCGATTTCGTTACTATTATTTTTCTATTTAAGTAAATGAGGTAGTTGCTTCGCAAACATATCTAAAAATCAGGGGAGCAACAATAGAGGCGTCTGATTCTATAACGTAAGAAGGTGTAGAAGGGCTTAACTTTCCCCATGTAATTTTTTCATTAGGAGTAGCGCCACTATAAGAGCCAAAAGAGGTGATGCTATCGCTAATTTGGCAAAAATAGGCCCATAGAGGAACTTGCTGGTTTAAATCTTGTCTAATCATTGGTACCACGCAGATAGGAAAATCTCCGGCAATTCCACCGCCAATCTGAAAAAAACCAATGGGTGCGCTACTTGTTTTTTTATACCAATGCGCTAAAGTTTCCATCTGCTCGGTGCCTGACTTAACAATGTGGTGGTGAGAGAGATCTTTAGAAATAACATGAGAGGTAAAGATATTTCCTAAAGTAGAGTCTTCCCAACCAGGTGTCCAAATGGGTAAGTTTTTTTCTTTAGCTGCTAAAAGCCAGGAGTGGTGAGGATCTATTTCATACGATTGTTGAATGGTAGTTTCTTCTAATAATTGATAAAGAAACTCATAAGGAAAATAACGCGCTTTATCTTTATCCGCTTTTTTCCAAAGCGTTAAAATCTCTTTTTCAATGCGGCGGATGGCTGTTTCTTCGGGAATGCAAGTATCAGTAACTCGGTTCATGCCTTGTTTTAATAATTGCAGTTCATCTTGCGCAGTTAAATAACGATAGTGAGGCAAGCGCTGGTAGTGGGTATGGGCAACTAAATTAAAAAGATCTTCTTCTAAATTAGCGCCTGTGCAACAAATGGCATGCACTAAATCTTGACGGATAAGCTGAGATAAAGAAATGCCAAGTTCGGCCGTACTCATCGCACCTGCCAAGGTTAAAAACATTTTTCCTTGTTGCTTAATGAGTTGGCTCCAGCCTTTGGCTGCATCTAAACAAGCAGCTGCATTAAAGTGTTTGAAATTTTCTTCCATAAACTGTTTTACTGTCACTGATCAAGCCTCCGCTTTAAATTTATAGCTAAGAATTTTATAGATAAGCTTAGCAGCTAAATAGTCAGGAGCGATATTTTGCCTATTCGGCAAAAGCTCTACTACATCAAAACCTACTAGACGCCTTTTTTTTACTACTTTTTTTATAAAATGCAGCGCAGTATCCCACGATAAGCCTCCGGGCTCAGGAGTTCCAGTCGAGGGCATAAGAGAAGAGTCAAAAACATCTAAATCAAAAGTGAGATAAACATTTTCGCCAAGTTTTTCAATGGCTTTTTCCATCCAGTCAAAAGAAGGATCTAAGAGCTCGTGACTAAAAAAAGTGTGCACATGTTGTTGATTTTCTAACTCTTCTGCGCTCATACTGCGAATTCCTACAGCTACGGCAGAAGAAAGAGGTAGTTCAATGATTCTAGCCATAACGCTAGCATGACTAAAAGGGTTACCTTCATAGGCATCTTGTAGATCCGCATGGGCGTCTAATTGCAAAATGCTTACAGATTTAAATTGCTCTAAATGCGCTTTAAAAGCTCCATATGAGATGGAGTGCTCACCGCCTACAGTTACGACAAATTTTTTGGCAGAAAGAAATCCTTTAACGGTTTGGTAAAGATCAGATTGTAGCTGCTTGCAAGTATCTGCTGAAATAGCAGGAGCTGTATAAATGCCTTTTTTGTAAACTTCTAAACTAGTTTCAATATCATATAGCTCCATGTTTCTCGATGCTTCGATTAAAGCTGCAGGTCCATGACAGGTGCCATGCTGATAGGTAGTTGTTAAATCAAAGGGAACTGGTAAAATAACAATTTGCGCATCTTTTAAATGAAAAAACTGATCGGGAAGTCCACCATAGCGCCCGCTTATTCCTGTGCCCTGACCAAATATAGGATCTTGCATGATAGACTCCTTAAACAATTAGGTAAGTATAGCTTTCCAGCGATTCTTTGAATCTTTTTTGTAACTTTGCCGACTCTTCATTGCTTAAGCGACCTGCAAGAAGGGCCTCTTCAATAAGTCTACGTAAATCGACAACAAGCTGTTTTGTATCGAACTGGGCATAAGTTAACACTTCTTCAATAGAGTCTCCCTCCACCACTTGATCGATTTTCCATTTGCCATTTTCTCTTAACCTGACATGGACAGCATTGGTGTCTCCAAAAAGGTTATGCAGTCCTCCCATAATTTCTTGATAAGCACCAACTAGAAAAATACCTAAATAATAGGGCGACTCTGTAAGGGGATGAAGCGAAAGTCTTTTACTTTTTTTGCGTCCCACAAAAGTGTCAATTTTGCCATCGCTATCGCAACTTAAATCTACTAAAATTGCTTGCCTAGTAGCGGTTTCATTTAAACGGTGAATAGGCGCTATGGGAAAAAGCTGTTGAATAGCCCATGAATCTGGCAGTGATTGAAAAAGAGAAAAGTTACAAAAATAGGTATCAAAAAGCGACTGATTACTCCTTTCAATATCTTCGGGAAGATAGCTAAGTTGTTTAGAAAAAAGGCAAATTTTAGCGATTAAAAGACGATAAGTTTTTTCAGCACAGGCGCGCTCACTTAAAGTTAATTGGTGATGGATAAATTTATCTAAAATTTTTTCTTTGATTTCTAAAGCATCATGGAGGGTTTCTTGACAATTAGCAGGCGTTAGCTGATCATACAGATGATAAAGGTCGACTAAAATCTCATTTTGCGAGCAAAGTGGCTCTAGCTTTTCTACCGGTTGTAAGGCAGGGGCGATGTCAATTACTTCTGTAATTAAAACAGAGTGATGCGCTACTAGCGCTCTACCAGATTCTGTGATAATTGTAGGAGGGTGCTTTACTTGTTTTGCGCAGCAAGCGTCATGGATTGCAGAAACAACATCTCTTGCATATTCTTCAATAGAATAATTAATGGAAGAATCAGAAGTAGTTTTTGTTCCCTCATAATCAACACCCAGGCCACCACCTGCATCAAAAAAACAGAGCGAAGGTGCTAGCAAAGCCAGCTCTGCATACATACAAGAAGCTTCATCTAATGCTTTTTTTATCGCTTCAATAGAGGTGATTTGACTACCAATATGAAAGTGCAAAAGTTTTAACCAGTGCGTTTTACTTTCCGTTTCTAATAATTTAAAACAGGCAAGGATTTCATCAATTCTAAGACCAAATTTGGCATGATCGCCTCCTGAAGTAGCCCATCTTCCACTTCCTTTTGTAGATAGCTTCATGCGAAAACCAGTCTCTGCTTCTATATTCACTTTTTTAGCAATGTCTAAAACAAGTTGTAGTTCGTAAAATTGTTCAATAATAATGATGGTACGTCTACCTAACTTGCGTGCTAAAAGTGCAAGTTCGATATAGTCGCTATCTTTGTAGCCATTACATAAAAGTAAAGCGTCTAAATTGCTATTGATAGTTAAAACTGCAATGAGCTCAGGTTTACTACCAACTTCTAAACTTACGTCTTTGGGATCTCCCATTTTTTCAATAAGCTTTACTAAATGGTACTGAGGATTGACTTTAATGGGATAAGCCAAGCGGTAACTACCTGGGTAGTTAAATTCCTCAATAGCAGCTTTAAAAGCGGATTGAAGGTGGTGATAGCGATCTTGAATGATCTGATCAAAGCGAATTAAGATAGGAGCTTCAATTCCTCTAGCAACCAGCGACTGCACAAGTTCATGCAGATCACCTGCCGGCAGTGAGCCACTGGGTTTGATAGCAATATGCCCTAAATCATTAATGGCAAAGTAGGGGCTGCCCCAAGCTTCGATCCAATAAAGATCTTCTTTAGCAGTGCTTTGAGTGGCCACCTATGCCTCCTATACACTTTTTAAAACAAAAAGTTTTTATTAAAAGTATTTAGCTAGGTATAGCTGATCAAGAAAAAATTTTATAGATAAATTTTTATTTGATGAAAAAAACTAATTTTTCATAGCTTTCGTGACTAGCAATGGATGTTTTACCAGTCACAAAAGCTAAAAAAATTTAAAGGTAGGTAAAAGTAAATTGCTCAAATAGTTCGCTTGGTTTCATTTGCGTAAAATCTTTGTCTACTTCGCTTTCAATAAGTTTTTGGGTTTCGCTATCGAGTTCTTGTCTTAGTAGTCCAAGCATGGAAGGACTAGCAGCTAAGTAAAGAGCGTCGCATTCTTTGTTATTTCTGGCAGCTTGTAAAAAGCTGGCTACTTCTTTAGCAAATGTCATTGCCTCCACTTCATGCGGAGTATGTTGTGGGTCTAAAGCATGCCTTGCTGTTCCAAAACTTTCAAACTCTCTGCCAGGTTTATCGCTCACCAAATCTCTATTGTGTAAACGACTTTCTGGATGCTCCAGCACCTTTAACTCGGTTAAAGAAGAGCTTTCTTTTTTAAAGACCTTGGCAATACTGCTATTGGCCACAACCACCCATAACGATTTTTTCATTTTTCTTTCTCCTTTCACAATAATAAATGCAATTTAAGATGCCCATTAGCAAAATTAATTTTAAATACTGCTCTTTCATTTTTGATTGTAAAATTTTTCGCCTACTTTTTCAAGTTCGATTAAAAGAAGCTTAGCTTCTGTAAGAGCTTTTAGCACCAAAGGTGCCCCATCGGTAATTTTTACTCCATCTCCTGGATGCAGCTCTCTTTTTTCAAGCTCTACTTTCCCTTCTAAGATTTGAAGCCATCCCGCGCAATGAAGTTGCAATGCAATAGTAATACTTTGTTTTGCCTCCAACTTGGCTAAATAAATATTGATAGGCTGCTGCAGACTCAAGATCTCTTCTTTTCCATTTTGACAAGCAATAAGCTGCCAATGATTTACTGTTGTAAAAGCAGTGAAGCAGCTTTTTTGATAAGGCGGAAAAGGAGAAGAAGGAGCGTGAAATTGCAACTGAACAAAAGAGACAGAAATTTTATCGGAAAGATTTAAAAACCACTGCAGCGCCTCTTCTTGATTATAGGTAAGCAAACTTTGCCCGGCGTAGACTTTTGCAGCGTTTCCTAACTGATCTTGATAAGCAATTCCTCCCGAAATTACAATAGAGACTGTCATGGAATTTTTTTTGCCTTTAAAAGGAAAACTAAGGCCTGGCTTTAAAAAATTTTCAGTTAAAGCAACTAAGCCATATAAAGGGCTTAAACTGGAGAAAGTATCTGCCGTAATAAGCTGACCAGCATCATTTGGTAAGCGATGGCTAGAGGGGTAAAAAGAGACTGGCATATTTATCCAAAAATTTTTAGTTTTTCAGAACCTACTGATTTGCTATAGTTTAAAAAGGTAGCCTAACTAAAATTTCTTATATTCGATAGAAAAAAATCTAATTTCAAACGTTTCAACCCCAAAAAAACTTATGACACTTCTTTTAAGCTGCCGCGAGATCACGCAATCTTTTGCAGGGCATACTCTTTTCCAAAAATTATCTTTTGGCATTTTTAGCAAAGAGAGAGTAGGCTTGATTGGCCCCAATGGTTCTGGAAAATCAACTTTGTTAAAAATTTTAGCTAAGTTGCAAATGCCAGAACAGGGAGAGGTAATTTTTTCGCGGGGTCTGCGTATTGGGTATGTGGCGCAAGAAAATGAATTTTGCGATCAACCACTGACAGAAGTTTTAAAAGAGGCTAAAAAAAAAGAAAACTACTTAAGTGCCGAAGAAGAAGAGGCGCATATCCATGCGATTTTGTCGCGTTTAGGTTTTAAAGACTTAGATGTTTCTGCGCAGCTCCTTTCTGGAGGGTGGAAAAAAAGATTGGCGATTGCTTGCGAGCTAGTTAACTCGCCTGACCTGCTTTTTTTAGATGAGCCAACCAATCATCTTGACTTAGAGGGAGTAATCTGGCTAGAAACATTTTTGCAAACAGCTAACTTTGCTTTTGTTGTCATTAGCCACGATCGCCATTTTTTAGAAAATAGCGTTAATCGCATGATGGAGCTAAATGCAAGTTATCCCGATTATCTTTTCTCGGTACAAGGATCCTACACCCTATTTTTACAAAAAAAAGCAGAATTTTTAGCAGGTCAAATGCAACAAGAGCGTTCGTTGAGTTCTAAGGTTCGCTATGAGATGCAGTGGTTACAACAAAATCCCAAAGCGCGCACTACCAAGTCGCGCTCGCGCACTCAAGAAGCGCACCAATTAATCGGTAATCTGGGCGAGCTGCAAGAAAGAAATCAAGTCAACTTTAGCCAAATTGATTTTTCTGCTACAGCCCGCGGAACTCAAAAATTACTTGTTGCAACTAACTTAACAATGTCTATAGCGGGTCAAAAACTTTTTTCGCAAGTTAACTTTACTCTATCTCCGAGAGTGCGCCTAGCTATTTTAGGTAAGAATGGAAGCGGTAAAACAACTTTATTGCGCATTTTAGCAGGGGAGCTTGCAGCGGATAAAGGAGGGATTAAATGTGCAGAGGGAATAAAAATTGTCTATTTTGATCAGCATCGTGACCATCTTCCCAAAGGAATTACGTTGAAAGACGCACTTACTATGGGCCAAGAAAATGTGCTTTATCAAGGGCGCTCTGTTCATGTAAACGCCTGGTGCCAACGTTTTTTATTTAGCCCAGGTAAATTAGATCTACCCTTTGAAAGACTTTCAGGTGGAGAAAAAGCGCGTGTACACTTAGCACGGCTGATGTTACAACCAGCAGATATTTTACTGCTCGACGAACCTACAAACGATTTAGATATTCCTACTTTAGAAATTTTAGAAGAAAGCTTGCTGAATTTTCCCGGAGCAGTCGTTGTGATCTCTCATGATCGCTACATGATTGATCGCATTTCTACTGCAGTACTTGGGCTAGGAAAAGAGTCTGCGCCTGTTCTTTTTGCTGACTACAGACAATGGGAGGCAGCGCAAGTAAAAGAAAAGAGGGTCGTACCTGAAAAAAAAGCTCGTAGTAAAGAGAGCTCGGAAAATTTTGGCCCTACTATGCGAAAAAAAATGACTTACTCTGAAAAAAAAGAGTGGGAACAAATCGAGAGTAAAATTGAAAATTGTGAAAAAGAAATTGAGCAGCTGCAACAAGAAGTAGAGCAGCTCACGGATAGTAACCAGCTTTCTACTAAATGCGAGCAGCTTGCGCAAAAACAAAAAGAATTAGACCATTTTTACCATCGATGGGAAGAGTTAGAAAAAATAAATAATTAATCTTTGTTTATTATAATTTAATTTTAAGCATAATTAATTTAAACTAGAAGGCAAAGTAATTGTTACAGGAAATGAAAATTTTATGTCCGCCAATGATACTAAAAAAGAAATAGACGCCGCCTGTGCTCAAAGACGCACATTTGCCATCATTAGCCACCCTGATGCGGGTAAAACTACTTTAACAGAAAAACTGTTACTCTATTCGGGAATGATCCATACAGCAGGAATGGTAAGGGGAAGAAAAGGCCGCAAAGCAGCAGCCTCTGACTGGATGGCGATGGAACAAGAGAGGGGAATTTCTATTACCGCCTCTGCGATGCAGTTTCAATACAAAGAAACAACGATCAATGTTTTGGATACGCCAGGTCATGAAGACTTTTCTGAAGATACTTATCGTACTTTAACCGCGGCTGACGCCGCAATTATGGTAATCGATGCTTCTAAAGGCGTAGAAAAACAGACTAGAAAGCTTTTTGAAATTTGTAAATTAAGAAAAATTCCTGTCTTAACTTTTATCAATAAAATGGACCAACCAGGTAGGGACCCATTAGATTTAATGAACGAAGTAGAGGAGACTCTTCAAGTTCGCTCTAGTGCACTTAACTGGCCAATTGGAATGGGAAAAGAGTTTTGCGGAGTAGTAGACAGAAAAACAGATGAGTGTCTTTTCTTTTCCAAAACCTCTGCAGGAGGGGCTCAAAAAGCTGAAATTCACCGTTTTTCTCTCAAAGATTTGCAGGTAAAAGAGCGCCTTACTTCTTCTCTTTATACAGAGCTTTTGCAAGAACTGGAACTACTTGAAATTGCGGGAAATTCGTTTGATCACGACCAGTTTTTAAAAGGAGAGGTGACGCCCGTTTTTTTCGCATCTGCCTTAACCAATTTTGGAGTGGAGCCTTTTTTTGACGCTTTTTTAAGTTTAGCGCCTCCTCCCACCGCCCGCAAAGCCATGGATCTGAAAGGAGAAGAGATAGAAATCAATCCAAGTGAAGTTCCTTTTAGCGCGTATGTTTTTAAACTGCAAGCAAATATGGATCGCAATCATCGAGATAGTTTAGCTTTTTTAAGAGTTTGTTCTGGCCGTTTTGAAAGAGATTTGGTAGTAAAGCACCATCGTTTAAAGCGTGATATTCGTTTATCTCGGCCTCATGGAATGGTGGCAGGGGAGAGAACAACTCTCGATGTTGCTTACGCAGGCGATGTGATTGGAGTCATTAATCCCGGCGTGTTTGCAATTGGAGATACAATCTCTATTTCTGGTGGGTTTAACTTTAAACCGCTTCCTCAGTTTCAACCAGAGCTTTTTGCGAGAGTTATACCTAAAGAAATTGGGAAACGAAAAGCTTTTGATAAAGGAGTCATGCAGCTTACTTCAGAAGGAGCTATTCAACTTTTAGTTACCTGTGATAAAGAAGAAGAGATGATTTTTGGAGCAGTGGGGCAGCTGCAATTTGACGTCATGCAATATCGACTAAAAGACGAATATGGAGTAGAGACGCTTGTCTCTTTTTTGCCCTATCAATGTAGTGGCTGGCTAATAGGAGATGTTTCTACTTTTCAAAAAACCTCTCAATCTATTTTGGTAAATGATAAAGAGGGTAGACCTTTAGTATTGTTTAGCGGGGTTTGGGAAAAACAGTATGCTATGAAACAAAATCCAAATCATCAGTTATTGGATATTTTAAACTAAAAATCCTAAATTTTAGGCCTCGCAATAAATTATGTTTAAAAAAATTTTTTTTATAAGTTTAATCATCGTAGCAGTTTGGTTTCAAATAGATGATCGAGAGAAAAAAAACGTGCCATTAGCCCCTGCACCTGTATTGATTATTAACTCAAAAAGCGAGCTAAAAGAAGACAAAGCGCAGCTTCCTAGAAACTTTCGCACCTCAGAAGAGGCAAAAAAACTTAAAGAAAATGATCTGCCTTCCACAAAAGGAATGCAAGATTTAAATATTATTGGTAGCGCGCAATTTTCAGACAAGCAAATGCAACTTGTATTAAAGCATCTGCCACCTCTTGCGTCTATTTATGTGGTTGACTTAAGACAGGAGTGGCATGGATTTTTAAATGGAGTACCAGTAACTTGGTATGGCATACAAAATGCAAGTAATCGTGGAAAATTAGTAAAGCAAATAGAGCAAGAAGAGTGGCTAGAGCTTAGAAAATTAAAAGAAAAAAAAGATATTCTTCTTTTTAAGATTGTAGAAAAAGATAAGTTAGGCCAGGCTCTTCCCGAAACAGTAGCAATCCCTTTTCAAGTGCAAAATTGTGCTACAGAAGAGCAATTAGCGGCTAAATATAACCTCCATTATATTCGTATCCCGGTAGGGGATGCTTCTAAACCAGAAGCTTTAGAAGTAGAAAAATTTGTCCATTTTTTTGATACTCTTCCGCCAAATAGTTGGATCTATTTTCATTGTGCCGCCGGGCGTGGCCGAACAACTTCATTTATGGCCATGTATGATATGCTTAAAAACTCAAGTAGGGTGAGTTTTGAAGATATTATCAAGCGCCAACATTTAATTGGGGGATCTAACCTTGCAAACTATGGTTCAAAAAATTCTTGGAAATATCAATTAGCAGTAGAGCGTTATCAGTTTTTAAAACAGTTTTATGATTATACTTTGGCTAGAAAAAAGCAGGCCGGTGAAAAGCATCCCACATTAACTTGGAGTGCATTTTTGCAAAAGCCAAAATAGGCAAATCTTATCAAAAGAGGTAGCTATAATATTTGCTACCTCATAGAAAAAATTCTATAAATGATAAAAAATGAAAAGTAATTAGCTTTTACTCTTCTTCCTCTTCTGTATCTTCGTCTTCACTATCCTCATCTTCGTCGTCATCGTAGTCATAGTCATCATCATCTTCATAGTCATAATCGTCATCATCATCGTAGTCATCGTCATCTTCGTACTCTTCTTCATCGCTTTCTTCTTCATACTCCTCCTCTTCGTCAGCGTCTAAAGAAAAAGAGAGGAATTTAAAGTCAATCTCTTCCATGTACGTTTCTTTTGTCATAAAAACCTCAAGCAATTATTTATTTTGTTTAAGACTAAGGGAATACTTTGAGCAAAATTTGCTCCAAAAGTTTTTTTAGTTAGTTTAAATTTGCCTTAAATGAACCAGTAAAATCAAGAAAATTTTAAACCAGATTTCTTTTCCTTTTAAAAGGACTCTCTTTTATTATTTTAGCTTTCCAACTAAAATAATATTATCATGACTTAAAAGCATTTAGAGGGCTTATGAAAACAGCTATTTTTCGTTATCTATCTTACACTTTGTTATTTGCGTCTGTGCTTAAAGAGATTTTTCCTATTCAGGCAGAAATTATAAGCCCAACTAGCTCCATAACAAAAGAAACAAAATGGGAAAATTATCCTCATTTATCAAAGGAGATGCAACAAAGAATTTCGCCTTATCTCATTAGTAGCGCGCATCCCCTTAAACCAGTTTTAGATGATCTTTTTGGTAAAAAACGCATTACGCGCAGCAAAAATGACTTTATCAAAGCTGGATTTAAAATTGTAGATGAAAGACCTAGATCATTTGTCATTGTGGCGCGGCATCTTCAACTTAAAGATCATTTAGTAAAGTGTTATTTTGATACAGAAAATCGCGAAAAAAAAGGACGAGCTAGCTGGAAATGGCTAGTAGATCGCTGCAGAGGTGCAAAAAAGCTAGCGCAAGTAATTAAAAAACATCAGATCAAACATTTTGATGTAGCAAAAAAATGGATCTATCTGCAGCCTTTACTAGATAAAAAACCTCCCTTCAAAGAATTTTATACTCGCCATCCAGCTCTATTATTAGTTACAGATATGAAACTTGTTCCTATGGAAAAAAACTTATATGCCTGGAAACATTTAGTGACAAAAGAGATGTTAAAAGAGCTATATGTAGTAATTACTGAATCTAAAGGATCTAGCTATCGTGCAGATAATATTGCCTATAGCAGTCATTTTAATAAGTTTTGCTTCATTGATTCAGAGTATCCTTCTCACGGTCCTGACTATTCTCGCATAGGCCACTACTTAAATAGTGAAATGAAAGCTTACTGGTATGGGCTAGTAAAAAAAGGAGATATTAATATCTTAGAGTGAGATAAAAAAGCCTCTTTCTTTGCTTTTTTCTTTTAAAATGATCATCTATTCTTACCCTTTTTCTTTTCAACGTGATATAGAAAAGAAAAAGGAGCTTTTGTTATGAACGATAGTTTTTCTCTTTACACTGATCCTTCCCAAAATTTTATTGAAGCCTATGCGCACCCGCTTGATGCGATTTTTCATCCAGAAGTAGTGGCAGTTATTGGCGCTAAAGATGACCTAGGGAGCGTAGGTCGTACGATCATGACTAATTTGCTTAGCGCAAACTTTAAAGGAAAAGTGATTCCTATTAATCCCAAACGCTCGCAAGTACTTGGCATTCCTTGTCTACCTAATTTAGCTAGTGCGCCTTTAGTTGACTTAGCAATTATTGTCACTCCAGCTTTTGCAATTTTAAGTGTGATGCAAGATTGTATCAAAGCTAAAGTGAAAAGTGTGGTAATTATTTCCGCCGGGTTTAAAGAGCTGGGAGAGCAAGGCCTTTTACTAGAAAATAAAGTAGTGCAACTTGCACGCTCTGCCTCTATTCCTTTGATTGGGCCTAACTGTTTGGGAATCATGAATCCTCATAAAGGGTTAAATGCCACTTTTGCTCGAGGAATGGCACTCCCTGGAAATATTGCTTTTATTAGCCAATCTGGAGCAATGTGTACAGCTGTTTTAGACTGGAGCTTGCAACAAAGAGTGGGGTTTAGCTCTTTTGTTTCTATTGGCTCAATGGCCGATGTTCACTGGGGAAATTTAATTGATTATTTTGGAAATGATCCACATACACGCAGTTTACTTCTTTATATGGAAACAATAGGGGATGCTAGGGCTTTTATGACTGCAGCCAGACAAGTAGCATTAGAAAAACCCATTATTGTGATTAAGCCCGGTCGCAGCGAAGCTGCTGCAAAGGCCGCCGCTTCGCATACAGGTTCTTTATCGGGAAGTGATC
Organism: uncultured Chlamydiae bacterium; assembly: GCA_950054535.1. Lineage (GTDB taxonomy): Bacteria > Chlamydiota > Chlamydiia > Chlamydiales > Parachlamydiaceae > CATLPS01. Next base: position 3,072 of record CATLPS010000015.1, on the reverse strand, counting down.
AAGTTTTTGATGCTGCACTACAAAGGGTAGGAGTGCTTCGCGTAGATTCAATAGCTGAGCTTTTTAGTATGGCTTCTTTGCTTTCTAAACAGCCTCTTCCCAAAGGGCCTAACCTCTCTATTATTACTAATGCAGGTGGACCTGCTGTCTTAGCTACAGATGCAACAGTAACAAGTGGCGCTGTAATGACAGAGCTCCAGCAAAGAACAGTGGAGGAGTTAAATAACTTTTTACCAAGCGCCTGGAGCCATGGAAATCCAATTGATATTTTAGGAGATGCAGATGCATCTCGCTACTCTAAAACGGTAGAAAAGGCAGTTCAAGATGAAAAAAGTGATGGTTTACTTGTCATACTTTCTCCCCAAGATATGACAGAGGCCACAGAAACAGCTCAGAGCCTTTGCTCAATAGATTTAAAAGAAAAGCCTTTATTAGCTAGCTGGATGGGAGGAGAGACTGTTGAGATAGGAAAAAAATTACTCAATCAAGCTTCCATCCCTTGTTTTAATTATCCCGATGAAGCCGCTAAAGCATTTGCCAAAATGTGGCAATATAGCCAAACACTAAAAGATCTATATGAAATTCCCACTTTCTCTAATGCCAAAAACATTGAGAAAGAGCAAAAAGAGCGCGTCCATCAATTAATTGAGGAAGCAAGAAAAAAAGGGCAGCTTTTACTCAGCGAATCTATGTCAAAAGAGCTTATAGAATGTTATCACTTGCCTATAGTAAAGACTTTTTGCGCTTCTGATAGAGAAGAAGCTACAGTGTATGCGGAAAAAATTGGTTATCCTGTAGTACTAAAACTTTTTTCCAATACCATCACTCATAAAACAGATGTGGGAGGCGTAAAGTTAAATTTAAAAAACAAAGAACAGGTAGAGGCAGCTTACCAAGATATTTTTAACGCAGTTACAGCCTGCGCAGGAAAAGAGGCCTTTCAAGGGGTTACTGTACAAAAAATGATCTCCTCGCAAGGTTATGAACTAATATTAGGAAGTTCCACTGATCCGCAGTTTGGTCCTGTTATTCTTTTTGGACTTGGAGGGCAGCTAGTAGAAGTATTTAAAGATAGCGCTTTAGCGATTCCGCCTTTGACAAATACACTCGCTCATCAATTGATGGCAAAGACAAAAGTATACCAAGCTTTAAAAGGTGTAAGAGGAATGGCCGCTATTAATATAGAAAAATTAGAGGAAATTTTAGTCTATTTTTCTCAATTGATAATGGAAAATCCACAGATCAAAGAGTGCGATATCAACCCTTTAATTGTTTCTGAAAATGAGATTTTAGCGCTTGATGCAAGAATTGTATTGCATGACTTAAAAGAAGCTTTGCCACCTCCTTCCATCCGCCCTTACCCCTTGCATTATGTGAAGCAGCTGACATTAAAAAATCAATTAATGGTTATTTTAAGGCCTATTTGTCCTGAAGATGTTTTATTGATAAAACAGTTTCATACAGAGCTTTCCGAAAATAGCGTCTACCAACGCTTTTTTGCTTTTGTCAGTTTAGATAAACGAGTAGCAGAAAATCGGTTAACGCGAATTTGTTTTAATGATTATGATCGAGAAATTGCCATAGTAGCTGAGATTAAGGAAGCTGAAAAAGCAAAAATCGTAGGAGTAGGGAGAATAAGTAGGGTAGGGCCAACTAATATTGGAGATTTAAAGCTTATTATTAGCGACGCCTATCATCATCTTGGCATAGGGACCGCTTTATTAAACCATCTTATTCATGTAGCGCAACTAGAAAAAATAGAAGCAATTGACGCCTATATCTTAATAGAAAATCAAGAAATGGTTACTTTGTGCCAAAAAATGGGATTTGAAATTTTTGACACGAAAGAAAAAACAATTAAGCGGGCAAGATTTGTCGTTAGCTCTTCTAGTGCTTAATTGCTCTTTAAGGTTATTTTGCAGGGCGTTTGCGTCCTAAATAGATTAGTAAAAAAGTAGTAAGCAAAAATAAAATGCCTGCCGGAGCCACTTTGTGGGTAAGGATAAAACGATAGCAAAAAAAGGTGAGAAGAAGGCAAAGAGTTACTAGCGCTACATCATAGGCATATAAATGGTTTTTTCTAATGAAATAACTGCAAAGGAGTAAAGCTCCACCAAAAAGAAGTCCACTTGCTAAAGAAGCCAAGCTTCCAGCCGTGGCATAGCCAACGATACCGCCAATTAAAATCAACAGTGCATAGATAAAAATGAACAAGGATTCTCTTTTCATATTTTTCCTTTTTAATGATAATAAGAGTGCGATTTTTAACTAATCAGTTTTTTAATGGCAAGAAAGATTTTCTTTAAAAACTTTAGTTAGCTGTAATCTATTAAAAAATTAAAGAGCTAAAAAAAGAGGTTTTTTTTGCGTAAGTGTCCTATTTATGTACCACCGGAAGGCCCGCCACAAGGAATTTTACCTAACCCAGAAATTTATGCTTTAATGGGGGAGGAAAATATTTATAAGATGATAGAAGCATTTTATGCAGAACTTGCTCTTTCTACTATTAAAGAGATGTTTGAAGTAGATTTTTTGCCTGCTGCCCATCGGACAGCAGCTTTTTTTGTCTTTATTTTAGGTGGACCGCCTCTTTACCAGCAAAAGTATGGCGCGCCTATGATGCGTAAAAGACATTTACCTTTTGAAATTACCGACAAAGCTAGACAGGTATGGTTAGATTGTTTTGAAAAAATATTAAGCAGTGCCGAAAAAAATTACTCTTTTCCTATGCAGCACTATCAAAGCTTTTGGGACTATCTTGTTAAATTTTCTGCTTGGATGGTTAACAGTAAATAATAATAGTTATTTTTAATTTGAAAATTAAAGGTAAGCCTCTTAATGTGAAGCTAGGACAAAAGTCCATTTCAAAACAGTTTATGCCAAGGAGGTTGCGATGTATAACTGTTCTCAAGGTAAATGTTGTTCTCATGATGCAAAATCAAAAAAAAGCTCTCATCATTGCTGCGAAAGTAGCCATGGATGCGGCTGTGGCTGCGAAAACTGCTGCTGTGAAAGTAGCTGCGGAGCAGGGAGTTGCTGTGAAAGCAGTTCTCATTCATGCGGTCATGGTTA
>CATLPS010000014.1 GCA_950054535.1 uncultured Chlamydiae bacterium | reverse complement strand
TTTTTATTGGTTTTGCGGCTGGTGCCGTTGTTTCCGTTCTGGCTGGTTAATCTGGTCCCGGCACTGTTGGGGGTTCCGACCCGGACTTTCGTGATTGGAACATTCTTGGGTATTATTCCCGGCACCGCCGTTTTCTGTAGTATAGGCAATGGTTTGGGAGCGGTCTTCGACCGAGGGGATATGCCGGATTTGGATATCATCTTCAGTATGGAAGTGTTCGGGCCGCTGCTGGGATTGGCGTGTTTGTCCCTGCTTCCGGTCGTTTACAAGAAGATGAAAAAACAAAAAAGTTTTTCGAGCAATTTAAAAATTTTTTAGAAGACAGTAATAAAACTAAGTATATTTCATTAGAAAAACTTAATGGTCATTTAAGCAAAATTAATCAATTGAAAGATAAGGAAAACAGTAAAGTTATAGAAGTTAAAGAGAGAATAGAAACAATTATTCAAGCTAGGATGCCAAACTGGAGTCCTAATAAATCAACTACTGTACCAACACAATCTATTGTACAACCTGCAGCAAAGCAAATTGAAAACCCATCTCCTATAGTAAGTCGGTCAAAAAATGATGCAAAGCCAGCATCGAGATTTCCTAGACAAAGTCAGCCGGTAGCAGCACCAATGCCTGCAAAAAGAGAAGTATCATCCTCTGTAGCAAGTCAATCCAAAGAAAAGTCTTCTGAAACAAATGCTCAGTCCTCTACTGCTGTTGGATTAGGTGTGCCACCGCCACCTCCACCTCCACTTTCTGGGCAAGGAATAGCAAAACCTATTGTTGCCGATCAACGCTTTAACTGCGAGCCTACTTGGCTACCTCTTAACGCCTCTTCCGTTTTTTCCTCTCCTAAAAATAGACGCGAGTTCGTTGCAAGCCTACCGGAAAAAATTAAAGAATTCTCTAAGGAAGAAAAAGAAAAGATAATAAAAGAGTTCCGAGATAGTATATTTAATGAATTAAGCGAATCACAAAAAGCATCTGTGGCAGAAGCTTTAAGAAACAACGAGGTAACCCCACAAGTTTTACTTTTTTTAGGAGCTTATCAACTTAAACGTATAATAGAAAAAACGGAAGAATTTTTTACACTACAATCTGATATTTCTGCCATTAATACAGACTATATCACAAAACCTCAAGCCGAACTAGCAAAACTCGAAAAAATCTTATTAAAGTTTCAAAACGCGCTCAGCGAAAACCAACCGACGGTAGAATTTGTTCATTCATCAGGCAATATAGTAGAATACTACTCTGAAGAGGAAAGAAATCGCAGGAACCAATTCCTATCAACATTAAATAAAATTCCAGAACATTTTGTAATTTCTCAAAATGTAATTGCTGCGATAATAGGAAAAATAAAAGAGTTAAAAAGAGAAATAAATGAGGCAGAAGAATCGATAAAAAACAAAAAAGCAGAACAAAAAAAGATTCATGCAGAAATAGGTAGTGAAATAGAGACTGAACAATTACAAAAAGTATTAGACGCAAGAAAAAAAATTGTTATAAGTTTAGAAGCCGAATACAACGCAAAAAAACAACCATTAGCATCTACTAAAACAACAAACTCTACATCTAAAATCACTAAAGAGGATGCACAGCAAAATGAAATTGAGTTACCTGCTCATTTAAAGCTATCTCCGCAAATACAACAAAATGCTAAAATTAATCCTTTAAGTCTCATGAAAGATCTAGAACTATCCGAAGAATAAAACTTTGCATAGAGGTTAAATAGTTTTATTTTAACCTCTATGTGCCCCTTTCAATCAAAAGATTTGCCAGTAGTCGATGAAAGATAATGTTGCAAAAACATTCAAAATTTAAAGATTTTGTTTAGTAGCAAGCATCTATCCTTTCGTCTTAACTATGCAAACTCCCTCTTTATTTCCCTTGAATGGTTTTTAATCAAAAAAGTCCTATACTTTATGGTTAGACGATCTATTGCTATTTTTTATGGTACTTTTAATTTTATTAAAAGCTTTACAATTTTTTTCGCTCTTTGAACCTTATAGTGGGGTTTGTTGTTATTCTTTTTCATTTATTTCCATTGATTTGCACTATTTAGCCCAAAAAAAGAGGCTCATGTAAAGAAAATTTGTTTAGATAATTGATAAACTCCTTGTTTTTTTTATTCTGTAAAAAAAATTATTTAAAAATAATTTTAAAATAAAAAAAATAAATATAAAAAATATTTTTATATTAAATATTAATTAATATTTACGTCATCTTAATCATAAAAATAATTAGATTTGTTACTATTTTTCTTAAATATTAACAACAAGGAGAATCAATGAATATCATTAGGCGTTTTTATTACTCATATAAAATAAACTCTCTAGCTAATTCTTTAAAGAAAGAAGCTAGTAAAAAAAATAAAAGTGACGAAAAGATTCAAAAAATCATTAATAATCTTGATCTATTTGTAAATTCACAAAAAATGAACTATTTTAGTACAGATAGAATTATTAAATTTTATAATGTTAAAGTAGCTGTACTTTCTAAAAACAGTCATTTAAACAAAAATGCAAAATTTGAAGCTGTTGCAAAGAAGGTTCATGCTTTAATTACAGATAGAACTCCAGAACAACTTAAATTTAGTAGCTCTTCTCATGCAGGTGTGCATTCTACAGGAAGTGGAGATCGCCCTCTTTCACCTCCGCCACCGCCACCCCTTCCAGGTACAGGCAATTCTATCCCTGCTAACGGGAATGTTCCACCGCCACCGCCACCGCTATCAGGAAAGGCTGGAAAACCTTTACCAAGAATACCTCAAAAATCTGCGGACGAGCCACAATTTACAGGTATTGCGGAATGGATTCCTTCTGTAGCTGCAGCGCTTAACTCGCCTAAAAGAAAAAAAGCTTTTTTAGAGAGTTTAAAAAAACAGTTGAACGAGTGGACCCCTGAACAAAAACAAGAAGTGATCAACTTATTTAATGAGAATACTTTACGTTATTTATCACATCAAGAGCAAGCGGAAATAAGACGTCTTTTAGAAGGCGGGTTAAGCGTAGAGACGCTTATTAAAATGGGAGAATACCAATTACAAGCTATTTTAAACAAAGCTCAAGTAGCTAAAGAAAAAATTGAGTTAGTAGATGGGTTTAATGAGGAGTTAGTTACTTCAAATAATCTATTAGAGCAACAAAGAGCTCTTCTTGAGGCTTTTAAAGAAGCACAAGAAAACGAAGAATCAAAAATTTCTGTTAAATATCTCTCAAAAGATGGCCTTGTCTCTATTGAATACTACTCTTCTGAGAAAGAGCTAGCAAAAAATAAGCTAAGTTTAAATCTTTCCATTACTAAAGCCATAGCTTGGATAAATGAGAATATAGAAGAAGTTGAACTGGAAATACAAGATCTAACAGAGAAATTAGAAAAAGCCCAAAAAGAAGCAAAAACAATACTTGCTCAGCTAGGAAAAGGCATTAAGAAAGAAAATATAACAAAGCTCAGCGACGAACTTGCGAGAATTAAAGCAGACTTAAGCCAGTTATCTTCTGCTAACGCAAATTCTTCTTCTCCTTCCAATAGTAAGGCAAAGAAGGAACAGCTAAACAAAAAAAATGATAATACACTAGACACAGCTATTCAAGCACTTTTGAGGACAAATCCAAGGGGATTATTGCTGAAAGTCCTCCCATAAAATGTCAATATAAAAACTAGAAGGATGATAGAAAAATCATTTTAATAAATGACTTGAAAAAAGTAATTTTTAAAAGAGGCGCTAGATTTTAGCGTCTCTTTTTTTATGCGCTTTAAAAGCTTACTTATGTCAAAATCTTATTCTGTTACCTTAAAATGAAGTTTTTTTTATGTTTGTGCTGGGAATTGAAACTAGCTGCGACGAAACAGCTTGCGCCGTAGTAAAAGATGGGCAGATCATTTTCTCTAATGTGATCTCTTCGCAAATCGATTTGCATAAAGAGTATGGCGGTGTAGTGCCTGAGCTGGCGTGTCGGCGCCATGTGGAGCTCATCATCCCTGTATTAAATCAAGCGCTAAATGAAGCGCAACTATCTTTTGAGCAGATCGATTTAATTGCAGTTGCGCATGGGCCAGGCTTAATGGGAGCGCTTTTAGTGGGGCTTCACACTGCCAAAGCACTTGCTTTGAGTGAAAATAAACCTTTTATTGGCGTCAACCATATTGAAGCGCATTTATATGCCGCTTTGATGTCTACCACAAAACCTGTTATTTTTCCTTGCTTAGGGGTACTTTTATCCGGTGGTCATACTGCGCTCGTTCTCATAGAACAGATTGGGCAATACCAGCTCATTGGACAAACCGTAGATGATGCAATGGGCGAAGCTTTTGATAAAGCAGCTCGCATGTTAGATCTCCCTTATCCGGGGGGACCAGAGATAGAAAAAATGGCTTTAGAGGGCGACCCTTTAAAGTATCCATTTAAAGCAGGCCAAGTAAAAGGCCAGCCTTTTCACTTCTCTTTTAGCGGGCTTAAAACTGCTTTGCTCTATCACCTCAGAGATCTTCAAAAAACTAGCGATATTAGCGAGCAAATGAAGAGAGACTCTGCTGCTAGTTTTCAACATGCCGCTTTTTCAGACCTGATAAAAAAAACAACTTTAGCTATTCAAAAATACTCTGTGCAAACAGTCCTTTTTGGAGGGGGCGTGACCAATAGTCAAACGCTGCGCGCTCTTTTTGCAAAAAGTAATTTAGCGGTAGAGATGGTATGGCCCTCTTTTGGCCTTAGCCTAGATAATGCTGCTATGATTGCCGGGCTAGGTTACCATCTTTATCAGGCTAGAGGTAAAGGGGATGCCATGGAGTTAAAACCTTTAGTTAGAATTCCTTTTTGCTCATTAGAAAAACCTTGAATCATAATGATTTTATCTCGTATAGTGTCTTTTACTTAAGAAATTTATAGGGTGGAGATCAACTCATGGCTAGTAAACGCGATAAAATTAAACTCAAAAGTTCCAAAAGTCACTATGTACGCTGGACTTATAAAAACAAAACTTCTACTCCAGATCGACTTGTTTTAACAAAATATGACCCTGTGGTAAGAGAGCCTGCCGAGTTTAAAGAGCAAAAATAGCCTTTTAAAATTTAATGATTGTTGTCACATAATGTTTGAATTTTCTGTCGCCTGCAAGTATTTGATTCCCCGCCGGCGGCAGCTTTCTGTCTCTATCATCAGTCTTGTTTCCATTTTAGTCATCTCTTTAGTTGTTTGGCTTATCATTGTTTTTTTTTCTGTAACAGATGGGTTAGAAAAAAACTGGATACAAAAACTTACAGCTCTGACAGCGCCCATCAGAGTGACGCCCACCCCAGCTTATTACCAATCTTACTATTATCAAGTTGATAGCATTAGCGAAAATAGCGATTATTTGCTAAAGACAATTGAAGAAAAATGGCAATCTCACTCTACAGACCCTTACGAAGCTGATTATGATCAGCAGCTGCCTGCTACTTGGCCCGCTGCTGATTTAGATAGAGAGGGAAAAGTAAAAGATTTGGTCAAACTTGCCTATCAAGCAATTGAGCAAGTAAAAGGGGTAAAGAAAATAGAGGCAAATAGTTTTGAAATTACTACTAGCCATCTTGACCTTTTTTTAAAACGTAAATCTCCTCTTCTTTCCTCTTCTCACTTATATAGCACTACGGTTTTTTCTTCGCTCTCCTATGCTGCTTATCTAGGTAATTTTACTAATCAAAGTCAGTTATCCAAAACGCTGCTACCTTTAAGCGCTCAAGACTTTAATAATTTTTTAATAGGCTTAGAGTGGAAAAATCATCTTGATGAACAAGAAAAAGAAAAAATTCTTTCTCCCCATGTGATCAACCCGCGCCTTCAAGAATTTTTCAAGGCATTACAGATTACTCATTTAAAAACAGCTGCGCTTGGCGTAGTAATTCCTTTTCAGTTTTTGCCCAAACAGGCCCGCTTTGATTGTTGGATGATTTTGAAAAACAATAAAATAGCGCAAATCATTTTAGTTAGTAGTGCTGCAGAAGAAAAGGCGTTTTTAAGTCAATTTTCAGGTCAACCAAAAAACATGGAAAAAGGGAAATTAATTATAGAAGAGCAGCAGCTATTTTGGCAAAAGGACAGCTCCTCTGCTATGCTTTTACATAAAACAGTTCCCCTTCTCTATTTTTCTGATCCACAAGGGTTTGAAGCTAACTTAGTCCAGCAGTCTTTAGTTCAGGCTGAGCGCGTAGGCGATCTTCTCTTTGAAGTACAAATTCCCATTCAGGGAAAATTTTTAAAAGGCCGCCTACCTTTTAAAAATGTAGAAATTGCTGGCTTTAAGCAGCTAAAAACAGAGCAGCAAAAATTTTGGCTGGACCCGCTTGATTTAGCCATTTCTTTACCTAGTAATAAAGAGCTTGGAGATGGTATTCTTTTACCAAAAAGTTTTAAAGATGCCGGTATTTTGTTGGGCGACACAGGCTCGTTAAGTTATTATTCCCCTACTGCTACTACCATTCAAGAACAACTAATTCCTGTGTATGTTGCCGGCTTTTATGATCCAGGGATCATTCCTATTGGAGGAAAATTTATTTTAGCCAATCCCAATGTAGTTAGCTTGGTGCGCTCTTCTTATCAGCAAGAAGATACAAACAGTTTAAGCAATGGCATTAATGTGCAATTTGAAGAGCTTTTTAAAGCTAACCTAGTTAAAGAGCAGATCACCTCTTTTTTAAAAGCAAAAGGGGTAGATCGCTATTGGCAGGTCCAGACCTATCGCGAATATGATTTTGCCAAAGAGATCATGCAAGAGCTACAAAGTCAAAAATATCTTTTCATGTTAATTGCGGTAGTGATCATTTTAGTTGCTTGTTCCAATATCATTTCCATGTTGATTATTTTAGTGAATGATAAAAAATATGAAATTGGTATCTTAAGGGCAATGGGAGCAACTTCTGTAAGCATTAGCGTCATATTTGGCGTAGTGGGAACCGCAATTGGTATCTGCGGTAGCCTGCTGGGTACTTTGCTTGCGATTACTACTTTAGCAAATATTGATCTACTTGTCTCTTTTCTTAGCGCTTTACAAGGTCATCAAATGTTTAGCTCTAATCTCTATGGAAATAAGCTACCAAGTGAGCTAAGCTATGAAGCTTTGCTTTTTGTACTCTTTTCTACAATTTTAACCTCTTTACTGGCAGGTATTGTCCCTGCGGTAAAAGCTTGTCTCGTTCGTCCTTCTACTACTTTAAGAGCCTCGGGAGGATAAACGTTTGTCTTTATACCATAAGCCGCCTTCCTCAAATTATCTGTTAAAAGCAAAAAGCTTATGCAAGTCTTATTACCAACCTTTACAAATTGAGCTACTCCGCTCTATCGACCTTACAGTACTTGGCGGAGAGTCGGTAGCAATTGTCGGACGCTCAGGCGAGGGAAAAAGTACATTATTACAAATTTTAGGGACTTTAGAAGATCCTTGCAGCGGAAGTTTAGAAATTGCAGGGACGCTCGTTTGTAGTTCCAATAAAAGTTTTATCCGCAACCAACTTATCGGCTTTGTCTTTCAATCATTTCATCTACTCGAAGATTATACGGCCTTAGAAAATGTTTTAATGCCGGCTAAAATTGCCAGATGCAAAATCGATAAGCAAACTTTAGAATATGGCTTAAGCTTACTGGAGAAAGTCAAATTAGCCGATCGCGCCCATTTTTCTACTAAACTACTTTCTGGTGGGGAAAAACAACGTGTGGCGTTAGCAAGGGCTTTTTGCAACCGTCCAAAAATCATTTTTGCGGATGAGCCCTCTGGTAATCTGGATAGCCACACTGCAGAGCTGATTCATCAACTTTTACTAGAATTTGTAGAAGAGAAGAAAGCTTTAGTTTTAGTAACCCATGACTGGAATTTAGCTAATCTTTGCACGCATCAATTTGAGCTGAAACAAGCGCAACTCACTAGAATAATAAAATAATTTTTAATTTTACTATTTATTAAATAACATTATTTGTTTTACAATATGCATTATATTTTTATTTTATATATAAATACTAAAATATATTTAAATAGATGCAATTAATATGATAAGTAATAATAGTAATCCTGAATTCTCATTTAAAAATTTTTCTCCTGCTTCATCAACTACTGCTCCTCTCAACGAAAGAAAAAAGGGAATTAAGCAAATATGGCAAGAAGGTAATATTATTACAAAAGTAGCGATTGTTGCTATTACCCCAATTGTTTTAATTTATCATCTTGCTAAAGATATTGTTTTTCCTGTTACTCGCTGGACATATAATAAAACTATTTTACTAGCAAAAAAAATTCTTATTAATTTTCCCATTTATCTTTATCAGCAAACGACTCAAGTAGCCATTAATACATTTAAATGGACATATTCTGCTATTTTAAAACCAATAATAACAAGTGTAAAACAAGCATTTAGTTTTATTGCAGATAAAACAAAACAGCTAACCACAGCTCTTGGCAACTTAGCGCATTTAACAGTAAAACAACTAAAAGAATTATGTGCTTACCTTGCAAAAGGTTTGGATCGCGCCACACGCTTTATTAAGTCTTTTATTATTACACTTTTTCAATTACCACAGCTAATTTATAGCCACGTCCTCGCGCCTATTGGCCGCGGCATCAAAGCAGTAGCTATTTGGACTTATCGCACATTTGCTTTACCTGTTATCAATGCAGCCTATAAAACCTTTCAAGCGATTTTAGCGGCAGCTACTTGGCTAAAAAATAAAGTTGTAGCGACGATAGATGCAGTAAGAAAAGGCATTACTTATGTGATTAAACAGGTTGATCAAGCCATTCGTAGTGCGATTCATGCAGTAGTCCACGGCATCTGTAAGGCGGCCAAAGCCATCTTCTGCAAGTTTCCTAAGCTAATTTATAGCCACGTCCTTGCGCCTATTGGTCGCGGCATCAAGGCTGTAGCTGTTTGGACTTATCGCACATTTGTTTTACCTGTTATCCATGCAGCTCGTAAAACCTTTCAAGCAATTGTAGCGGCAGCGACTTGGCTAAAAAAGAAAACCGTAGCGGCGATAGATGCTATAAAAAGAGGCACTATTTATGTGATTAAACAGATTGATCAAGCCATTCGCAGTGCGATCAATGCAGTAGTCCACGGCATCTGTAAGGCAGCCAAAGCCATCTTCTGCCAGTTTCCTAAGCTAATTTATAGCCGCGTCCTCGCGCCTATTGGCCGCAGCATTAAGGCGGCAATAAGCTGGTCATACAAAAACTTTATCTTGCCCATTAAACATATAGCTTCTCAGATTGCATTAGCTGTGAAAAACTTTTTTACAGAAGCTTACTTTGCTGTAAAAAATTCTTACTTTTCTTTAAAACAGGCAACAAAAGAGTTGATGACAAGAGTTCACTTTAATGTTAGCCAGACAATAGTAATGCCAATTAAGCAAAGTACAAAAGAGTTATTCCAAACTACTATTCCTGCTGTTTTCAGATCTATTCGATCTACATTTTCTTTTGCTGCCACAACTTCAAATTAAGGAGTGGAAAAGAGTAGCTTTTTCTTTACAAGAAGCTACTCTTTTATGCATAAAGATCAGCTAATTTTCATCTTATTACTTAAAATATTTTTTCCACCTCTTTTATAATTATAAATTTACTTGACAAATTCCAGATAAAATAGAGATGGTAAACTTATGAAAGATAACCATACCCCTTCTACTATTTTTAAAAAGTTGCCTAGGCAATGGATTTTTTGGCTAATTGCATTTGCTCTAGCTTTAGGTCTTGTTCTTTCTATCATGGCATGGCTAGAAATTTGTGTGGAGCATTGCTCTGCTAATCAAGATTACCGTTTATTTGGATTGCCTTTTTCCTATATTGGCATGAGCTTTTTTGTGGCAGCTCTTCTTGCTCATTTTTATAGTGTCTCTTATCCTTTATTAAAATCTATTTTAGGTTATCTGACTGCTTTAGCCCTAGGAGCTGAAGTAATGTTTTTAGGAATTCAAAGAAATGAAATTGGTCATTGGTGCCCAATTTGCGTAAGTATTGCAGCCACAATTGCGTTTGTTGCGTTAATTTTAGCCTTTGATTACTTTAGATATTTTTTAACTACATTAAGCTTAAACCATTGGGGTAAATTTATGGATATTATAAAAAGAGGATTTGCCTCACTTTCATTAGCTTTGATAGGGTTTGTAGTCGCCTTTTACGGTGTAAGCAAATTTGATTATGCTGAAGCAGCAATGAATGAAATGGAAGAAAAGTTAGCATTTGGTAATAAGAATAGCTCGATCGATGTCTATTTTGTTACGGATTGGTATTGTCCATCATGCAAAAGAGCAGAACCATTAATTGAAAAAGTACTTCCTTTGATTCAAAATCGAGCAAAGTTTTATTTCATTGATTATCCAATTCATAAAAAAAGCGTTAACTTTACTCCCTATAACTTAGCATTTATGCTTCAAGATAAAAGTCACTATTTAAAAGCTAGAAGTGCTCTGACTAAATTAGCAAGTCAAACAGAAAATCCAACCGATCAAGATGTGGAAAAATTGGCTCAACAAGAAAATCTAAATTTTCATGAGCTTTCCTTTATACAAGTAAAAGCTGGAATGGAGTTTTTTGATCAGATTGTAAAAAAATATCAGCTAAATGCGACCCCTGTTTTAATTATTACCAATCATCGCACAAATCAAGTGGTGAAATTAGAAGGCACAGATGAGATCAAAGACCATAAGATCTTAGAAGTAGTCAATTCCATGCAAAAACAATAAACTTATGCAACCAAATCAAAAAATTTTACCTCTTTTTTGATTTGGTCTTTTTATGCTTTATTTTGCACCGTCTGAATGCGATGACTATTTGCTAGAACAATTAAGCTACTGGTAATCATAGCGAAGGCTGCAAATAAAGGAGTTAAATAACCCGCCATTGCCAGGGTAATTCCAATACAGTTATAAAAAAATGCCCAAAAGAGATTTTGACGAATAATTCTACGGCTTAAAACCGCTATTTGCCTTACATTTCGTAAAGTAGACAGTTGATTAGTAGTAAGTAAAATATCTGATACCTGAACAGAAATATCGGCAGCAGAAACCACTGCAATCCCTACATGAGCAGCTGTCAAAGAAGGGGCATCATTGATACCATCTCCTATCATCGTCACTATTTTTCCTTCTTTATTAAACGAGTCAATTAAATTGCGTTTTTGCAGCGGACTATAACCTGCATACCACTGGGTAAATCCACAGCTTTTTGCCACAAATTCTACGCTTTTTGAATGATCCCCAGAAACTAGCAAAGTAGATGCCTTACCAAAATCTGTCACCATTTGCTTTGCCCCCTCCTTAATTTGATCCCCTAGTGTTAATTGTCTGATAGCTTTGCCAATTTTTAAATAGACCATGGTGTAAATAGAAGGCAAATTGGTAGCAGTTGAGGGCAAGTTTATTTCTCCACTTTCTTTTAAAAATTGCTCAGAACCCAGCCAAATTTTTTCTAAGCCAAACTTTCCTTTTAACCCCCTACCTGCTATTTCTTCTACTTCATCTGGCAGGATTGCGGGAAAAGATTTAAAAAAATCTTGTAGGGAAAGAGCAACAGGATGGTTAGATTGTTGCACAAGTCCTTTTACCATTTGTTGATGACAGGTCGAAAGGTTTTCTAAACCGCTCAGCACTGTAAATTTCCCTTCTGTTATAGTACCAGTTTTATCGCAAATAAAATAATCCTCTTTCCCAAGGTAGCCCAAGGCACTACGATTTCTTACAATGGCCCCCATTTTCGCTAAAGCATTTAATGTATAAGCTTCGGCCAAAGGCGCTGCAATCCCAATGGCGCAAGGGCAAGAGATGAGTAAAAGAGAGACTGCTTTTGTAATTGCTATAGAAAGGTTATTTCCCATGGATAAAGAAAAACAAAGCGTGGCTATTGCCAATACTAATACAGTAGGAACAAACCATTTCACAATTAAATCAATCAAGGGAGGTTGTTTTGATTTATGACTAATATCTTGTTCCACCATATTAATAATTTGCTTCAAAGCAGTTTCTTCGAGTTTTGCAGAAACTTCGATGATTAAATTTCCTTGTTGTAGAATTGCTCCTGCTAGTACTAAAGAAGATTTTTCTTTGACTACCGGAAGCGACTCCCCTGTCATTACCGACTCGTCACAAGCGCCAGTCCCTTCTATTACAACACCATCTAAAACAATTCTTTCGCCTCTTAAAATAGAGAGTTGATCGCCAATTTCAACCTCTTTTAAAAGGACAAATTGCCAAGTACCATCTGGCATTTTCTTACGACCTTTACGAGGTAAGGCCCGAGTAAGTTGCAATAGAGCATCTTTTGCAGAGAATTTAGCTTTAGATTCGATCATTTTTCCTAATAAAACAAAAACAATAATGACGCTCATAGAGTCAAAATAGATATGAAGCGTACCTTGAGTCAGTTCATAGATAGACAGAGCCATAGCGGCTCCTACTCCAACTAAGACAAGCGCCTCCATTCCTACAATGCGCAACTTCATTCCATGATAAAGCCTTTGCCAGATTGGCCAGCCACTAAAGGTAAGTACCGGAATGGAGCTTACTAATGAAAGTAGAGCAAAAAGCGAGCTATAACTGGTAAACTCTTGATCAAAATAACTAGCATAAACAGGGTAAGAAAACATCATGATATTTAAAGAAAAAAAAGCCGCTACGATGAAACGAAGCGTTAGTAAATAACTTACTGCTTTTTTTCTAGGATCTTGCAAAGATACAGGGGTATATCCTAAGGCCTCAATGAGCTGCAAAATTTTTTCATTAGAAATCACTTTAGGAGTAAATTCAATTACTGCTAAATCAGTTACATAGTCCACCATGCAACGACTTATCCCTTTTTCTTTTAGCAAAACTAAAGAAATCACTTGCGCGCAAGAAGGGCACCACATTTCTTGAATTTCTAAATGTAGTTTTTGATAATCAGAAAAAGTTTTTTTTTCTCTTTCTTGATCAATTTCAGCCATTAAGTCGGGATTAGAAATAAGGCCCGAACGCACTGCCTGTTTAAAAAGAGGATGGTCTTGAAAATTATCTAAAACAGATTTTGCAGATAGAATTTGATAAACGGTTAAACAGCCATGACAACAAAATAAAGCTTCTTCATAGCAGTATTTTTGGTATTTAAGAGTTGTTTGACAAAGTCTGCACTGGTTGGCTGCACTCATTAATTTTATTTATTCGACTGTTATTTTTTTATAAAAAAGATCTTTTTTATAGATCCATTAAAAGTTAAATTCTTAAATCTGTTAAGATAGAAATTTAAGTAAATTCCACTTTAGACAAACCTATCATTTATTTTAATGAGAAACTTATGAAACTTCCTCTTGCCTACTATGGCAACCCTATTTTAAGAAAAAAAACCAAACCGATAGAAAAAATTACTGCGGAAGTTTGCCAGTTAGTGAAAAATATGGAAGAGACACTGGTAGATGTTAAAGGAGTTGGCCTAGCCGCTCCACAGGTCCATCAAAATATTTCTCTATTTATTACCATGATTCCTAAAATGGTGGACGATGAAGTAATTTCACCTGGAACTTTACGCGTTTTTATTAATCCTAAGATTCTCTCTTTTAGTAAAGAGATATGGACCTGCCAAGAAGGTTGTCTGTCTATTCCTGAATTTTGGGACGAAGTACCAAGACCTCACTCTGTAGTAATGCAAGCTACTAACTTAGAGGGAGAAATTTTTGAAGAGGAATTTAAGGAGTTTGAAGCGCATGTCATCATGCACGAAAATGACCATTTAAATGGCGTATTATTTATTGATCGTTTGCCTTTAAAACGTAAAAAAGAGATAGAAAAAGATTTAAAAAAAATCAAAAAAAACTTTAGTTTTTCAAAAAAATAGATAGGTTGTTTTTTAAATTCAAATAGATCAATTTAAAATATCTTAAGATAACTTAAAACTAGCTGAAATATTTTAAAAAAATCTTAAAAAGGCTCTCAATAGCAAGTAAAAATAGCGTGAACTTTTATAAATAAAGAATTCTTTTGAGCAATTTCTTATAAAGATAACCTACTAGGAAAAAACACTTGTCATACAAAATTTTTGATTATGCATCCCCTATAAAAAACCTTAAGAAATTATTCTTAAGGTTTTTTTAAATAGCTAGTTATCTATATCGTAATCAATTCAATTAAAAATAAAACCTAAGTAAAATGTTTTATTAATTTTACTGTTTTATTAAAAATAAAAAATGTATTTTTTATTTTTAGATATTATTTTAATTAATCTATTTTACTTGGTAACAATTTATTCAATGCAGTTTTTTGTGCGCGTAATTCAAATAAATTCTCATTTAATTGATGAAGTTGTTTAAAAAGGTCTTCCTTTTTTTCATCAACAGATGAATCCATGCTTTCCAAAGAAAAAGAAAGATTCATTTCTCGTAAAAGAGCAGAAATACGCTTATTAACACTATCGGTTTCAGTTGAAATATTTACTTGGTTTTGTTCGCTCGCTAATGATAGTAATATCTGCAAAGCAAGCCTGTGACTAGGATCTAATTCTATTGACATAAACTTCACCTTTTCCTGGTTTTTATTTTTAAGATTTTTTAAAAATTTAAAATATATAAATAATTGTTTTTAACAACTTCAATGTTATAAAATCAATATTTTAAATATTTTTTATAAATAACAAAACAAAAAATTATTACTTAAATTATTTATAAAATTTTATAATAAAACATTTTAATTTGTTTTTCAAATAAAAAAATAATTTAAAATTAAATATTATTAATATTTAAAAACTAAAATTTAAATTTATATTATTAAGTTTTAATTAATTTTTTCTTTATTTTTTCTTTACATTTTAAATATATTCTCTTCGGCGTTTCATTATTTTATTTTAAATTAAACAAAGAAAACAACAGGGAAAAGATGAATATTCCGCCTGAAATAACAAAAGAAATTATCTATAATTTATTTGACTTACCTGCAGGAAAGGCTGCTAAAAAACTTGGAGTTGGGACATCTACATTTCAGGTTTATTGTCGTGATTTAGGGATTGAAAGATGGCCTTATATGCAAGTTAATAGTTTATCTAAACAGATTGCAAAAATCGAGCAAATTTTAAGAATTAATGATTTGGCAATTAATGAACTTAATCAATTGAATAAAATAAAAGAAGAGATGGAGAGCGCTTTATCTGAAATAAAACAAGGGCAATTTTGTAGAATAAAAAGTCGCATAGACTCTCCTCATTTAGATTTTGTTAAAAATTGTTTTAAAAAATACTTCAAGTTAAAAAAAGATAGTAAAACTGACTTGAGTTCGACTCATTCAAAAAAACCAAATGTTTCAAAAAAATTAGCAAAAAAAGAAAGTCAACAAAAAGTTGCACAGCAAAGCAACAAAGAAAATCATCCTTTTTCTAATCCTAACTTTTCACAAACTATTCCATTAACCATGCCTAATATTTACGATTCTAGTTTTGATCCAGTTCAACCAGATTCCCCCCAAAAAAACGATTTACTTGATGATAGCTCTACTTTGCCAGAGATAATTAAGCCTAAGATGCCTAATATTTATGATTTTTAAACGAACACAAATTTTTTTAATAAAAATTTAAGAAAAAAGATAAAAACAATAACTAAAAAAGGCTTTGTTGCATAAATCATTTAAGTCGTTAATTATCATCGATTTATGAAAAAACAGTAATTTACTTAAGTATTTAAACATCAATAACTTAAACTTATTTATGCAACAAAGCCACTAAAAAATAAAAATAATAGGATCATAAAATGAGTATTAGTTTAACTACTCTATCTCCTTATCCAGAGGGATTAGAGCCATCTGATAACCATGTTCATAAAATTAGTCCATATTTTATTTATAAAAAAAAACAGGCCTCTTCTTTATTACTTAATAAAGAAGGATTGAATCTTTATCGTTACTGTAGAGAGTTAGAAATTAATCTTTGGCCCTGTGAACATGTAAAAACGCTCAATAAATACATTGAAATATTCAATCAATTAGTCATAGCAGATTCTGCTTGTCTCATAAAATGGAAAGATAGATTCATTGAAATTAGAAAAAAATTAAATAGTTGTAAGATATCTCTTTATGATGGAAAAAGGACATTTCTTAGCGAAGTCTTGGGAGAAAATATTCTACAATTTTTAACAAAGAAATTTAAAAAGCTCAATTGTAGTCAGCAAAATAAAGGCAACAATAAAAAAGTTGAAGATGGTTCTCCTATAAAAAAAGAAAAAAAATCTAAAAATTGTACTATTAAAACAGGGAATCAAGACTCTTGTCTTGATCAAGTACCTAATAATGATGCACTTTTTTCTGAAAAAAAAGCTCTATCACTTCCGTCCATAAGAGATCTTTTTCCAGATCAGTTTGCCAATCAGCCTTTCAATTTAGCGCCTTTGAGGAGCTCTAGAACTTATAGATCGACTCAGCCGCTACCCTACTCTCGCCCACAAAGATTTTAAGATTTATTTAAAGTGGCTCTGTTATAAAGAGCCACTTTGTTTTTATTCTCTTTTACTCTTGGTCAGTAGTATTTTCTATCTGTTCTAGCGCTAAAGCAGAAGTTTGCTTTTGTTAAAAACCTATATTTTTTCTTATATCTTTAAAATTGTTTAATCTTTTCACTGTTTTTTATTGCTAAGCTTTTTTTGAATAGTGCTAAACATGTAACGCTATGTGAATTTTCTATTTAACTTTTAGTGTATTTTAGTTTTTGCTTTTAAGCTTTATTTAAGAAACCTAAAATGACGCTGACATGCCCAGACTGCACTTTATCAACAATCAAGAAAAATGGCCATGTTCGTAGTGGAAAGCAAAATCATCAATACCTTGGTTGTGGACAAAAGTTTGTCCTTAAACCTTCAGCAGAAAATTATTAATGAAGAGAAGAGAGCACTAATTTGGCAAGCACTTCTTAAGCCAAGTATCTTTTGAAGTGAATCTACCAAATTTTTAACGTTAGCCTGCCATGGCTTTTGGAAGTTTATTAATGAAGTTATTGAAAAATTACTACAGGATTTAAATGCTACAGTTACAAGTGCAGGAGAGGTTGAAGTGGCTGTGCTTGAATTAGAGGAGCAATGGAGCTATGTGTGAAACAAGAAAAACCAGCAATGGCTATGGCTTAGTTTTTCATTCTAGAACAAGGCAAGTTTTAGCGATGCATGTTGGCAAGCGAACAAAAGGAAGCTATAGAGACATTGATGGAAAAGCTATCAGAGGGCGTAAAAAAAGCCATCTTTTATACAGATAAATTCTTAAGTCTGCTAGGAAGTCATTCTTTGGACTTTAGCATCGATCTGCCAACAAAGAATCAGGAAAAACGAGCTACATGGAAAGATTAATTATATAGAAAAAAAACGTTAACAGATAATCGCTGCCAGTCTATCAAACCCGCAAGGTTTGTTGTTTCAATTAGTGTTATTAATATCTTGATTTTGTCCAACGTCCCGTCAATTTGCCATCTGCCTAGCCACCTATGAGAGCTGGCTGAAGATCCCCATTGCTCCCCTTTAGGAACATCACACCACCTAAAGCCAGTAATGACAAGTCCACAAAATAGTATTACATATTTTCCTTCAAGGCGCATGAGGGTAACCTTTGCCTCTTTTTTCGGTTCTTTAGGTAACAAAGGCTCTATTAATCGCCACTGCGCCTCAGTCAATCCATTAAATCTTCTTATTGAGCTGCTCTTCTTTAAAAAAAAGAATTTAAATAATATTAAATTAAATTTTCATTAATAGGATATTTCATTGATTTAATTTAAAAAAACTACGTTTTTTATTAAATCTTTAAAATTCTTTAATCTTTTCATTATTTTTTATTGTTAATCTTTTTCGACTTAAATAATAAATTTTACCTTTTGGAGGAAAACAGTGATTAGCTCAATAGTTAGGGCAGCTTCACCTATTGAAGAAGTGCAAACCAATTCATTAACACTAGAAAACTTAAAACAGTACTATCATCTTCCTATTAAAGAAGCAGCCAAACAAATAGGTTCTTGTGTATCAGCAATCAAACATGCCTGTAGAAAACAAGGATTATCTAGGTGGCCTTATCGAATTATTTCATCTATAAATGAAAATATGGAACGCCTTAAGCAGGCTCAAAAGGAGGAAAGTGACCCTAATAGATTAGAGCGTCTACACGCGATCGAAATTAAATTAAAAGAAGTAGAGTCTAATATTGAAAAAGGTAATTATCTACAGATCCAATCCACCGTTGGTCTTGCTAACCTTAAGGTACTATTTGATTATAAATGTAATCGTCAAAAAGGCTCTTCTAAGACTCAACCTCCTAAGAAATCTTCTAAAAAACAAACATCTTCTAAAAAGAAGCGCTCAGTCAAACAAAAAACTGCACAAAAAGAGAATGAAGCTCCACAATCTAATCACGCTACTTTTTCTACTCCAGCTCCTTTACAGGATAAGACAAGCGGATTAACTACAAGAAAAATGCCTAATATTTATGATCCTAAGTATGATAGATCTACAAAAAGTGAAACTCCTACTCCTGTCCAAAAAATGCCCAATATTTATGATTTTTAAGGTTTAAAACTACTTTTTAAACCATTGATTAAATCTATTAAAATAAAATTATTGCTACTTAAAAATATTGGAGTTATCAAGTGAATCAGATTTTAGCCCCTTTGTCTCTTTATCCTAATGATTTACAACCATCCAACAACCCTTTTCATAAAGTCAGTAGCTATTTTGGTTTTTATAAAGAGGGTCTATTTCCATTATTTAAAGCACGTCACTTAGATCTTAATAAGTGTTGTGAAAAGCTGGGTATTCAGAAATGGCCCAATAAAGAAGTTCAAAAATTAAATGAATATATTAAAATTTTTAACAGAGTGATTGCAGCCAACTTTTCATCCACTAACTTTTCTAATTAAAGACTTCTTGAAATTAGAAAAAAAATTGAGGACTATAAAATTGCTCTTTACAATGGAGAAATTGCTCCTTTTGTCAAGACAATAAGAACTGCTCACTTACAATTTTTAAGAAAAGAGTACAAAAAACTACAAAGCGCAGCGAAAGTTAACCATGTGCAAGCTCCAGCTGTCTCTTTTGCACTTCCAGGTATAAGAGAAATTCTCAGTGAGGAGCTAAAAGAGCCTTTTCAGATTCCAGCTATCAGAGGAGTTGCTGCTCAAGAAAATAGACTTCCTGGTATCAGAGAGATATTACCTGGGCAATTTGCGGGCACCTTAAGGGGAGAAACAAGGAGAAGAGAAACAAGGAGGACTTACTATTATAGTCAGCTTTCTCCCTACTGTCGACCTGTGTAACTGTAAACAGTTCAGAAGGCTCTTTTAAAATTTAAAATTTTGAAAGAGCCAACTTCATTTGCAAGCGCATTTTAATCTTGTTCAGGAGCGCTCATTTGCTCTACTGCTAAAGCAGAAGTTTGCGCGGTTGCACGTCCTAGTACACTTGTCCAAAGCGAAAGCAAAATACAGCCGAATAAAAACACAAAAGCTAGCCAGCCGGTAAACTTTTTAAGAACTTCGGCCGTTCCCGTTCCAAAAAGAGATTCGCGCGATTCACCCCCAAAAGAAGCGCCTAGCCCAGAGCTTTTGCTCTCCTGCATTAAAATTACGCTGCAAAGTAAGAGGCAGACAAACATAAAAATTGCGATAGTGAAGAAATATAAAAACGTCATAAAGTAAAAGACCTTTCAAGAGTTTAATTTAGTTGGCTATCATTAACAATTTGAGAAAAACTTTCAAGCGAAAGTGAAGCGCCTCCAATAAGCAAACCATCAATATTTGGCTGGCTTAGCAATTGGTTTGCATTTAAAGGATTGACAGACCCTCCATACTGAATGCAAATTTGTGCTGCAAACTCCTCTCCAAATAGTTCACCTATTTGCTTTCGAATAAATCCATGCATCTCTTCGGCAATTTCGGCCGTGGCACAAAGTCCAGTTCCAATCGCCCATACCGGCTCGTAAGCTAAGATAAGGTTTTTTAAATCCTCTGCAACTAACCCCTCTAACCCTTCTAGTAATTGGCTACGCAATACTTCATGGGTTTTTTCTTCGGCGCGCTCGCTTTGTGTTTCCCCTAAACAAAGCAAAGGCCAAATACCATCGGCGACTGCTCTTTTCACTTTGCGATTAATGAATTGATTATCTTCATGATAAAGATGACGCCTTTCAGAGTGACCTAAAAGAACAAATTTAGCGCCCGCATCAATGAGCATTTTTGCGGCAATCTCTCCTGTAAATGCTCCTGCAGTAGCGTCATTCATATTTTGAGCTCCAATGGTAATAGAAAGCTCTGCACACTCTTTACATAAAGGATAGATAGCAGTAAAAGGAACAGCGAGAAATAGATCGACATGATTTTCTTTTAAAAGCAAAGAGAGCTCTTTTACAAATTCAATTGCTTCTTCAACGGTTTTATGCATCTTCCAATTTCCCGTGATTATTTT
Organism: uncultured Chlamydiae bacterium; assembly: GCA_950054535.1. GTDB lineage: Bacteria > Chlamydiota > Chlamydiia > Chlamydiales > Parachlamydiaceae > CATLPS01. Next base: position 5,926 of record CATLPS010000014.1, on the reverse strand, counting down.
TTTGCGCATCTTTGTCTCTCCTGAAGATGAGGTTTTTATCTAATTGTCATTTTAGCTACCATAACTATTGAAAAAAAGCGCTAATTTTATCCATTTTCTCTTTTTCACTAAAAAACTCGATAGCCTTTGGTAAGAATTTATGAATAAAAACTTTCCTTTGATGAATGTAACTGAGCTTACCCAAGCAATTAAGTTGCATTTAGAAAAAACATTTCCCTTTGTCCATTTAGAAGGCGAAATTAGTAATTTTAAAATGCAAGGATCGGGGCACCTTTATTTTTCTTTAAAAGATCAACACGCGCAAATTAGCGCGGTCATGTTTAAAAAAGAGGCGCAAATTCTTAAAAAAATTCCTAAATCTGGGGATCATGTAGTAGTAAAAGGAGAAATCAATGTTTATCCTCCTAAAGGTAATTATCAACTTATCATTCGAGAACTTTCTTTTGTCGGGCTGGGAGAACTATTACAAAAGCTAGAAGAGCTTAAAATTAAACTTCATCAAAAAGGTTGGTTTAGAGCTCAGCATAAAAAACCTATTCCTCGTTTTCCCAAATACATTGGAGTAGTCACAAGCCCTACAGGAGCTGTCATCCAAGATATTATTCATATTTTAACGCGGAGGTTTACTGGTTTTCATCTCATTTTAAATCCCGTTAAGGTACAAGGCCAAGGAGCTGCTTTAGAAATTGCTCAAGCAATTAACCAGTTTAATCAATATCAACTAGTGGATGTGATCATTGTAGGCAGAGGTGGAGGAAGTTTAGAAGATCTGTGGCCATTTAATGAAGAAGCTGTGGCAGAGGCCATTTATCATAGCTCCATTCCTATTATTAGCGCAGTAGGCCATGAAACAGATCACTGTATCGCCGATTATGTTGCGGATTTAAGAGCTCCCACTCCTTCTGCTGCGGCAGAAATTGTAGTTTTAGAAAGAAAGCAGCTTTTAGAGGATTTAAAAACCATAAAAAAAAGAGTGACGCAAACAGTAGTTCACCTTTTAAACAAAAGTCGTCACCGACTTAAAGGTATGATGCTGCACCCTCTTTATGCTCATCCGAAAAAAATGTTAGAGTGGCGTAGTCAGCGTCTAGATGACTGCGAAATAGATCTTAAGCGCTGTATCCAGCACCTGCTACAAAATAAAAAAGAGCGGCTAAATTCTAAAAACAAACAAGCTAATCTACTTAAGCTTTTTCATCAAATAAGTCAGTTCAAAAAAATAGTAGATCACCGCTCACAAAGCCTAGATTTTTTTATAAAAAAGAAAATAGAAGAGAAAAAAAACCTTTTAAAAAAATTTCCTGAAAAAATTTATCAGGCAGCGCAGCATCAGCTCAAACATTTAACCTCTTTATTTAGCAGCAAACGCTTGAATAACCATCTTTTGCAACTTACAAGCTCCCGCCTAAACTCTTGCAAAGACCAATTGGCAGCCGCAAGCGCGCTGATTCAAACATCTCATCCCAAAAACTTACTTAGCAAAGGCTACACCATTTTATTTACGGAAAATAAAACATCCGTTATAAATTCTATTGACTCTGTACAACCGGGCGCAAAAGGAAAGCTTCTACTTTCTGACGGCGAACTTACCATCACTATAGACCACATTCAAGCACAATAAATGACAAATTCTAAAAATCAAAACCCCTCCAATGAAAAAACAACTTCACCTTCTTTTGAGGAGGCTTTCGAACGTTTAGAAACTATCTTAGACCAAATGAACAGAGGAACCGTAAGCTTAGAAGAATCTCTGAAACTCTATGAAGAAGCAGATCATCTTATTACTACTTGCAGTCAAAGATTAAATGAAGCAGAGCGTAGAATCGAAATCCTGAGCAAAAATCGTAAAGGAGAGCTTATTTTAAATAGTGAAAATCAACCGACTACGGAAGAGTTTAACGTCCCCTTATAAAATATCTTCTTTTTAATTGTTTTTTTAACTATTAATAATTTTACTACTTTCATTTTAATGGTTTAAAGTAAATTTCATCATCGTCTCTATTTTTATTAATATTGTTTCATTTATTAAAGGCTTTAATTGATGTCTCACTCTCTCCTTTCCCTTGTTGAAACTCCCGAAATAATAAAAACTCTCTCTTGGGAAGAGCTCCATAGGCTAGCTGCAGAGACAAGGCAAAAGATTATTGAAACTATGGCGGTAAATGGCGGGCATCTAGCTTCGAATCTTGGCACAGTGGAACTAACGCTTGCTTTACATAAAGTTTTTTGTTCCCCTCAAGATCGTCTTATTTGGGATGTTAGCCATCAAACTTATACTCATAAACTGCTTACTGGTAGACAAAACCGCTTTCATCAAATTCGTCAATTCAAAGGTCTCTGCGGATTTAGCCATCCCAAAGAATCTCCTCATGACCATTTTCAAGCTGGCCATGCCGGTACAGCTCTTTCTTTAGCATTAGGGATGGCAAAAAACCGCGACTTGACCAAGCGAAAGGAGTTTATTATTCCAATTATAGGCGATGCCACCTTAACATGCGGCCTAGCTTTAGAAGCTCTTAATAATATTTCACCTGACTTAAAAAATTTTATTATTATCCTAAATGATAATGCAATGTCTATTTCTAAGAATGTAGGAGCAATTACCCGTATCTTAGGACGCCTTTTAAGCTCTCCTTTTGCAAGCAAAATTTATCAAGAGCTCGATGGCTTTGTTTCTAAAATCCCCAATGTTGGGCCCTTGCTATCGGAGAAAGGACACAAAATCACAGATTCTTTAAAAAATCGCGCTGATGCCACAGCCTACTTTGACCATTATGGGCTTTCTTACATAGGGCCTGTAGATGGACACAATATTGAAAGAATGGTGGAAACTTTAGAAATTGCCAAACACTCTCCCTGCCCCACCATTATTCATATGCAGACTCGTAAAGGAGAAGGGATGGCAGAGGCCATTAAAAACCCTATCTCTTATCACGGTGCAAAACCTTTTAGTAAAGATACGGGTAAATTTTTACCGGTGCCTTCACCTTTACCAACTTTTCCTAAAGTTTTTGGAAATCATCTTTTGCAGATGGCAGCGACTGACCCTAGTTTAGTGGCAATCACACCCGCTATGTCGGCTGGTTCCTGCCTTGATGCAATGATGGAAAAGTTCCCCGAACGATGTTTAGATGTAGGCATTGCCGAGTCTCACGCAATCACGTTTGCAGGTGGAATTGCCTATGGTGGAAAAATGAAGGTGGTAGTTTCCATTTACGCTACTTTTTTGCAGCGCGCTTTTGATAATCTTTTTCACGATGTTTGCCTGCAAGAGTTACCTGTTGTGTTTGCCATTGATCGTGCAGGGATTTCAGGACCAGACGGCTCTACTCATCATGGCATCTACGACATCTCTTTTTTAAATGCAATGCCCAATATGGTCATTACCCAGCCTAGAAATGGCCAGCTCTTAAAAGAGTTATTGGAATCCTCTTTTTCTTGGAAAAGACCCACTGCTATTCGTTATCCCAACTTAGTCACGGAAAGCTCTAACCAACCTCTCACCATCAGAGAAATGGGTAAAGCAGAGCTTTTACTAGAAGGAAAAGAGCTATTAATTATTGCTCTTGGTCATATGAATCAGACGGCTTTAGAAGTATGTAGACTTTTAAAAGAAGAAAGTGGAATTCATGCTTCTTTATTAGATCCTATTTTTTTAAAGCCCCTAGACTCTGATCTAATCTGTCGTTTGCTACTTAACCATCAAAAGATTGTGACAATTGAAGAGCATTCTGTACAATCAGGCATGGGAGCAATTGTTAACCACTTTCTTCTCTCTCAAGGATTTTCCAACCTTCAAGTTCTCAATTTAGGTATTCCTGAAACATTTTTAGAGCACGGTAGCCATCATCAGCTCTTATCTGAAATTGGATTAACTCCAGAAAAAATTTGTAAAAAAATTTACTCCTTTTTCTCTTTTCAATTTTCTAAATCTATCTGTTTAAAAGAGTAACTACTTTCATGAGACCTCGATTAATTGCTCTTTTTCCCAATGAAAAAAAGGCTTCTTCTATTAAAATTGCCAAAGAAATTTGCCATTTTCTGAAAAGTCAACAAATTGAAGTGACTTGTGAAGAGAGGGTCGCACAACAAATCGATGCTATTGCACTTTCAGAAGTAGAAAAAAATCAAATTGATTTTAAAATTTCTTTAGGGGGCGATGGAACTATTCTTCGATTGATTCATCGTCATCCAGATATCCAAGCGCCTCTTTTAGGAATTAATTTAGGAAGCCTTGGTTTTTTGGCAGATATTCCACAATCGATGATCTATACCGGCCTAAAGCTACTCATCGAAGGGCGTTACCAAATTGAAAAGCGCATGATGATGGAAGGACAGATCGAAAAAGAAAAAAGCTCTTTTGCTCTTAACGAAATTGTTCTACATCGAGCTTGCAACCCTTGTCTAGTTGAAATTGCCATCTATGTAGACGGCCTTTATTTAAATACTTTTGCTGCTGATGGAATCATTGTCTCTACTCCTAGCGGCTCTACTGCCTATTCTTTAGCGGCTGGAGGACCTATTTTGGCTCCATCTTTAAGAGCCTTTGTCCTTACTCCTATCTGTCCCCATACTATTTCTAACCGCCCTATCGTTTTAATGCCCAACCAAAAGATTGAGTTAAAGTTTTTAAGCCAGCTAGCCCCAATAGAAGTCTCTTACGATGGTTTTACTAGCTTTGCTCTTAAAACAGGCGAAAAGTGCCAAATTACACCTTCTGCAAAAGAGCTTTACTTAGTGAATTTAGAAAATCATGATTATTTTGCAACTTTACGTGAAAAGTTAGGATGGCAAGGTAAGCTGAAACATACCTTGCACTAAAAATAGCTTGGTGAAGTAAAACACAAAATTTAAATAAAAAAATCAATACAATTGATTTAAAAGCTAATATCTAACTGTTAATTTTTTTGTTAAGATTTAGAATTAATTTTAAGCTGTTTTTTTATATAGAAAAATTCTAACTGATAAAATTAGACCTTTTATACGTTATATACTATTTCTTTAAGTTTTTCTTTATATTTTAAAAGAATTTTGTCAGATTCTTGTTTATAAACAAGATACTTTGTATTACATTCATTGATATCAATGCCCCCTTTAGAGAAATCAAGTTGTGCAAATTTTTCTTCAGTTAAAAGAATTTCATCAACAAATTTTTTAAAATTTAAGTTCAAATTTAAAAGAAGCTTGTGATGGTTATGGTCGATTATTGCTTAAACTTAATCAACATAACAAAGGTTTAGAATATATTAGAAAAGGTAGTGGTACTATTAGATTTACACAAAAAGATTTTAAGATTATATGAAAACAATAAAATGAAAAGAACAAATATTAAATCACAACAAACACACTTTATCGGATGCTGGAATTTGGAAAATAACAAGTTATGTAATGAAATAACCCAGTTATTTGAAAATAATAAAAATTTGCAAAAGCAAGGTGTCACTGGCCAGGGCAAGAATTTAAATATAAAAAAAACAATTGATATTACAGTTAATCCAAATGATTTAAAAAAACCAAAATTTGAAATTCTTAAACAATATATTAATGAATTGCATAAATGTTTTTTAGACTATCAAAATCAATGGCCTTTTTTAAAGTCTATGCTTAAAACTGTTTATGTGCCATCATTTAACATTCAAAAATATTCTCGTGGAGATCATTTTGCTTCACTTCATAGCGAAAGAACATCGTTAGATACTTTACATAGGTTGTTCGCTTGGATGACATATCTTAATGACGTTGATGATGGGGGCCAAACAAATTTCAGTCATTATGGAATAAAAATAAAACCCGAAACTGGCAAAACACTAATTTGGCCGGCAGAATGGACGCATGCGCACACTGGAGAAGTTTTAAAAAGTGGAATAAAATATATAGTTACAGGCTGGATACATTTTCCAACATCAGATCTTAAACAATAATTTTT
>CATLPS010000013.1 GCA_950054535.1 uncultured Chlamydiae bacterium | reverse complement strand
CTTTTCATCACGGCAATTAACTCGTCGGTAATTTCGTCGGGGTATAGATAAAGAAAACGTAGCCAAAAGTTGGCTTTTACACTTAGCATCTCTTGGATTAAAGCAAGCAAAGCCGCTAGCCTTTTAGAGCCTTGGTCTTTTCCATAGTCGCCTAAATCTTGGGCAATCAAAATGATTTCGTGAACCCCTTGCTTTAAAAGCAGATGAAACTCTTTCATGATCTGCTCTTGAGACTTGCTTTTAAGAGGGCCTTTGATAGTTGGGATAATGCAATAAGCACACCTTTTGCGACATCCTTCGGCAATTTTTAAATAAGCATAGTGTTTGGGGGTAGAGAGTTTTCTTGGAACTTCACCCATTTCTAAGTAGCTACGAGCCGTTGTTACCGCTTGCCCAGGCTCTTTGGTCTCTACTGCCTCTAAAATTTTTTCTACGTCTCCTGAGCCTAAAAAATAGTCAATTTTTGGATAGAGTTCCTTTAGCTCTTTAGAGTGTGTCTGTGCCATACATCCCGCTACAATTAGCTTTGCCGTCGGTTTTTTAATGGCAATGGTTTCATTGATGGTCTCTTTCGATTCTTGCCGCGATGCTTCTAAAAAACTGCAAGTATTGATGACAATATAGTCAGCCTCTTCTAATTTGGGCGCTACTTCGTAACCTGCTTTTAATAAGATACCAAGCATCACTTCTGTGTCGACTAAATTTCGTGGACAGCCTAAAGAGATAAAGTTAATTTTATTTCCCTTTAAATCAAAAGATACTTTACTACGCTCGTGAAGATTTTTTTGCTGCTTTGGTCGCTGTTTAATAGGGGAGGGGCTATTTTCTTTTTTTTCTTTATAAATAGGAAGCATTTACGTTTAAGATCTCCTAAATGTCAATTGTCTATACTTCGCTATAGGCCTATAATGATCATTCAAAATGGCAATTTTTAAGAGAAATAGCAGACAAGGGGTTATGAATAAGCAAAATCATAAAAGATTTAACTCTTTATTTCAATATTAAACGAAGAGGTATAAAAGCTTAAATTCTTTACTAAAAAAATCATTTTTTAATATTAATTAATATGCTGAATTAAAATTAAAATGATTTAATAAAAAATAGAGTTTTTAAGATTGTTTTTACAATTTAGATATTTAAAGTTAATTTTAAAAAACTACAAAAATAATATAGATAAAAATTATCTAAAAAAATATACAGAACAAAATTTGAGACTACTTTGAAATTTTGCAGTGCATGGCTATATTTTTGATTTTATTTGCAGTATTTATTTAGAAGATAGAAGAAAAAGAAATAATTGAATTTTTTAAGATCTCTAATGGTTATTTTGCATAATCAATTAGAAATCTTAAAAGTAAAGTTTTTGCGTATAACATTTTTTGAAAAACTTATTTGTTTTGTGGAAGAGAGCTATTTAGTAAAATAAGTAGTTCTTTTTTTATTACAACCACATCCTTGAAAGGAGGTGATCTCCTCTGGGCCTTGCTTTTCATCAATGACAAAAGAAGTAGAAGCAAGGCAAAAAGCCGAGAGAAATAGGGCAACAGTTACCTTTTCAAAGATAAAAAATTTCATTAGCAATCTCCTTAATAAAAGTAGAATTTAGCAGCTCTTTTAAATTTTTTTTATCATTTTATCACAATAATAAGCAAACCTAAAAAAAAGTAGAACTGGGGTCAACATCAATAAAAAAACGTACCGACTTAAAAGTTGCCATTAATTTTTTTAACGGATGAATAGCGGAGGATAAACAAGCAAGCGAAGGAGATTTACATAAAAATTGGAAGCGATAGAGCTCTTTTACTTTAGCATAACCACAAGGAACTACCGGTAAAAATTCAAAATAGGCTGGCAGATTTTTAATCAATAGCTCTCTTGCTGCTTGACTAGCCTCTACTACTTTTTCTTCCTTTTTGCCTGCAAAGGTAAGTTTAACAAGATGGCTAAAGGGCGGATAGCAAAACACTTTTCTTATTTCCATCTCTTCTTTAAAAAACTTTAGATAGTCTTGCTCAGCAGCGCAGCGAATCGTAGAGTTTTCCATGCAGTAAGTTTGAATAATGACCTCTCCTTTTACTACTCCTCGCCCTGATCGGCCCGCCACTTGAGTCATTAATTGAAAAGTTTTTTCCGCTGCTCTAAAATCAGGGATATGAAGACCTGCATCGCCATTGATCACCCCAACTAAAGTAACTTCTGAAAAATGCAACCCTTTTGCAATCATTTGGGTACCAATTAAAAGATCTGCCTTACCAGTTCCAAATTGACGCAGCAATTTTTGATGGCTTCCTTTATGCTTAGTTGTATCAGCATCCATACGTAAAGTGCGGATTTGAGGGAAAATAGCGTGTAAAGCTCTTTCTATCTGCTCTGTGCCGGCCCCTCGAAATTGAAGAATGGCATCTTTTTTGCAGCTTTTGCAAGTACGCGGCGGTGGCATGATTTGATGACCACAAAGATGACAAGCAAGCAAGTTATCCCGTAGATGAAATGTCATTGCAAGATCGCATTGATGACATTTTACAACTTCTCTACACTCTTGACAGACTGCATTGGTGTGATAGCCGCGGCGGTTTAAAAAAATGATGATTTGCTCGCTTTTTTTTAGCCGTTTTTCTATTTCATTTAGTAGTTTTTCAGAAAAATTGGTGCAATTAGGGTTTTTTTCTCTCTCTTTTTTCATATCCACTAAAGTGACAAGGGGCAAACTTGCTCTATCGGCCCGGCAATGAAGTGTAGAAAGTAGATACTTACCTTTGATGGCATTGTAATAACTATCCAAGCTAGGAGTGGCGCTACCCAGCACAACAGTAGCTTGGCTAAGCTTTCCTCTCATCACGGCGACATCGCGCGCTTGATAACAAGGAGATTTTTCACTTTGTTTGTAAGAAGCGTCATGCTCTTCATCAAGAATGATCAATCCTAAATTTTTTATCGGCGAAAAAATGGCAGATCTTGCTCCGATTACAATTTTTGCTCTACCTGAGTGAATATGGTGCCATTCATCACGTCTTTCTCCTTGGCTGAGGCGATGGTGTAAAATGGCCATTTTCTCCTTAAAACGACAGCGAAATCTCTCAATTGTTTGGCCTGTCAAAGCAATTTCAGGCACAAGCATTAATACACCTTTGCCTAAGCGCACTGCTTCGTCAATTGCCTGAAGATAAACTTCAGTTTTTCCGCTACCAGTTACCCCATAAACTAAGTGAGTACAAAACTGAGCTGCTTTTAGACTTTGGCAAATTTGCTCTAATGTCTTTTGCTGTTCTTCGTTTAGTTTTTTGGGTTTAGTGATAAAATATTCTTCATTGCTCAAAGGAGAGCGATCTATTTTTACTTTTTCTACCTTTACCCAGCCTAGTTTGGTAAGCGAGGAAAGAGCTGCTCGAGAACCACCGCTTTTTTCTAAAAGCTCTGTCAGTAAAATGCCATTATTTACTTTTAGAAGAATATCAAGCAGCGCAACTTGCTGCTTCTTTTTTCCTCTATTTGCCTGGCAGAAAGTAGCAATTTCACTGCGAGTTTTTGCTCGCCTTACAAAAAGCTGCTCTTTTTCGGCCATTCCTTGACGAATTGGAGGCGGTAAAATCAAGCGAAATACTTCACTAAAATTAGCAAAGTAGTATTGGGAAATCCACCGGGCCAGAGTAAATAACTCTTTTGAAACTAAAAGCTCTGTATCGAAGGCATGAATTGGCTTAACTTTAAAAGGAGGAGAGCCTTCTTTGACTTCTATTACATAGCCCGTTTGTTTTTTATTGTTTAAAAAAACCTCTACTTTTAACCCCTGTTTTAAGAAAGGGTACTGTTCTTTAGTGACTCCGTAGGTCAAAGTTAAGTCTATAGGAAGATCAAGAACAACGGTGGCACTTGCAACAAAATAAAGAGGATCGCTCATTTTAAAATTATTTTAATGTGTTGCAAATTGCGTTCCATAAAAAGGATTTAAGCTCTGGACGCTTTAAATAAAAAGAGAGGTCGGATAGTAGAAGCAAAGGGGTTTTGCCTAAGTAATGATGGTGATGAAGGGCTGGTTGATGGTAGTGGCTCACTAGCGTTTTATGAAGAAAAAAAGAAGTATCACAAGCCATTACAAGACGCAGCTGCGGTGATTTCGTCAGCTCAAGCCAGCGGTTTTCCTTTTCTAATTGTGCGCTACAGAGGAGGCTAACAGGACTGAAGCGAAGAGTAATAGCGCGGGCAATTTGTTGCAAAAAAGCAAGAGGGGCTCCTTGCTCCTCAAAAGAGAGAATAACCACTGGGTGAAACTGCTCTTGATTTGATTGATGAGTTACTTGCAGAGCTGGACCATCAGGTAAAGGCTCTTTTTTTAAAGAGTAAGAAGGAAAGTTTTTAGAAAAAAAATTTAAGTAAAAAGGGTCTGGTTGAATTGCTAGCTTAGGTAAAGGCTCAAGTAAAAAACCGTTTACCTCTTTTTTTGGGGTAGTGGGCAGACTTGGAGAATCGTTTTTAATAACAGGAGCCTTTTCTTTTTGTTCTACCACGTCGTGCACAGAGCTTTGCTCTGGTTTTAAAAGAGTTTCGTTTTTACAGATAACTTCTGGTCTGTTTTTTTGCTTTTCTTCTAAAAAAGCAGTTTTAGAAGAAGTAGCTTTTTTTTGAGGAAGGGCAGGAGGCGATAAGTCGACGGTCACCAATTTTTTATCTGACTTTAAATTCAGATAAACAGAGCGACTAACTGCAAGCGGTTTTGCCAAATTTCCTTGTTGTAGAAGGTAGAGTTGCGTGAAGGAGAGAAGCTCTGAACAAAGTGTTTTAGTCTGTAGTAAGCTGCGTTGATTCATGAAAAAAAAGCTCTCGTTTAATTGTCGGTAGCAAGTGGTCAAATCCACGAGACTGAAAGTTATTAATGAGCAAAGTAGCTAGCGAATGTTTTTTAGAAAGAGACCTTAATAAAAGAGCGATCGTTTGTTCATTATATATTTTGGCTAATAAAGATTTTTTACGCAGTAAAAAGAAAAGAACATTTTCATTGTTACTAAACTGCTTTAGACAATGTAAAAATATCTTTGAACTATGCTCAATCGATAGCAAAAGAGAGCAGACAATTTTTTGAAATCGATGGATATAAAGTCTTTGCTTATTTTTGTTAGGAATCGTTTCTATAGAGTAAAAAAAATAAAAAATTTTTTGTATCTGCAAATCCATCTGATTTACTTTTTGAGCCAGATGAAAAAAAGCGCTTTTTTTGGAAAGATTAACTAGTTGTAAATGAGAGCAGTAGCTTTTTAGGCGAGACAGAGGCCCTTGTAAATGATCATAAAAACTTTTCCCAAGTTGCTCGCCGCCAGTTATTTTTAATAAACATTGCAAAAGTGGTTCTATCCAACTTTTTAAATGGATAGTGACGGGAGAAGACTGACTAAAAGATTTTAAAAAACAGGTCAAGCTACAAATTTCGCTTACCTCTTTTAACATCAGCTGCACAAGGAGCGCACTTTCTTGGTAAAAAGAATTAAAGTGCCGAGTAGGTGTTGCAGTTTTTATCAAAACCATCCCTTCAAACCTTTTTTGGAAGCAACTTTATCACAGCATTAAAAAAAACAAAACAAATTTCAGGTAAAGAGGAAAATTGCTTTTAAAATGGGATAAAAAATAATAGAAATTAATTTTTTGATAAAAGAATGAAAGCATTTGCTAAATGAAACGATTTTGAACGGCTAAAACTAGCCGTTCAAAAATCAAAAATTTAAACAAATTCCTTGTAAATAATATTATTTACTAGAATTGTTCTTTTTTCTGATTTGGATTTCTAGGTGATGCTTGACCAGGCTTATGTTCTGGTTGTTTTTTCGGAGTCGATTGTGGTCTTTGACCTGCTTGGTTTTTTTTGTCCATGATATCCTCCTTAAAAATTTTTAAACTGTAAGGCATGGAGTCAAAAGCGAACTGACACCCTTGGGCTACATGCCGCGCAGTTTTTGTGTTTCTCTCACTCTTTTATCTATCTTCCTTAAGAATTTGAATGTCAATAAAAAAATTTAAAATAGTTTTTATGTAATCATTTTTGTTTATTAACTTCTAATAATTAATAACTTATGAAATTTATTTTTGTTTTGACTTCAGGTCAAATAAAGAAAGTTGGAAATTGGACTCGGTAGATTTAGAGGAAAGTTCTTCTTTTTTAGCAATTTTTTTCACGATCACTTGCCCTACTTGGCTAGGCTTTTCTTCTAAGCTGCAAAGGATCTCATTTGCTCTATGGATTACTGTAGAGGGCAAACCAGCTAATTTAGCTACATGAATACCATAACTTTTATCTGTCCCTCCTTTAATTACTTTGCGTAAAAAAGTAATTTCCCCATCGGCTTCGTGAACAGCTACATGGTAATTGACTGCGCCTTTTATTTTTTCTTCTAATTTGGTCAATTCCCAATAATGAGTTGCAAAAAGGGTTTTAGCCATATGCTGTTGGTTAGTGAGTAAAAACTCTGCAACCGCCCAGGCAATAGAAATGCCATCATAAGTACTTGTGCCCCTGCCAATTTCATCTAAAATAATTAAAGAACGCGCGGTAGCATTATTTAAAATGTTTGCCGTTTCCGTCATTTCTACCATAAAGGTAGAGTGGCCTCTAGAAAGGTCATCACTTGCTCCAATACGGGTATAGACCTTATCTACAATACCGATTAAAGCGCTTTTAGCAGGAACAAAAGAGCCGATCTGGGCCATAATCACAATTAAGGCAACTTGCCTAAGGTAGGTCGACTTTCCTGCCATGTTAGGCCCTGTAATCATTAAAAGCTTGTGGTCAACATCATTGAGCAGCGTATCATTGCAAATAAAGTTCTCTTGATTGCAAACAGATTCGATGACGGGATGTCTACCTTCCTTAATTTCAATAGCATATCCTTCATTCACTTCGGGACGGCAATAGTGGTGGCGAACTGCTACTGTTGCTAAAGAGACAAGGCAGTCTAATTTCGCAACGGCCTTTGCAATGACAAGCACCTCTTTAGTAAATTTTATTAAGGCTATTTTTAGCTCAGAAAAGAGCTCTGTCTCGATTGCTTTTATTCTTTCTTCGGCTGTCAGTACTTTGCTTTCATACTCTTTTAGCTTAGGGGTAATGAATCTTTCGGCATTGACCAGGGTTTGACGACGAATAAATGTATCTGGCATTTTATCGCTTTGACCGCGGCTCACTTCAATGAAGTAGCCAAACATTTTATTAAAGCCAACTTTTAAGTTTTTAATGCCTGTTTCTTCCCGTAACAAGGCCTGATAGCGAGCAATCCAGCTTTTACTATCTAAGCTCATTTCTTGTAGCTCATCTAGCTCTTGGTGAATACCAGAGCGAAAAAGCTTGCCTTCGCCTAATTTTAGAGGGGGCTCCTCTACTAATGTCTGTAAAATCAGCTTGGTCATCTCTGTCATCTCATCTAGTTGGCTAGTGGCTTTTTGAATCCAGCTAGAAGGAGAGGAGATAAGAAGAGCTTTGAGCTTTTTAATAGGCGCAAATGAGTGACCTAAAGTAGTTAAATCTTTAGGGGTAGCATAGCCTGAGCTGATTTTCATCATTAACCTTTCTAGGTCTTTGATCTCGCAAAAGCAGGCGCAGCAATTTTTTAGTAGCGTCTGCTGGCTAATTAGGCTTTGCACACCATCTTGCCTTTGCTTAATCTCCTCAACGGCTAAAAGAGGTTGCTTGACCCAGTGCTGCATGAGCCTGCCGCCCATTGGAGTGAGAGTGTGGTCGAGTAAATCTAAAAGAGTCTGTTTCTTACTGTTATTTTTTAAAGAGTGCGTCAATTCGAGGTTGCGCTGAGCTGTATAGTCCAAAGCCATGTAATGAGAGGTAGTGTAAGGGCGAATTTCATGAAGATGGCTAAGCGAAAGACATAACTCTTCTTTTAAGTGGCTTAAAAGCGCACCTGTTGCGCTGATGGCAGCGGGCATTTGGCCTACTCCAAATCCATCGAGGTGATGGACCTGAAATAGCTTTGTCAAAAAATCATAAGCAACGCGATGCTCAAATTTCCAGTTATCGGCCAAGCTAGTTAAAAAAGAGCTGTTTTGATGGAGGCTTTTAAGAAGATCGCTAAAATTTGCCGCCAATTTTTTAGAAATTAAAAGTTCGCTTGGCTGTAGGCGGTAAAGTTCATTTAAAAGATCTTGTGCGGATGAAAATTCGCTTACCCATAGCTCTGCTGTCGTTAAGTCAAGAAAGGCCAGTCCAAAAAGGCCTTCAGTACGCGTAATAGCAGCAAAAAAATTATTGGAGCTGGCAGAAAGCAATTGAGAGTTAATAATTGTTCCCGGTGTGACAATGCGCACAACTTCTCTTTTTACCAGACCTTTAGCCTGTTTTGGGTCTTCGATCTGCTCTGCAATGGCCACGCGATAGCCTTTAGCAATTAATTTGTCAATGTAGCTTTCGCAGGTGTGATGCGGCACACCGCTCATGGGAATTTCTTGTCGGCTAGTTAACGTTAGCTCTAGTTCTTTTGCTAGTAGTTTAGCATCTTCGTAAAAGGCTTCATAGAAATCTCCCATGCGAAAAAGAAGAAGCGCATCTTGTGCTTTTTGTTTGCAGGCATGCCACTGCTGCATCATAGGAGAGGGCGGCTGGGAAGAGGAGTCTAAAGAGTTTTTCATTAGTTACTTAAAAAAAATTGTTCCACTTTTACTCCAATTAGTTTACCTGCCCAAAAACAAAAAAGCAATTGTAATGGCATCTTTGTTCTTTCGTTTAAGTTTTTTTACAAGTAAAAAGATAAAATTCTCTTTGTCAGAATAAAAATAAGGCGCTATATAGATAAAGCTTACTTAAAAATCTCTTAGGTCTTTTGCAATGAAAAAACACCATTTATATGACTTTTGGTTCCATCAAACAGCTGTGCCTTTAGCACTGATCATTTTTTGCCCGCCTATTGTGTTTGCTTTTTTATATACAAATACTCAACTAAATGGTTCTTTATCTGCATTTTGGCAGCTGCTTACTGACAAGGGACTTGTGGGAACATTTTCGGTAGTTTGGCAGCCCTATTTTTGGGGAAGCGTCACTGCATGGAAAATTTTAGCCCTTTTTTCCCTTCTTCAGCTTACTCTTATGCGGCTATTGCCAGGAAAAATAAAAGAGGGGCCTATTACGCCTAAAGGACATGTGCCTCTTTACAAAGATAACGGCCTAGCAGCTTTTTTAACCACGATGGCTCTTTTTTACCTTGCTACTCAGCCCCTTCAGCTTTTTAGCGCTACCATTTTTTATGACCATCTGGCAGAAATTTTAGGAGCGCTCAATTTATTTAGCTTAGCATTTTGTTTTTTTCTTTTAGTCAAAGGGTTGACTTTTCCTTCGGGCAAAGATGCTGGCCGCTCTGGTAACTGGATTTTTGACTATTACTGGGGGACAGAGCTCTATCCTAGGCTGTTTGGGTGGGACGTAAAAGTATTTACCAACTGTCGCTTTGGCCTCATGATTTGGCCACTTTTGCTTTGGTCTTATGCCGCTAAACAACAGCAGATCTATGGGTATATTAGCGACTCGATGTTAGTAGCAGTAGCTTTGCAATGGATCTATATCTTAAAGTTTTTTATTTGGGAGTCGGGCTATCTTCGCTCCTTAGATATTATGCATGACCGGGCAGGCTACTATATTTGCTGGGGCTGCTTGGTATGGGTGCCTAGCATCTACACTTTTTCTACGCTTTATTTAGTCACCCACCCCAACCAATTAGGTTGGCCCTTGGCTTTTTTGCTCTTTTTAGTAGGAAGTGTTTGTATCGCTATTAATTATCTCGCTGATAGGCAAAGGCAGCTGGTCAGAGCCACCCAAGGAAAATGTTTAGTATGGGGCAAAGCGCCCCTCTTTACCATTGCAAATTATACCACCGAATCTGGCCAGCAAAAACAGAACTTGCTCTTGACATCTGGCTGGTGGGGGGTTGCTCGCCATTTTCACTATGTTCCAGAGATCTTAGCCGCTTTTTGCTGGACAGTACCTGCACTTTTTGGCCACTTTATTCCCTATTTTTATGTCTGCTTCCTTACTATTCTTCTTTTTAACCGTGCTTTAAGAGATGACCAAAGGTGCGCAAATAAATATGGAAAAGATTGGGATAATTATTGCTCAAAAGTACCCTACAAGATCATTCCTTATTTTATTTAAGAAAATTACAAAAAACTATTGTGCAAAAATAGCAATTGGCTTAAATTATGTAATTTCTATTCCGGAATAGCTCAGCGGTAGAGCAGCGGACTGTTAATCCGTTGGTCGTAGGTTCGAATCCTACTTCCGGAGATTTTTTACTCTGATATTGCATATAGAGTCAAAAACGTCTTTCGCAATTTCTTCAAAAGCTTTTTCCCATCCAATTTCAAGATAAAAAAAATTCAAAAAATCTTATTTTTATCTAAGTTCAAACTTGCGAAGAGCCCTTCACTCGCTTAGCTAAATCCAACCCCATTTTCGCTGCAATCAAACAAGTCTCATCTATATTGGCTTATGCCTTCATTTCGGCTATGATTTCCCTTTGATGTTTGTTATATGCTTGCGTCAGATAATAGGTTACAACGTTCTTGCCTGCCTCTAAATGCATGTTAAGAAGCCCAAAAAGTTAGCTTTAAATTCGATCCAGTCCATCTTATTAAATGTCATTCATTCCATGTCTATTGAACGACAAAACTTTTTTTCCATCTCATTGTTTAACTGCTTCAAATTTTATGTTGTCTCCTAGCTTAGAGGCATGAAGCTACTCTCAAAAATTTAATTTCGAAAGATATCTAACGTATCTTGAAGCTGTTATTATTTCTAGCAAAAATTGTTTTTTGTGTTTTTACTATTCATATCACAAATAATAAAATTTATAATTAAATTTAAAATAAAAAACACGTTGATAATTATTTAATATAATGTATATTAATTATAACTTATTTAATTTTATTATTTTAAAAAATGAATTTTACTAATCTAAAAAAAAAGCAAGTTGCATCTACAAGATACTTGAATTTGCATGAATGCTTAGCCAAAACTTTTTGTAATGATAGAAATGAAATTGTTCTAGGAAGGGATGTTCTTTCTCATTGTTTGATCGTGGGACATGTGGCTCGCGCACTACTTTCAAGAATGTCTCCGACATTAAAAAATCATTTATATCCATTACATAGCGAATTAATCTCAGCCTCTCATGATATTGGTAAAGTATGCCCTACTTTCCAAGAAAAAGTACGAAGAGGTAAAAATAACTCCGCAAACTACCAGCATAATTCTTATCCTGGGCTGGAAGAAGTAAATCCCGATTGGGAAGAAAAATGGGGCTATCATGCGGGTTTAAGTCAAATTACACTCAACTATTGCAAAGTGGGAAAATTCATACCAGAAATTGTCGGACAGCATCATGGATTTTCTCCTCCAAGAGGGCAAGTAGAAATTAGTTCTGCAAACGATGAACGTTTTGGAGGGGCTAATTGGCAATTAATTCGTGAAGATCTCATTGAAAATTTAAAATCAGCTTTTAAAGCAAACTGGCCGATTGTTAAAGATGACAAACAAGCGAGATTAATCGCAGGATTGACGACTGTAGCAGACTGGATTGGTTCAACTTCCACTTTTGATGATCCAAAAAACGATCAATGGAAAATTGACATCGAAAAAGCTCTTGATCTCGCTGGGTTTTATCCTTTGCAAATAAAAAAAAGACTCTCTTTTGAACAAGTCTTTCCCAACACCCCTAACCCGCGTTTAATACAAAAAAAACTGATTGATGCCTGCCAAATTCCAGGAGTTTACGTATTAGAAGCACCAATGGGCATTGGCAAAACAGAAGCAGCCCTCTACGCAAGTTATAAGATACTTGAGTCAGGCCAGGCATCAGGAATTTATTTTGCTCTTCCTACACAGCTGACATCAGATAAAATCTTTGAAAGATTCAATCAATTTTTGGCTAATATTATCCCTGTAGATTCTTCTAACAGAAAGGCAACTCTTGCACACGCAAACGCAAAACTTAAGATGCTTGATTTTGGTGAGGAAGGAGCCCCTGGAGGATCTTGGTTCTCTAGTCATAAAAGAGAACTCTTAGCTCCTTTTGGCGTTGGCACAATTGATCAAGCTCTTATGTCTGTTCTTAATGTCAAACATGGATTTGTGCGCGCATTTGGATTAGCAGGAAAAGTAGTTATCTTAGATGAAATTCATAGTTATGATGCTTACACAGGTACGCTTATCGATACCCTTGTTGAACACTTAGTCGCTTGGAAATGTACAGTAATCATTTTAAGTGCCACTTTGACAAAAGTGAGAAGACAAAAACTTTTAAGTCTTTCAAATCAAAGACTAGATGATCACTACCCACTTATTTCAATTAAGACAAAAGAACAGTTTTCTGAGATTAAACTCACACCAGACAAAGATAAAAAAGTAAAAATTCAGTTATGTCACAATACTTATGCTGCCATTGATGAAGTTTTAAAAAGAGCTCAAAGAGGAGAGCATATTCTTTGGATTGAAAATACTGTTCAAGAATCGCAGGAGGTATACAAAACTATTGCCTCAAATGCCGCTGAACTAGGTATTGAATGTGGACTTTTGCATTCGCGCTTTACCCGTTTCCATAGAGATCAAATTGAGGCTGCTTGGATCAACCTATTTGGCAAAAATAGCGGTAAAAAGCGGCTGGAAAAAGGACGGATTTTAGTCGGCACGCAAATTCTAGAGCAGTCGCTTGACATCGATGCAGATTTTTTAGTTACTAGGCTTTCCCCTATAGACATGCTTTTGCAGCGAATAGGACGCCTATGGCGTCATCAATCTACAATTCGACCTTTTAGTGCAAAGCAAGAAGTTTGGATACTATCGCCAGAGCTAATCAAAGCTTTAAAAGACCCAAAAAATGAACTCGGTAAGTCCTATCACGTTTACAACCCTTATTATCTTTTACGGACATTAGAGTTACTAACAGCATTTTCAGGCAGCTTTTTTGTGCTTCCAAACCATATTAGAAATCTGATCGAATCGACCTATGCCGAACGAGATGAATCAGGATTGATGCGAAACCTCAAAAATGAACTAGAAAAAAGAAAGGAGACTCTTCAGAGGCTTGCAAATGTCGGATTATCAAAGAACGGTAGAACACAGTCAGATGATTGGTCACCAACACGCTATTGCGAACAAGAGACCTGCGAAGTTCTGATAATACAAAAAAAAGTAAAAGACGCATCGGGAATAACGCTTACCTTGATTAATGGTGAAACTCTTTTTCTAACCTCTTCCCAATCTACCAGACACCGTAAGCAAATTTCACTTAAACTACAACAGCACATTGTTAAGGTGGCTAAAAATCTAGCTCCTTCTTCCACCACTAAAATCGATTGGATGAAGAACTATCTGTATATCAGTGACCATGAAGAAAACACATTAAGAATCGTAAAGCTACATCCAAGCGAAGAGCTTTTATCTTTGGAAAATGTGTCATTTTCCAAAAGGATTAATTATAACTCAAGTTTAGGGTACTACGTCGAGGAGCAAGGTAATGACAGCATCACAATTTAATCTCATTGATGAACCCTGGATACCCATCACAGCAATGGATAATGTTAGCTTGAAGCAATTATTCAGTTGTTCGGATTACACGGAAATTGGCGGCAATCCGATTCAAAAAATTGCATTAATAAGATTGCTTTTAGCTATTTCTCAAGCAGCTTGCACTCCAGAAAATGAGGAAGAGTGTCAAAAGCTCGGTCCTAGCGGCCTTGCCAAACATTGCCTAGCTTATCTTGAAAAACATCGAGATGACTTTTGGCTGTATGGAGAAAAACCTTTTCTTCAAATGCCTAAAATCAGAGAAGTCCCATCTATAAGTTTTAGTGCGGTCATGCCGGAGATAGCATATGGCAACAATGCTTTTATCTTTGAAACTCAAAAAGAAAAAAAATTGACCAGTGCTGATAAGGCATTGTTGGTTGTAACGCTCATGGGTTTCGCGCTAGGGGATAAAAAAGCTAACCAAAATATTTCACTAACTAATGGTTATAAAAAAAAACCAACTAAAAAACCTGGGGCTTGCTTAGGATCTCAGGGATATCTGCACAGTTTTATTTTGGGCCTGAATGTGCATGAAACACTATGGCTCAATCTTTTTTCAAAAGAACAGCTGAATGAGTTGGCATATTGGCTTAATGGACTTGGTATTGCCCCATGGGAGCGGATGCCAGATGGCGAAGATTGTGAGATTGCACGGGATTTAAAAGAAAGTTATTTAGGTAGGCTCGTTCCACTTTCACGTTTTTGTTTTCTTGCTGAAGAAGGTTTGCATTATTCCGAAGGGATTATTTTTAGTGATCATAAAGAGGGTGGAATCGATCCCTCTATTGGTTTATCTTTCCAAAAAAAAGAACGAGAAGCTGTTTGGGTGAACCCGGAAAAAAGACCTTGGCGTATGATCATAGCTTTTTTAAGCTACTTACAAAAGTCAAGTAATCAGTCTTTTGACTGTTTATTTATCAGTAAAGGAATGAGTAGGGCGAAATTGCTATCTGACTTTGGAATTTGGTCGGGTGGATTACGAGTAAGTAGCAAGTCAGGTCACCAATTTTTTTCTGGAAATGATGACTTTGTTGAATCAAAAATACGGCTATCGCAAGAAGTCATAGGTAATAGTGATCTTTTTTGGCGCATAGAAGACCAAATAAAGTTTTTAGATAAAATTTCCAAAAGTATAAGCACTGCTGTGTCCGATTACTATAAACAACTGAAAGTTAATGGCGCAAAACATGCGCAATTAGCCGTTAATTTATTTTGGCAAGGTTGTGAAAAGTACGCGCAAGAATTATTTCAGTTAGATCACTCTAAAAAATTACGTAATAAATTTGAAAAACTCGCCTTTGATGTCTATGACCAAGTATGCCACAAAGGAACTTCTCGTCAGATCAATAGCTGGGCATATAACAGAGAAAAAATCAAAGTTTCATCAAAATAGGTAAAGATGTGAAAGAACCAGAAAGTAAAAAAAAGAGCAGGGGTGAGCAATTCATCCAGTATATTATTAAGATGATAGCCTCTAGCAAAGCCAAAGCAGCTGCCTTGAAAAGAGCGGATAATCCGTCTTTAGAATATCAGAGTTGGGAGATTCTCAATCGATTTGGCATCGATTTAACTGATCAGCAAGAGCGGTCTATTTTTTGTCTTATCGCAGCAGCTGCCGCTAAAGCAAAAGTTGAAGAAGATGGCTCCCTTGGAATTGGTGAAGCTTTGGCAAATTGTTATGAGAATAAATTTGAAAGCGGCCAAGCTTGCACGAAGTTAAGAAGGCTAATCGCTTGTGATTCTATTACAGAGTTGTATGTAGTTTTACGTCCTATGCTTCAGTTTATTTCATCAAAAATAGGGCCTCGTTTATGCTATGCAAGGCTTTTAGATGAGCTTATAAAATTCAATTGGCAACCTTTAAAAGTTAAGTCTAGTTGGGCGCAAAAATTTTATTTCCAAAAACAAATAAAGGAGAAAGAAGAGGAGGAAGAAAATGATGTTTGCTAATCTTCTTACACTTTCACGCAGTGACTTAAAAATTTTAAAAGTCGTAGACGAATACTCCATTCATCGTGTTGTATATGATTTTTTTGAAGATATTCGTGCAGATGATGAAAAAAATGCAAGTATTTCCAGTGGGCTTCTTTATGTTGATAAAGGCGGTAACTTCAACAAAAGGCAGATCTTGATTTTATCAAACCGCTTACCGAAAAAAAGAGATATAGGCTCAATCGTGTCTAAACCAATTAGGGAAGATTTTCTTTCTTTTCCAGAATATAAATTTGAATTAGTTGTTAATCCGACCAAAAGAGATCGTAAAACCGGTAAACTGATTGCCATACGCACAAGACAAGAAATTGCTGCTTGGTTCTTAGAAAAGGCCTCCTCTTCTTATGGATTTGACATTAAACCGGAAAGTTTGATTGTAGACCAACTAACAGTCAATCAATTTCATAAATCTAATCATCACATTGTTCAAGCAAGAGCAAAACTTTCCGGTGAGCTTATTGTTTTAGACCGACAGCTTTTCATTCATAGCTTTAAAAAAGGAATAGGTCGAGGACGAGCTTTTGGTTTCGGCCTATTACAAATCACTCCTATATAAAAAAATAATTAAGGAATCTTTATTTATGAATCAAAGTAGTAACCCATTCAAAAATACGCGGATTGAATTTCATATTTTGCAATCCTTTCCGGTCAGTTGTTTAAACAGAGACGACATTGGATCCCCAAAAACTGCGATTGTCGGCGGAGTAATGAGAGCAAGAGTCAGCTCTCAGTGCTGGAAAAGGCAAGTGCGTTTAGTTATGAATCAGTTAGGAGCTGTTTTAGGCTTTCGTACGAAATTGTTGTGTGAACTCGTCTCTGAAGCCTGTGAAGCAGAGGGAGCAAATAAAAAACAAGCGTTAAATTGTGGTAAAAAAGTTCAAAGTATCTTTATTAAAAAAGAAGAAGATGAAAAAGATGAATCAAATGACAGCTTAATCTTTTTAAGTCCCAATGAGATCAAAGCAATTGCTGTGGATTTGAAAGCCTGTGATTTTGATCCAGATAAAGCATTAACACAAAAAGATCCAAAAAAGAGGGTGCAAGAGCTAGAAAAGCTTATTTTCAAACACACCTCCGCTGAAGTCGATGCATTAGATGTAGCTTTATTTGGCCGTATGATTGCTCAAGCAGCAAAAATGAATGTTGAAGCTGCAGCTTCTTTTGCCCATGCCATTTCTACACATAAAGTAAATAATGAAATAGAATTCTTTTCTGCCCTAGACGATCGGAATGAAAAGCCGGGAGCTGCTCACTTAGGAAGTTTAGAATATAATTCGGCAACTTACTATCGCTATATTAGCTTAGACCTTGGCCAATTATGGACTAGTTTAAAAGAAATGAAAATATCTACTGCATTGGAAATTTTTGTTAAGGCACTTTATCTTGCGGTTCCAAACGCAAGGCAAGCCACAATGTCAGCTGCTTCTCAATGGGACTACGCTAAAGTCTTCATTCGTAAAGGACAGCGATTGCAGCTTTCGTTTGAGAAACCCGTAAAATCAAAAGATGGCGGATATCTTGAATCTAGTATTGAAACTTTAACAACAGAGTTATCTATACGAGAAAAAAGAGCCGGTAGTTTATTTGCTAAAGAAGTAGAGTGGACATATGGCGAAGGAACGTTCAGCATAGATGATCTTATCGACGTTTTAAAGCAATATGTTCAAAAGGTAGAATCATGAGTGAAACGCGTTTTTTACTTATGTGGTTGGAAGGACCTTTGCAGTCTTGGGGCAATAACTCTAAATTTTTTGTAAGAAATACTTTAGAATTTCCCACGAAATCAGGGCTACTCGGTCTACTATGTTGTGCCTTGGGGGCTGGCGGAGAACAAAAGGAGTGGCTGGCTGCCATGGCGCATCTTAAGTCTACCATTTTAGCTTATTCTAAAGAAAAGACCCCTTTGCTTTTAAGAGATTTTCATATGATAGGTTCAGGGTATGATGAATCAGACCCTTTTGAAGCACAAATGATGCCAAAAAAATCAAACGGAAAAAAACCTGCGAGTACAAAAGCTAAACTAACTCATCGCTATTATCTTCAAGATGCTTTTTTTGCAGCTGTTATGGAAATTCCACAAGAGCAATCAATAAAAATATCTGAAGCATTAATTAATCCAGTTTGGGATCTTTTTTTAGGAAGAAAAAACTGTCCACCTACGGAGTTTATTTTTAGAGGCATTTTTCAAAAGGAAGAAGACGCTTTCTCTGAAGCTTCTGCAATCGCTAACGAGAAATCTCTCAAAGAAAAATTTAAGGTTTTTGATGGACAACTTGAGCAAGGTGAGGTTTTGGTTTTAAATGATGTGCCCATTCAATTTGGAACTAGCAAGATATACAAAGAGCGCTATGTAACTATTGTGTCCACATGAACGAAAGATCAACTTATAATCATAGACTTATGATCAAGATAACAAGAGATACCCTTCCGCAAGTTAAGGAAAAATATCCATTTATTTATCTTGAGAGAGGCCGGTTAGAAATTGATGGTAATAGTGTCATGTGGATTGACTGCGAAGGGCGGGTTATCCGTCTTCCAATAGCGACAATTAATTGTCTATTGCTCGGTCCTGGTACGACCATTACACACGAGGCAGTGAAGGTACTAGCAGCATCGAACTGCAACGCATGTTGGGTAGGCGAAGACAGTATGCATTTTTATGCTTGTGGTTTTACACCGACTGCCGACAGTACAAATTTTTTTAGGCAAATGCAGCTTGCCGCAAACAAAAAGCAATCTTTAGAAGTAGCTCGGCGATTATTTTCTAAACGTTTTCCTCATGACGACTTATCAAATAAAAACTTAACAAGCATGATGGGATTGGAAGGGGCGCGCGTGCGGGAATTATATAAAAAAAAAGCGGAAGAATATCATGTCGGTTGGAAAGGGCGGTCCTATACCCCAGGAAAGTTTGAGTTCAGCACCATTACAAATCAAATTTTAACCAGCTCCAATGCTGCACTATATAGTATTTTATGCTCTGCTATTCATAGCATGGGATATTCTCCACACATGGGGTTTATACATAAGGGAAGTCCCCTTCCATTCGTTTATGATATGGCAGATCTGTATAAAGAGTATCTTTGTATAGACCTGGCATTTTCTCTTACAAATCATCTAGCAGGCGTATACAACAAACATAAAGTAGAAGATGCCTTTCGCAAAAGAGTAATAGAAATGGGCTTACTTAAACAAATTGGATCAGATATTCAACAACTTTTTAGTTTTTAATATGTTAATTGTTATTGCAAATGACCTCCCGCCAGCTGTACGGGGACGCATGAAAATTTGGTTCATAGAGCCAAGACCTAATGTTTTTGTATCTGGAATTAATGAATTTACCGCTTTGAGAGTCATTGATTATCTGTATGAACATTGTCCTAGCTCAAGTGGTATGACAATTTTTCGCAAAATAAAAGCACCCCCTGGATATGAAATTAGAATCATTGGCGATGCAAAAAAACCCTTAACGCAAATTTCAGGACTTCAATTAATCATTGAAAAAGAGGTTGAAAAGAATTAGTGTCCTGTTCACAATTGCACATGAAAGTGTCTTCCCCACGCACGTGGGGGTGTTTCTTTTCGACAAAACTTGTGAAAAGATGAAAGAAGTCTTCCCCACGCACGTGGGGGTGTTTCTAACACTTTAGCAGATATTGCAAGGGCGCAGAAGTCTTCCCCACGCACGTGGGGGTGTTTCTAAATTTGCTTTCTTACTGTTTTTTCCTTTTTAGTCTTCCCCACGCACGTGGGGGTGTTTCTTGATCCAGTTACTTATAGCACCTCAAGTTTAGGTCTTCCCCACGCACGTGGGGGTGTTTCTGTTAGTGACATTGTGGTTTATGGTGGATCCGCGTCTTCCCCACGCACGTGGGGGTGTTTCACCATGACTCAAGTTGGATTTATTTTCCAAGGAGTCTTCCCCACGCACGTGGGGGTGTTTCCAGAAGGGAGCGTAATAGAAAAGGTTTGGTTGACTCTTCCCCACGCACGTGGGGGTGTTTCCTATTTGTTCTGCGTTTTGCACATTTACAGGAGGTCTTCCCCACGCACGTGGGGGTGTTTCTCGAGTTTCCTCTTGTGATGGTCACGCTTTGCGGTCTTCCCCACGCACGTGGGGGTGTTTCTTTGAGATAAGAAAAATATTTAGCGAAAATTTAGTCTTCCCCACGCACGTGGGGGTGTTTCTCATGCAGGAGCTTCTGATACACAGACTTTAAGGTCTTCCCCACGCACGTGGGGGTGTTTCCCGCGAAGCTATCTTAAAAAAGAAGTCTGATGAGTCTTCCCCACGCACGTGGGGGTGTTTCCCAAATGCTTTTTTCTGCCTGTATCTATGGAGAGTCTTCCCCACGCACGTGGGGGTGTTTCCATGGCTAACAGATACGGATGGCGTGAGAAGGTGTCTTCCCCACGCACGTGGGGGTGTTTCTTCCGACAGTAAAATCGGGGTCATTTGTATCAGGTCTTCCCCACGCACGTGGGGGTGTTTCTCTGAAAGTATTTGCTCAGAAGTTTTATTTACCGTCTTCCCCACGCACGTGGGGGTGTTTCTGGTGAACTCACCATTCCTGGAGAGCCGATGATGTCTTCCCCACGCACGTGGGGGTGTTTCCTGCACATCTGGTGAAAAAAAGTAGCTTACGGGGTCTTCCCCACGCACGTGGGGGTGTTTCTGTTACGTTCATTTTCAGGCGAGCTTTTTTGCTGTCTTCCCCACGCACGTGGGGGTGTTTCTGAAAAGTTCCAGGTTTATAGTGACAAGCCTTTGTCTTCCCCACGCACGTGGGGGTGTTTCCTCTTTATGGCGCTACGATGCAAGTTTTTCTGCGTCTTCCCCACGCACGTGGGGGTGTTTCCCGATGAATTTATCCCACTAATCTACTAATCCAGAAAATGATCAAATTAAAGGTTAGAAATCCCTTCCAATAACGCACTTTTCTCTCCCATCTCACCGCTAACCGTCTAAACTTTCTCTGTAGCCATCCTATAGCTTGTTCCACTTTCCAACGTATTTGTTTTAATATTGGTTCTACCTTTTCCGCATTCTTGCCAGGTTTTTTACGCCTATAAATCCATGGCAAAATTTTATGCCTCAATAGCTTATTTCTTAGTTATTCTGCATCATACATCGTGTCTGCCTCAAGAATAGGTAAGATCTCTTTCGATATTATGTCATCAATATGTTGCTTTACTAGGTCCAGTAAAAGTTCCACTTCTTTTCGTTCGTCTCTATTCGCAGGAGTGCTTGTAAAAGCTACTGGCGATCCTTTTTCATCCACTAATAAGTGAATCTTTAAATCCATATTCCATCTCTTCTCCTCCACCTTTCCCTCTAGAAAAAAAACCATCAGCAGATAATCGTTGCCAGTCTATCAAACCCGCAAGGTTTGCTTTTTCAATAACTTTTTGAATTTCTTGATAAAGGTAAACTTCCCTTGTAAAAATTCGATTGATTTTTTGAAAAAGTAATGAATGGGTTCCTATTAACTTTTGAATGACAAAAGTAAAATTAACATCATGGTTAGGCAAATATTTATGTAAATCAAGGATTTCTGGTTCACAAATAAGTCTCGAGCATAAACCATGCTTTATTTGACCAAGACTATCTTTCTTTTTTTGACTTTTAAGCATAGGACGATAAATAACCCAAGATTCGTCAGAGTTGTTAGAATGAACTTCAACGTAAGGATGGTAATGATTATGTGGCTGATTACATTTTCCATTCTGAGATAGTTCTTCTATAGTTTTATTGATAACCTCTTCAAAAACGCTGGGACCCGTTGTCAAAACTGTAATATAATTCATTAACGGTCGATCGCGGCATGACTCCCTTTTTTTCCATGTTTGCTGGGAGTAATTAGACAATGCTGTTTTTCTCAAATTCGAGCTTGGTTGGCTAAAAGGTAAAGAACCTACAATATCATTTCGTGGATACCAGCTATATCCGCATACAAAGCCAAAAACAGGATTTGATCTCTTAAGCAACAAAGGGGGAAAATCTATATCACTCTTTTTTACATCACAATCTAAGTAATATCCTCCAAAGTAATGTAAGATTTCATATCGCAAGAGGTCACTAGCTTCGCCATAATTGGAAAGAATTGCGTTTAAAGATGACTTAAAAGGGTAATAGGTAGATATTACTTTAGCATTAAAAAAAACTGACGCTATTGGAATAAGATAAATCGAATTTTGTTCAAGCTATTTCTTTAGCTCAATATCCACGTCCTGCTGATCTGTTCATAATAACGTAATCCCCCTTATTTCTTTCATCTACTTTGCAAAAAAAGAAATATCTTCAAAATACTTTGCGGGTAAATGACCCCCCTAGCTAGATGTAATGCAGCACCTTAGGTATTTCCCCTATGCTGAAATTTGATAATTCCTTAGCAATAGCTTTGGGGATCGCTGAAGCCTTATCAGTTAATAAATTAAGGCTTTTAAACAATGATTCATATTCGCTTGGATGAAAAATTCCTTTTGCCTTTGAAGTAATTTCGACATATATTTCCAAAAATGTTTTGGTACATTTTTCTGTTTTATTTTAAACCTAACTTAACCTCAAATTCAAACCCATCGCCACGCACAAAGAAACAAGGGTATGCCATTTGATTGCCAGCTCCTGACAGCGTTTCACGGCCTAAGTGAGCTTTTTTGGCCAAAGCTCCCACACCACCTTAATAGTGAAAAACCAATTACTAAAAAAAGGACTCTATGGGCCATTGTTTACGTAGTTTTTCAATTAAGCGTCTTTATGTGGATGCTGCTATCTTCTCTTTTGCGCTCTTAAGCGTCTTACCTCCTTTAAATGCTCAAGTCCAGATAGGAATATAAGATGTAGCAGTAACTGTGCGCATCGCAAAACTTGCAGCAGATTTTAAAAATAACTTTAAAAAAATTTTTAAGAAAATGCTCAAAAGCATGTTTGATCTTAAAGAAGAAGCAGAATACTACAGCGGACAAAAGATGGATCTATCTGAACAAATAGAGGCTGTATTTAAGCTTGCTAAAAAGAAAAATAAAAATATTAGCTCTGATCTAATCAAACAAGTTAAGAAAATCATAAAAGATAAGGGCAAAAACTAGGTATTCCTAAACATGTAATGCTATGTGAATTTTCTATTTAACTTTCAGTGTTTTTTAGGTTTTCCTTTTACGCTTTACTTAAAAGACCTGAAATGACGCTGACATGCCCAGAATACACTTCATCAATGATCAAGAAAAATGGCCATATTCCTAATGGAAAGCAAAATCATCAATGCCTTCATTGTGGATGGCAATTTGTCCTTAAATCCTCAGCAGAAAATCATTAAGGAAGAGAAGAGATCACTGATTTGGCAAGCTCTTCTTAAACGAGTGTCCCTTGAAGTGAGTCTGCTAAATTTTTAACGTTAGTATGCCATGGCTTTTAGAATTGATTAATAAAGTTATTGAAGAACTGCTACAGGATTCAAATGCTACGGTTACAAGTGCAGAAGAGGTTGAAGTGGCTGTGCTTGAATTAGATGAGCAATGGAACTATGTGGGAAACAAGAAAAACCAGCAATGGCTATGGCCTATTTTTTCATTCTAGAACAAGGCAAGTTTTGGCGATGCATGTTGGTAAGCGAACAAAAGTAAGCTGCTGAATGTTTATTAGAAAAATTGCCAGAAGACTTAAAAAAAAAGCCATCTTTTATACAGATAAATTCTTAAGTGTATTACTAAGTGATTCCTTAGGCTTTAGCATCGTCCTGCCAACAAAGAATCGGTAAAGACGAGCTACATGGAAAGATTTAATAATACCCTTAGACAAAGATGCTTAAGACTTGTGAGAAAAACTCTTTTATTTTCAAAAAAATTGTATAATCATATCGGAATGATCAAATATTTTATTTGTGACTACAATCTGCGACGAGCATTACATGTTTAGGACTACCGGATTTTTAACTTTTAGTCTCATCTTCTTTTGGATAAATAAGCTTAAAGCATTACCGGGATAGGTTCATATTTGTGTAATAGAAAAAGAAAATGTATATAAAAATTATTTGAACAGCTAAAGTATTAATTTTATTATTTCTGATCTTATCAATTAATTAAAATTTAAATTTATGTTTATGTCTGAAAAAATATAGAAAACCTTTAAAATTATATGAGGTAAAATGAGTTTATACTTAGGTCCAGAAATAAGAGAAGAAATAATGTTTTGGTGGTTCATGTTCTTAGTTAATCTATTAAATCCCTACATCTTTCGATGTATTTTTTTTGGTGTATTAGATGACCTTAATATTAAATATTCAGAAAAAATTAAAAGGAATTCAACATGGTTTTTTATTGGAATAATGATACTTTTAAACGCGCATTTATATGCTTTATCTACGTTATGGCAATATTTGCAATAAATTTAAAGGTTGCTTCTCAGGAGTTATTCAAAAATAAAAATGAAGAAGTTAATTTTATAGATAACATTCATCATATGTCATATTTAGTGAAAAAATATTATAAAACTAATGAATAGGAAAAATTATTTGAAATATTTTTTGTAATACAAAATTATGAAAAAAAAGTTATTGGTGAAACATTTTTAATTAAAGAGATTCTTTGTAGGTTAGATAAAATTCTTCAAAAAGAAGGAAAGTTTTTATCTGAATCCAGACTTACTCATATAGAGAAATTTATAAATAAAATGAAAAAGAATTTTAATGGCAAAAAAATTGATTTTTCTAATGAATTTAATCCTCTAATACACTTAGAAAGAAAAAAGATTTCATCTATAGAAACTGATAGAAAAAATAATCACCGCGAAATTAAACTTCCTCACAAATTATCTGGGGCAATCATTCTTTCTTTATGCGGCGTTTTATTTTGTACTATTCCACATCCACAATCAATAAAAATGGGAATGGGATTTTTGTCAATAGGTTTGCCTGTAATTTGTAATGAAATTTGTGAAAGTCTCGATAAACAAAGCGAAGAAAAAAGAAAAGAGCAAATAAAAAAAGAACAAGCTAGAAAAAAAGAAGAATTGCATGACTGTAGTCAATGTTCTAAAAAATGTAGAGATTGTCCGTATTGTAGAAAAAGACGTTATTGGTAATTATGGATTTCTAAAAAAAGAATATTAGAATTGTAAAAATAAAAGAGCTTTATATTTTCAATCGACCTTGTTGTGTAATAGCCTTTACAGGATAGAGATGTAAATTATCTACTCAAATGGTGGTCAACCCCACTTTATCAGCCTTTAAGCTGCTTTAAACCCATTCCAGTTTCAATACCCTTAAGTCTACTCATCTTATTAGTTATTAAGCATTTACATACTGCTTCTGTCTTCTGAAACTCTATTGAACCAGCCTTTAACTCACCCCCAAACATTCTTTTTATTCTAAACGTTATGGTTTCAGCTAACGACCTTTCGTGATAGTCCGATCACATTTTCCAAAGCCGTCTACCTACATTATCCCCACCAAATCCATGAATTGCTGCAATAGCATCATCTCTTTATCAAGTGGTTGCTTTTCAACTATGCAAAGTCTTCCCCACGCACGTGGGGGTGTTCATACTAGTTTATCAACTTAAATGAAAGATTAAAAATATCATATTCAAAAAAATCAGTAGTGTCCTAATGTGCCTGCTAATTTTGTTTTTTTTTCACAATATGAAAAAACGATCAGTCCAAATAATAAATAAAACAAACTATCAATAAACAATGAAAATTCATTAGATGAAGGGGAACCATTTTTAATAATTTCTATGGTTTTAGTAACTAAGCTAATATGAGCAATATTTTGTAACCAAATAGGAAGGGATTCTATTGGAATAAAAATACCGCTTAAAAAAAGTAAACTATTATTGAAAATATTAATCATCCATCCAACGTCTTTTAGTAAAATAGTTAATCCCCCAAGAATTAAACTTATTCCAAATAGGCCGGGCGTAATAAGTAGTATGGAATAAACAAATAAGTTAGCAGGTAAATTGAATAGTGTTAAGTATCCAAAGCTCCAAAGAAGAGTAAATAAGCTACCCATAATAAGAGAGGATCTAATAATAGAAGAGATTATTTTGGCAAAAAGTAAAAATGGAAGAGGAATTATAGATAAATAAATCTGTTCAAACGTTCCAGATTGCATTTCTGTCGAAATTTTACCACTTACATCCCCAATAATAAGAACGCAATAAAACCATAGACAATAGCTAACCGCAGCAATTTGTTTTTCTTCAGTTAAAGTAATAAGAAAAATAAAAAAAATAAAAAGGGATAAAAATTCCCCTAGCCATTGAAGTCGATAGCTCCAAGCTGTCACAATTTCTTTTTTTATTTCATTCCAAGTAATTTTAAGAAACATTCTTAATTGAACCATCTTTGATTCTAAATATTTTATGACTGAGACGTTCGATCATGTCATGATCGTGACTGGCAATTATGATTGTTTTATTTTCATTAGATAGTTGCTTAATAAAATGTTCAAATATTAGATTGGAGCCACTATCTAATCCAGTTGTTGGCTCATCAAGTAAAACTACTGATGGGTAGTGAGAAATAGAGCAGGCAAAAGCTAACCTTTGTTTCATGCCATAAGAGAGAGTTTCGGCTTTATTGTCCTTGGCTTCCCATATTTCTAAAAATTTAAATAATTCTTCTGCCCTCTTATAGGCTTCTTTATTAAAAACTCCTTTTAAGCCAGAAAAATAAATGAAATTTTGCCATGCAGATAATCTCCAATAGACAGATCTAGAGCCTTCTAATAAGACGCCCATACTTTGCATGCATTTAGCTTTATTCTTTTGAATATTTATCCCATTAATAAAAATTTGACCCTCATCAGGATGAATAAGGCCGCATAGAAGCTTAATAAAGGTTGTTTTCCCAATTCCATTTTCTCCGATTAGTCCAATAATTTCTCCTGCATAAAAAGAAATATTCGTCTGATGAAAAACACATCGACTAGCATAACTTTTTATCAAATTACTAATTCTAATTCTTTCCATCTTTTTCCATA
>CATLPS010000012.1 GCA_950054535.1 uncultured Chlamydiae bacterium | reverse complement strand
TCCTGCACTTTGAAATCTGCCAGCAGGATCACATCGCAGCAGATCAAACCAGTGTGTTTTGAAAGGTCAAGTCAACAAAACAAAACTCCGGCACGAAGCGCCAGAGTCTTTTTAGCTAAAATAAGTTTACTAATAAGAAAATTTTTTAAAGAGAGTGGAAATGAGCTTATCCAGTATAAAAAATTTATTCAGTTTTCTAATCAACTTTTAAGAGATGCGCATTTTTTAAAATTAGGTGCGTTATTTGATGATAGTGAATTTAATGAAGAAATTATAAATAAGCTAGCTCTATTGTACAATAAAAATTTACTAAAGCTAATTTAAATAGTGCACCCTCAAAATCTTATAAAGCTAAATTTTTAATTTAAAAACATTCTTTTAGCATAAATTAAAATTGTGGTTAACAGTAAAATTTAAATAAATTAAAACTATTTTAATATTATCTTAATGTATTTAACATATATTTTATCTATTAAAATAATGATTTTAGGATTTTATGTTTTCTTTAACCAACAACCTTAATTCCGCAATTTGCAATGAAGAAATTTCTGTAAAAAATTATGGAAAAGCGCAGTTGTATCAAATAAACAGTAAAAAAATGAGGTGCTCTCTTTTAAGAAAAATTATAGCTATTATTTGTACATTTCAACGATTGATTCCATTTTATAATAAAATTTATTTAATAAATAATCAGGCTAGAATGTATTGTCTTAATGATTATGCCTGTAAAAGTTCTTTGGATGGGGCAAGCTCATTCCTCTTTATTCTACAATTACTTGATCATTTAGAAAAATTCAATTCTACTTTCCCTTCTGCGCAAATAAAAAATTTAATAGATCTTTTGACCTCTTCTAAAGAATATGTAAAAGCTACCTTTCCTAGACCTGTTAAAGAAGAAAATATAAAAAAAATAAAATTGGATATTCAATCTTTGGAAGTAAATAAAAGTTTGGCTATACCTCTTAATGTTTCTAAACATGGGATGGTTTTGTTAATTACCTGCATGAAACAAGGAGAGAGTGGAGAAAAGATCTATCAGATTACTCATTATAATACAGGAAATGGAGTCAATGATTACCACCACCGTAGCTTAAAAGATCATCGCCTTACTTTTCAAAGAGGGATAGAAATCCAGGAAATTTCAGAGGAAAAACTATGCGGGGAAGAGTCTCTATTTTTTAAGGAGCTTTTTACATTACCAAAAGATCATTCTGAAGGTATATCCTTGCTCTATCAAAAAGTTTTTCCCAGATTGGGGGAAATTGCACCACCAAGTAAGGAAAAAAAATTATGGGGTAGAAGCCAAATAGGAGGTTCTTGCGCTATTCGTTCGATCCTGGCCTTAGTTAAGTCTCAGCTCCCTGAAAAAGAGTATTTAGCATTTAAAGAGTTTCAAAAGATAGAAAATATCACCTACCTTTATGCGCAAATTAAGAGCGGATGGAGCAATAACCTCTTAGAAAAAAGAGTTGTTTTAGAAGCGGTTAAAAATCTGCAACGAAATCATGAAAAAAAACGTAAAGAAGCTAATCAATTAGATGAGAGTTATCTAAAAGAGCTGCAAAGAATGGAGAAAGATCTTATTCAGCTTCTTAGACAAGAAAAAAAAGTTTCTAATTATAATTGTAAAAAAATAGAGAATTTAAGTTTAAAAGAAAATTTAGATAAAGTACTACAAATTTTAGATCATTACATTGAGACGGAAAACTTTATTGATACAGCAAATTTTTTCTTAAATCAGGCTACGAAACAAATAAAAGGAAAAAAAGCTAATTTAAATAAAAAAGAATTAGTTAACTTAGCCAACTCTATACTGCAAAAATTTGAAGGTCGAGATTTAAGTAAAGAAGAAATCTATATTTTTGCGAAATTGAATTTTGTAGTATTTTATGGTTTGTTGGAAGGATATTCTAAAGAAAATCCTTTTGATAAAGAATTAGACGAGCCTTTGAATCTCTACCTAAATCATCATCTTCTCGAATTTCTCCCTCTAGTTCACTCCTTAAAGCTAGGAAAAGTTTTTCATGATGATGCGTTTAATAATGCTATGAATGGGTTTGCCGCTAATTCTATTTAATATGTGTTAAAAATTAAAAAACCTGTCTATTTTGTCTGTTTTTTATTTTATAATTTTTTAAAATTAAAATTTACATGTATTAAAATTTTTAATTGTGATAGATTATATATTATGTATATAATTTATAATAGTGTTATTAGGAAAATATTTGTCTATATATAATAATTTTAAAAAAGGAAATATCTATGTTTTTAACCGGGTCGCAAGCAATTTTTAACTTTGCTCAAACAAATTTATACTCAATAGTAGATAGTAAAGAGACATCTACCCTTCATTTATCCAATATAGAAAAGATAATGGATTTATTTAAAAAAAATGGTAAGAATATTTTTTCTACTTCTCTTTCAGAATATAAAAATTTACAAGATAGAAATACTTTAATTAATCAAGAATTAGAGGTTCTTTTTCAAAAAGAAAGTGAACTAGCGGAGCAATTAAAACACACAGAGTGTAAGGAGAAACGCGCAGCAGAAATTGCAGTGCAAGTTAGCCAATTATGGTCTAAAACTGTCGGATTAAAAGAAAAGGTAGAGCTGCAAAATGAAAAAACCGAAAAACTATATTCCTGTTTTTCTGCTTTACAAACGCATTTAGAAACTCTTTCATCTGATCCCTTACCCAATGAAAGCCCTAAGATTAATGATAAAAATACCAGTACTAGGCCAGGCCCAATAACTGCTCTTGGTAATCAAGAAGAGGTGGATGTTATTACTCCTCAAAAAATAGCTACTGAGCCTACTTATGAAGAAATATTGGCCAGAGTATTCACGGATAAGGAAATAGCGATTTTTGAAGAAGTAGAGTTTAATCCTGAAACAGATATTTCTTTGCTAGATGCCTTTAAAAATAGCGAAAGTAATCTGCCAGATTTTCACCAAATAGTAGAGTCTAAGAATGAGAATAGACTAAATAAAGACGAAAAATACCAGCCTGGCTCGCCACACCTTAAAAATGGTAAAACAGCTTTGGGTACATTTAATGCATCTTATTGTTTGATACCGAAAAAAGATGCAGAAGGTAGGGTTTTTTTACGTAACACTAAAATGGACTTTCTCGGTGAAATTTCTCTTAAGTCAGGAGAAGTTGCTTTTTATGGAATGAAAATGGAAAACCGCTCAATGAGAAAATGGCCTGAAAATATGATAATAACAAGCTCTTCGACATCGATATTTCCTTGTGATGTTGAACTACCAAAAATGCAAAATAGCGACCTTCCTGATTCTGGCCATTACTACATAGTACCAATTAAAGTAACTGCTCCAGAAGAAAAGAAGAAGTACTTAATTACTTTTCGTTTAAGTGATATAGAAAACCATCTAGGCCTAGCAGATCGTCGAAATTTTTTAGGCCGTACATTTTTTGGTGACAGAATGCATGCAAAAATGAAAGTGGTAGAATAAACTTTAACTTCATTTGCTCTTTTCAAGTTCTCTATAGCTTGCATGGGCTATAGAGAACGGGCATCGCTATAACAATCTATGCCAAAAATTAATAGGGATAACAAAACGAAAAAGTAAATTAACTTTTAAGTTAATATTGTCATAGAAGCTTTAAAGTATTGCTAATAAAGCAAATTTAATCAAAAAAAAAGATTTTTTACTAAAAACTTCGTTCTTAAGGAAGGCTAGATAAAAACTAGCTATAACAGAGATAAAAAATTGAAATAATTTCATTTTTTATAGAGCAACGTAACTTTTATAGTAGCGGTAAATGGCCTCTTTTTGTTTCTTATTTAGGTTCACTTTTTCTCTTTTACTCTTTACATAAGCATAAGCATCTTCGATTGAGCTAAATTTTTTTTCTTTTATACCATACTTCAAAAGGTAAGCAATGACAATGGCTGCGCTACGCCCGCGGCCTGCCTTACAGTGAACATAGACTTTAGAAGAGGGCGAAGCGAGGGCTTGGTGAATATACTGCACTGCCTCGTGAATAGTTTGAGTAGGAACTGGTTGAAAATCTCTACAAGCAAATAATTGGCACTGAATTCCCATCAATTTTATTTGGTGATAAAGAGGCGTGATGAGACCTGCTTTTAGCTCAAAAGGCTCTAACATAGTCACTAAATGAGAAACTTGATTAGCTTGAAGCTCCTTAGAATGATTTTCTAATGGAATGGCGCCTAAAATGATTTGATCTGTAATGGGCGACCACCATTCATTTTTACCAGTTGCAACTGTATAAAGAAAGGTAGCGTCAAAACGCAGCTCCTTAAATGTTTTCCATACAGAATAACAAAATAAAAGCGTTAATAGAGTTAAAGTCAGGATAGGAATAGCGATAGGAAGCGTGCTAAGCGAAGCAGAAAGTATCATTACAGTGAAAAAAAAAGTGAGAAAAAGGATTACCTTTAATAAAAACCTAGCAAAATGAGAGCGAAAAGGATAATAGCAAATAGGAGAGCTGTGGATCACTTGGCTTTTTAGCGCGTCTAATTTGCCTTGCTCTTCTTGTTGATTTTTTGCTGGGTTTTTTGCTTGGTTTTTTGTTAATTCCATTAAGGATTTGTCCTTTTTTATTCACATGCAACTGAACTTTTCACTTTATAAGTTTTGCAGCTTTTCTTCTATTTCCTTTAGCTCTTTTTCGGTAGCTTTTAGCTGTAGCTGAAGCTTGTCTACTAAAGCTTGCGGCGCGCGCTGCACGAACTCTTCATTAGAAAGCTGGCCTTTAGTTTTATCAAAAAGCACTACCAGCTTTTCTTTTTCTTTCTTTAAACGTAGTTTCTCTTGAGGAACCATCTCTTGAGGAAGAGGTAAAATCACTTTTAGACCCCGAAAAACACCTGTGGAGCTAATTTTAATGCCACTTTCTTGATGAATGACTTCTACTTTTTCTGTGCGTATCATCGCATAGATCATCGCAATATTATTTTGTATAATTTGCCAGTCTGCATCATCGCTTCTTCCCACAATTTCGATATTTGTCGCTACTGTAGAAGAGACTTTCATTTCTCCGCGTAAATTGCGAATGGTGTAGATCACCTGTTGCATCACTTCAAATGCTTGATCCACTTCTGTATTGATATCTGCTTCTTTAACCACTTTAGGATAAGCAGCTACAATACAGCTAGGGCTTTGAAGCGCTTTTACGCACTCACTAGTATAAGGATCGCTAAAAGAGGCAAGAGCTAGGTCTGGCAGTTGATTCTTTAAAAGCTGAAAAAGCTCTTCGGTAATAAAAGGAGCCATAGGGTGAATCAGGCGAATGGCTTGCGATAGCACGATGACTAAAAGCTTTTGTTTGATCAATCTTTGTATGCTAGAACCTGTTTTGCCAAAAAGATAGGGCTTACAAAGCTCCAGATAATAGGCGCAAAAATCTTTCCAAAAAAAGTCGTAGGCTAAAGAGGCAGCTTGATCAAATTGATAGTTTTGTAAAAAATAGTTGACCTGTTTGACTGCGCTGTTCATCTTAGATAAGATCCAACGATCTTCTAATTGCAAATCTGTATCTACAAATCCTTTCGCAAACTCTAAGCTGGTCAAAGCAGACAAACCTTGCTCCTCATTTGCTTGTAGATTCATTAAAACAAAACGTGCTCCATTCCAAATCTTATTAGAAAAGTTTTTAAACTCTTCGAAGCGGCGAC
The DNA here is from genome assembly GCA_950054535.1 of uncultured Chlamydiae bacterium. Taxonomy (GTDB): domain Bacteria; phylum Chlamydiota; class Chlamydiia; order Chlamydiales; family Parachlamydiaceae; genus CATLPS01. Next base: position 21,081 of record CATLPS010000012.1, on the reverse strand, counting down.
GGTCTAGATCAATTTGCCTTGCTTGAGTTGCACTTGCGCAAAGCGCCATACGTGTAGCATCGGTGCCATACTGCTCAATCATCTCTAATGGGTCAATGACGTTTCCCTTTGTCTTCGACATTTTTTCCCATTTGGAGCACACTTCTTTTGGTACAGGCTTGCCTAAATCATAGGCAATACGCTCTTGATCAGTTACATAAGCAATTCCACCTTCTGCTTTTTGCCGCCAGTAAGATTTACCATAAATTAGCCCATGCAAAAAAGTTTCTGGAAAAGGAACTGCAGAAGTTGCATAATCTCCCATAATAATCATACGAGCCACCCAAAAAAAGAGAATATCATGGCCTGTGATGAGAACAGCAGTGGGGTAGAATTTGGCAAAGTCTGCATTTTCTTCAGGCCAACCAAGGGTAGAAAAAGGCCAAAGAGCGGAAGAAAACCAGGTATCTAATGCATCGGGATCTTGCTGCCACGCCTCTGGATCAAGGCGAACTTCATTTGGCATCTCTTCACCATCATAGCAAATCATCTGATTAGGATCCTCTTTGCGGTACCAGATGGGAATGCGGTGCCCCCACCATAATTGGCGGCTGATACACCAATCTCTTAGGTTGTCGATCCAGTGATAGTAAGTACTTTGCCAATTTTCGGGGATGAGCTTCACCTCCCTATTTTCAATTACTTGGCGCAATCTCTTGGCAAACCCGCTCATACGAACAAACCACTGTTTAGAGAGGTAAGGTTCGATAATGGCTTTTGATCGATAAGAGAGGCCGATGCGTTGCTCATGAGGTTCAATTTTTACCAGTAAGTTAGCCTCTTTTAAAGCAGCTACGACGTTTTGGCGCGCCTCTTGCATACTTTGCCCTACAAAGTCGCCTCCATTTTCGTTGATTTTTCCATCTGGCGTCATGATATTGATCATTTCCAGTTGATGCGTAAGTCCCATTTGATAATCGTTGTGGTCATGGGCTGGAGTAATTTTGACAGCTCCTGTTCCAAAAGCAGGATCGACGCTATGATCTGCAATGATGGGAATGAGCCTATTGATTAAAGGGAGCTTTGCTTTTTTACCAATTAAATGTTGGTAGCGCTCATCTTTGGGGTGCACTGCAATGGCTGTATCACCAAGTAGAGTCTCTGGTCTAGTAGTTGCAATTGTTAAACTTTCTACACCCTCTTGTAATGGATAGCGAATATACCATAGGAACGAGCTAAGATCTTCGTGCTCAATTTCATCATCGGCAAGCGCAGTTTGAGTAATGGGATCCCAATTAATTAAATAGTCTCCGCGATAGATAAGGCCATCGTCAAATAATTTTTTAAATATTTTTCTCACCGCTAGATTGCTACCTTCATCCATGGTAAAGCGCTGCCTTGACCAGTCACAAGAACAGCCTAGGCTTTGCAGCTGTTTTACAATTCGCTCCTCATGTTTTTCTTTCCACTGCCAAACGTGTTTTAAAAACTCTTCTCGCGTGTGCTCCCGTTTTCTTTTTCCTGTGGTGCGTATCAGGTGTTGTTCCACCATTGTTTCTGTAGCAATACTAGCGTGATCTGTTCCTGGTATCCATAAAGCTTCATATCCTTGCATTCTTTTCCAGCGGATCAAAATATCTTGTAAAGTATTGACTAAAGCATGTCCCATATGGAGAGCACCGGTAATATTAGGCGGTGGCATGACAATGCAGTAAGCTTGTTTAGGCGAGTTTGCTTGCGCCTTAAAAAAATGGCGGTCTTGCCAAAATTGATACCACTTGGCATCGGTTACTTTTGCGTCGTAAGATTTTGGTAGTTCGGCCATTTTTTTTCCTTCATTTAAAGCGAAAACTAAAAAGGTTGCTCAAGTTTTTTGCTAAAACTAGCTCTTCTTTTTAAAAATTTTTATATAAGTAGGTGCCAGATAGTTTATCAGTTAAACGCTAAGAGATTCAAGTATAATTCTGATCTTAAGTTTTTAGCTGCCTTTCATCGGTAGCTGGACTAAAACAGGAGCAGAGGTAGCTTTTAAGAGTTTGTTGACTACAATGTGGGCGATGCGCAGCACAATCAAACAAGAACAAACAATAGCTGTAATTTGAGAAAAACTTAAAGCAATTCCCAATAAGGCTAAAAGCATTTTAGCGCTAAAAAGAGAAAAAGTCCACTTGCAAAGACCTAGGGCTAAAGGGGCCAAAGAGTCTTTTTCAATGGGTTTAAAAAAATGGTTGAATTGGTGCTGCGTAAGATGATAGATAGCAAAAGCAGTCACTAAATAAATAGTACCATGAAGGGGAGAGGTGGAAATGATTCCCGTTAGGTTAAGGCAAGTTGTTCCTAAATAGCTTGTTGATGAAATAATAATGAAAGAACCTGCCACATAGTAGGGTTTATTTTGATCGGTTAAGTCATCGAGAATTTTAGCAAGTGATCGTATCATAAATGAAAAAATCCTTAATAATTTAAGAAATTATTATTGTAAAAAATAGTTTAAACTGTCTTTAAAAACTATCTGTTTTTATAAATAGTGAAATGCCATTGCAGTCATCAAGTTGGCATCAAGACAACTACCTTGTTTAACTTGCTGCAAAAGCTCTTGCTTGGAAAGCAAAACTGTTTCAATGATTTCGCTTTTTTCTAGCTGGGGGCGGTCAATTTTGTGAGCTTCTTTTGCTTTGATATATAAGTTTTTTTGTGTGCTAATACCCGCATAAGGATAGGCCTCTCCAATGATTTCAAATGCATTTGCATCATAACCAGTTTCTTCTATTAATTCGCGTTGAGCAGCCAAAACTGGATCTTCTCCTTGTTCGACATATCCAGCTGGCAAACTGAGTAAAATAGCTTTAGCGGGATGGCGATATTCGTGAATGGCTACTATTTGCTCTTGAGAGGTAAAAGCAAGCACAATCACTGCAATTGGGCACGCTTTTAAGGTATAATAATGATAAGGAGGACTATCGCCTTGTTGTAAAAGGTCGCTTTTGATCTCTATAATAGAGTTTTTAAAAATCGTTTGGCTCTTTTTTATTACTGGCATTTTTAAACTGTGAAAGCAAGTCATGTATGTAATGCCTCCGAGTAAAGAGTTGTGAAAAGGCGTTTTTTTTCTATATCACCTACACAATGGTAGTAGAGGGCTAGTTGGCGATAAAGCTGCTTTTTTTCCCATATAAATGCCTGATCTCCCCAGCCGGCTGTAGAAGTGATATGCCCAATTAAAAAATGAATACCAAGCGTCCAGGAGCGAGGATAAGTGGTAGGGAGAAGTCCCATAAAATGAATGGTCGCAATTTCACTCCCTTCTGTTACACACAGCCAACAACCATATAAAAAACGCAGTAATGACTGATCTTTACTTAAAGTTTCAATAGAGTAAAGAGAAAAAATGTCGCCTGCTTTTTGCCACTCTTTTTTTAAGAGGTAGGCCCAAATGAGCCGGTAGTGCAGCAACATGCAGTTGGTAGCGCTAAGCTCGTGAAAATTAATTTGGGTAATTAGCAAAATGGCTAGTTCTGCTTTTTCTTGCTCCAATGCCCGATCTAAAAAACAATAAAGCGCGCGCAAGGCAGAAAAATTTTTCTCCTCTTTGGAGAGATCAAAAAGCGATGCCACTTCTTGCAAAGGTCTGGAAAAGATTTCTAATGTTTTTTTCACCCATAAAAAATGAGAAGAGTCAGATTGCTTTAAAGCTGCGGCAAGCTTTTTTTCTACTAATTGACTTGCACCTAGTTCAATTAAGCAAAAAAAAGCGTCACATAGCTGCTTTACAGGAAGAGGAGATTGGGAAAGGAGCTTTTCTGTTAGTTCCTCTAAGGCCAAAGGGTGATTTAACCAAAAAAGCAAGGGAGTAGCTAAATACAAAAAAGAGGGGTGCAGAGATGGATCGCATTGGCCTTCAATAAAAAAAAGAGGTTCCCAATGTTTTTTTAAGTTTTTTAAAATGCGTTTAGTAGAGCTATTGAGAGCAGAGGCGGGAAGCAACCTTAAAACCAAAGAGATAAAGCGGTAGGTAGCTTGCCGCTCTTTTCGCGATACTTCCTGCATGCGCGATAAAATATGTTCTTGTAATACCGGTAAAAGAGGGTGGCGAGGGTAGCGTCGATAAGCAAGCTCAAAGCACTTTACCTCCTCTTCGTTTTCCTCTAAAATTTCGTAGACCAAAGCTTTGCCTAAATATTGCAGAGGAGCGCTAGAGGTTTTTTGTAATTTTTCGAACTCTAACAAAGCCTCTTCTAGTAATGGCAGCTTTTCTTGAGAATTTTTCGCTTGTTCAATAAAGGTCAAGCCCGCACGAAATTGGGCCTCTCGTCCTTCTATGCGATCGGGAAATGAGTAGGCAATACGTCGATATTCACTAAGTGCTTTAGGATAGTCGCGGTGAGCTAAAAAAGCATCAGGAATAGCCAGGCAATTTAAGGTTAGATTTAAACTGCCTACGTAAATTTTTAAAGGGTCTATAGTGAAATCCATGTCACGGGAAAGCAGGCCAATATGAGTGCCTAATAATGGCAGATGCGCTAGATAGGTAAATTGCAAGATGTCATCGATATAAAAGCGCACTGATTTATCAATCTTTTCTATTCTTATTTTATAGAAATGCTCTCTTTTTAAAAAAACATCGCTTACCTGCATAATTTCTACGTTTGAGCGCAGTAGCCTAGTGGTACGGTGGCTATCAGATCCAATCCATAAACAATAGCCTTCATTTAAATGCGATCTTTCGCTCTCTTCTGGAATATTGAATAATAGACCTATTCCATGGCTTTGTTTGCCTAAACTAAGAGTGGTTTCACATTTTGTGTTGCCTGCAAATGATTGCCGCGAGATCATCAGCCCCATCCACTCAGCATCTTCTGTAATAGGGGTAATTGCTAAGTGTTCCACAATTAAAATATTTTCTTGAAACTCCCAGTCTTCTTTTTCTTTTGTATTGAGGCTTGCCACCAAAAACCACTCCGAGCGTCCTTCGATATAACTAGTTAAGTCATGAACCAGCTCATTGACTGTTTTATAGCGTTTGGTGCAGGGAGTAGCCAGACATTTCAAAGTACACTGAGCAAGCATTTTAGGAATTTCTCTATGAGGAGCAATGGCTAAAGGGTCAATCAATACTTCGTCTTTTAAATGACGGCGAAATTCCTCTAAACTTTTGCGCTTAAAAGGAGCGATTAAGGTAAGTATTTGATAAAGGATGACTCCTAAAGAATAGATATCTGTTTGAAAAGTAGCTGCTGACCCGCTGGCTCTCTCTGGTGCCATATAGGAAATTGTTCCCACTACTTTTCCTATCCTTGTTTGATACAGCTCTTGAATTTCTTGCTGGCTTACCTGTGTTTGCAGCTCCTCTTCATCAAAACCTTGATCTACCCATTTTGCTAGCCCCCAATCTAAAATAAATACTTCTCCATAGCGACCAATAATAATATTTTCTGGTTTTAGGTCGCGATGAATGATTTGTTTGGAGTGAGCGTAGGCTACAGCTTGACATACCGTCATGAAAATAGGCATTAAAGAAGCGATGGAGCCTTCACCATAATCAATTTTTTCGCCGCTTTTTTCTTGTTGCTTTGCTTTGCGTAAAATCTCTTTTAAAGTTTTACCTTCTATTAATGGCATGGTATAAAAAACCATATCAGATTCAGAAACAATGGAGTAGATGGGAATAATTGCTGGATGGGAAAGCTGGCAAGTGATATGTGCCTCTTTTAAGAAGCGATAGCGAATTTGGGGATGCTCAATTAAATCAGGTCTAATTCTTTTGAGAGCAATACGCCTTTTGCATTTGGGATCGAAGGCGGCAAATACCTCTCCCATTCCGCCTTTTCCAATTAAGTGAAGAATCTCATAGTGAAGCTCTGCTACTTCTGGCATGCTCTTTTTCTCTTTTTCTTGACCGCATAGAGGGCAAAAAAGAGGTGGTTTTTCCGCATTTATTTGATAATTGCAAAAACAGTTTGGGCATTTAGCTTCATATTTTGAGCAAGAATTTTTCATGATGACTTTACACTAGACAATATTGTTTTCATACTATCAAAAACAGTTTTTTGAAGAGAATTAAAGAAGAAAATTAGTAAAAAAGAGCAGTCGTTTTTTTTGATAGAATGAAGTTATAAGAAGCAAGGAACGCTTTTAATGCGGTTAATAAAACGATTCCTTGCTTTTAGTAAAACCTTTTTACTTCACTTCACTAGAGCTTTTATAGGAAGGGCTATTTTTAATGGTGATATGAACAATTTTTTGATCTTCTAGTGGTTTATCACGGCTGCCAGTTGGGGTATTTTCAATTTTTTGTACCACATCATAACCATTCACCACTTTACCAAAAATTGTATGTTTATTGTTTAGCCATGGCGTTGCCGCAGTAGTGATAAAAAACTGACTGCCGTTGGTCTTAGGACCAGCATTAGCCATTGCAAGAACTCCTGGCTCAGCAAAAGTTACAGAAGTTGTTACTTCATCTTCAAAAGGTTTACCCCAAACAGAAGCTCCTCCTACGCCAGTTCCTTGTGGATCTCCACCTTGAATCATAAAACTTTTAATGACACGATGAAAAATAACTCCATCATAATAACCAGTTTCTGCGTGACGAATAAAATTTTCTACTGCTTTGGGTGCAATATCTGGGCGTAGAGCGACCTCAATTGTTCCTTGATTTGTTTCAATAAAGGCGGTGGGTTGTTGTTCTTGCATATTAGACTCCGTTGCTTGTAATGATAAAATTTGACCTATTCCAAGTGTGAGCGAAAATAGTAGCTTGCTAATCGTTTTCATGAAAACTCCTAACTGATAGATAAAGAAAAAAGGTGAGTGTAGTGCAATCCATATTTATATTAAACTCTTTATTTTCCCTAAAAAATTAGGAAAAGAAAAGAAAAAACTTTGCTACGATCTGCTATTTTTATCATGGTGGCACTCAAGGTTTTTTCTGAGTTTTAAATAGAGTAAAAAAGTAGTGTGTATAGAAAATAGAGTTTAAAAAGCTAAAAGTTTTTACATAAAAAATCAATCAGTACTTCGGCGATTAACTCAGGTTTTTCTTCTTGAGGCATATGACCACAAGCGGGAATAAGAAAGGATTGGGCCTCAGGAAAGTCATCTAAAAAGTGGTGGTAGTGCTGCAAAGGCAATAACGTATCATTTTCTCCCCAAATTAATAAAGTGGGTAAACAAATTTGAGAAAAGTTTTTGTGCATTTTTTGCAGTTTATTCATATCAAAATGGCGTAGAGTTAAAAGAGAAGACTCTGTTCCTCCAGGAAAGCGATAAGGAAGACAATAAGCTTCTACTTTTTCTTCTGTAACACACTTTTGATCGAAAATAACGCTTTGTAAACAGGCCTTAATAATGGTAGGACTTAAAAAAGGTCCCCAGATAAAATCCATATCTCTAAAAAGATAAATATAAAATGGCATGTTCAGGCTATATCCTAAAGCATTAATCAAAGTAAGTGACTTTACAGAGTCAGGGCAATTAAGGGTTAGCTCTAAAGCCAAAGCTCCTCCCATAGAATTACCGATTAGGTGAGTAGACTCAATTCCTTGATGATTCATAAAGCTTTTAATTTGATTCACAAAAAAACTTTGATTATAAATGGCATAGTTTGGTTTGTCACTTAAACCAAACCCAACTAAATCTAAAGCCCATACATGATAACCGGCCTGTTTTAAAGGAGCGATAAGAGATTTCCAAGTATAGGTATGTGCCCGAAAACCGTGCAGTAATAAAATATGTTGATCGCCATCTCCCTCTTCAATAAAATGAGTGTTGATTAGTCCATGCGGGGAAGACCACTGCCAAAACTTTTTACCATTTTTTATCTGTGCAATCTCTTTTTCATCAAGTAGTTGCACGCTCAAAAAAAAGATAAGGGCGCAGAGGCCTGCTATACAAGCAAGCAAGTAAAATGAAAAATGAATTAATTTTTTTTTCATTTAATCTAAAATAGGGTTAGTTTTTCTTTGTCATACAAATTTAAAAAATAAATTTCAAGCCTACTGCTTTAAAGAGCTTAACTTTTAAAATAGCCTGTAAACCTTTAATTAGATAGATTTTGACAAAGTAAAAAAGCAAAAAAATAGCTGGGAGCTTTTATTCAAAGTCAGTTATGTTAATGCTTCACTTAATTGTAAAATGAATGGTTGAATATGCGATTTATCTTTAATTTTGTTTTTTTTGGACTTTTATTTTATATTATTTTTCTTTTTTTTCCTGATGCGTTTCATACTTTAGTAAATTGGGCGGGACAAGTTTACGAATTTTTCAAAGAATTAATAGTAGAAATAACGAAAAAAATAAACTCTTAAAAAGTTTTATCTTTGGTTGTTAAAAAAAAAGCTATACCTCTTCTAAATAAGGGGCTAACTGCTCTAAATTGTAGATATTTTTTTTAATGGTTTTAATTTGCTGTTTAAGTTCAGCTGGATTTATTTGTCCAAGTTCTTCTTGGATCTCTAATAAGTGATCGGGGCTAGAGCGATCTTGAAGATCAGGAGCAAATAATTTACAAAAAAATCTAGCAATTTGGCTAGGGTTATTTGCTAATACTTCATATGTAGCATACAGGGCCTGCTTGATTTTTTCTTTGTTTTGCGACACGCTGCTAAGGCGTTTAGAATAATAACTAAAGCAGTAATAACTAGGGTAGGGCCGATCAAAAAAAAGTTCCCAAATGACACATCCCATTGACCAGGTATCGTGGGCGCAAAGAGTAGAAGGAAGAGCCGGAAGATTCAAAAAAACTAAAGGGTCTGTAAAAGCATAAGTCCCTGAAGCTATAAAATTAGAGCCCTCCTTACAAGCGCAAGACCAGTCACCTAAAGCTACTTTGGTTTGATGATGATTAATTTTTGTTTTAGCGCCTTTACCAGCAGGATAGATTTCTAATTTTTTTACAAAAAGATTTTCCGCCTTGATATCGCCATGAACAATCTTTTCTTTATGGAGATAACAAAGAATGTGCAAAAGTTGTTTTGTTAAATAAAGAGAGGTAGAAAGAGGAAAGGAGCCAACAGAACTAATGATTTGCATTAGCTGAAAAAGATCACCTTGGTATTTTTCAGCATAGATGATCATGCGCATGGTAGCAGTTCCGTTAAAGCTGCAAGCCACGGCTCTTTCTATATTAGGAATACTTTCAAACTGTCTATTTTTAAGATAAATCAGCCATTTCATTTCATTTGTATTTTGATAAGCGCCCTCTAAGTAATTGTTTTGGTTAAGCGCAGTCAAACGACCAATAGTACGAAAAGAAGAAAGTTTAGTAGCGCTATAAAATTTTTTGCTAGCACCTTTTATTACAGAATCTTTTTCATAAAAAATAATTTCTGAATCAGAAAAAAAATCGAGTCCAAATTTACGTACTTTTAAATTTTTATTTTGACTAAGATCAATAAATGACCCGGTAAAAAAAATAGGATAGTAGTTCTGCTCTTCTCCAAGTAGCTCTTTGCAATAATAAGATAATAATTCACATATTAATTGAAGTTTTCTTTGTTTTTCTGTCGGTTTTTGTTTTTTGATTTCAGCAAGTGCTTTATCTAAGCTATTAAAAAGACTAAAGTTATTTACGTTAATGCTATTACATCGCGGATCCTTATAAAATTCGCTCCAGCCATGCTTCGAAGCGAAACTACGTTTCAAAGCAACTCCTTGATAATTTAAAGCGTGATTATGGGGAGTAATGGGCGGAAAAAAACAGTAATCAGAAGAGTTGGAAAAAATAGCGGATATTTTTTGAGTTTCGCTATCGACTGTAGCTGGCAAAAAAGGATTGCTAAAAGATGATCTAGGTAAAATAGCAGTAATAACTCCTCCTTTTCAGAGCTGAAGTTGCATTTCAATGAGTTACTTATTAGCTATACCTAGAAGTAAAAATATTTCACAAGAAAGATTTTTAAGAGTTATTTTTATTTTGTGGTAAAAGTCATTTTTACGTTGGAGATGCATTTTCTAAAGTACTTAAAGCTGTAGTAAGCTGCGGCGTAAAGCCCCCTATCGTCATCAGTCCTCCTGAATGAATGATCAATACATTTCCTTTCAATTTGTCCTCCTTGATCACTTTTTTTGCTTGTAAAAAAAGCTTCGCTGAATAGATAGGTTCGGTAAGAAAACCTTCGCTACGACATAAACGAGCAATAAAATCAAAAATACCATGGTTGGTTTGGCCAAAGTTTTTAAGTTCAGGTGTATAGAGTTTGTAGCAATTAGGAGAAGGTAGAGGAGAGGCAGTGCCAATAAAACTTATAAATTGTTGCCAATAGCTACTTAACTTTAATAAAAATTGATCTGGTGTTTGCGCCATTAAAATAACGTGAATTTGAGTAGTTCGTTTCAACCAGCTAAAGGCTAAAATTAAAAGAGCAGCCGTAAAGCCTGTGCCAGCATCGATAAAAATATGATCAAAAATAAGGTCTGCTTTTTTTTCATTTTCCATAATATCAAGAGCTAAGGTCAGCGCTCCCGGTAATGCTTCTTTTACAGCTCCTCCTTCTGGTAAAACAAAACAAGCTTTGCTTTGTTTTGCTTGTTCGTAGGCAATATTTTCTACATCTGGCCACTCTTTTTTTGCAAACCAGCGAATTTGCCAAGCGGGAATAAAAAGAGAAGAAAGAGCTAAGTTACCTATTTTTTCACGTTCTTTTTGACCTTTTAAAAAATAGCGTCCCTCCATTTTGTTCTCTATTAAAAGCTGAGAAATTCCAAGCACATGGTTAGAAAAAGCTCCTCCAATTACAATCACTTGTTTCAATTGTCGATCCAATAAAAAGGAAAAAAGCGAGCAATACTTACGTAACTTAGACCCAGATATCATGCAGCTCAGTTCATCGTCTCGTTTGACAAAACAATTTGCTCTATCGGTAGAAAAAGTGCTAAGGGGATGGACTCTAGAGTGAACAGCATAGTGATGGGAAAAAGATGAAGTGACGAGCTGTGAGAGCTGGTCAACTTTTTTAAAGAACATAACGTACTAATACCCGTTCAATACGCCTTCCTTCCATCTTAATTACTTTGAACTCTAGTCGATTCCAAGTGAAAGTATCGCCTACACTCGGGATGCTTCCAATTTGAAACATACAAAACCCTCCTAAAGTGCGATAAGTGCGTTTATTTTCGCTAGGTAAAGCGTCGAGATCGAACTCTTTTTTTAAGTCATCGATGGCAATCATTCCATCAACTAGCCAAGAGCCATCTTTGCGCTGTATGATTTGATCTGTTGGTAAATTGGAGGAGGTGGGTACGTCTCCTACAATAGACTCTAAAACATCATGTAAAGTAACTAGTCCTTGCACGCCGCCATATTCATCGGTAACAATTGCTACATGGTCAGGAGTTTTTTTAAAAATTTCTAGAAGCTGAATCACGCGCATATTTTCCGGCACAAACAGGGGAGGTTTAATCAATGTTTTAATGTCAAAGAAACCTTTTTCAAGCACTTCATTAAGAATATCTTTAGAAGTTACTAGCCCTGTTACCTCATCTAATTCGCCATCGCAAACAGGAAAGCGATTATGCGGCGAAAGATCCACTTGTTTCCGAAGCACACTTGGCTCTTCATTGAGGTCGAGCCATTCAATGTCTACTCTTGGAATCATCAGCGCGCCTACCCGGCGACTTCCTAAAAGAAAAATACTTTCTAGCATATCATGTTCGGCAGGTTTTAATACACCTGCTTGATTGCCTTCCTCTAAAATCAAGCGAATTTCTTCCTGGGTGATTTTTTCTTGTTCTTTACCGCGAGATAAAAACTTGGCGATAAATTCAAAAGCAATCACAAATGGATAGGTTAAATAGATTAGTAATTTAATGATATAAACCGCTGAGGGAGCCATTTTTTTCCAGTAAAGAGCTCCTAGCGTCTTAGGGATCATTTCAGTAAAAAGAAGCATAGTTAACGTTAAAACAATAGAAACCCAAACAATCCATTGTTCACCATACATCTCGGAGATAGTGGCTCCTACTCCTGCAGCACCAAAAGTGTGAGCAGCTGTATTCACTGTTAAAATTGCAGCCAAAGGGCGATCGATACGCAGCTTTAGATCAGAAAGAATCTTACCCTCTTTAGGGCTTTTCTTTTTTAAAACGGAAATATATCCATTGGTACAACAAAGTAATACTGCTTCTAAAATCGAGCAAGCAAAAGAGATAACGTGAGAGATGAGATAATAAAAAATTAATGTAGACATAGTAAAGTAATGGCTTCTGTAAAAAAAAGTTAAGGTAACTTTTTTAAATCATCTAAGTTATTTTGTTTATTTGCAAACCAAATCCAATAACAGCAATGCAAAAAAGCTTTTCCATTTCTTTTAAGCAAAAAGAAAAAATCTTTTGATTTTCTATCTCCTTAGTTTCTTGTAGATAACCTTCTTTACAGTAAAAAATTTTTTTAATACCTTTTAAATGAAGTTCTGGCTAAATCAAAAAACCGCTTTAAAAAATGAATGTTTCATGACAAATCCTCTTTATACCAATCGCCTCATTTATCAAAAATCTCCTTATCTTCTCCAACATGCACATAATCCTGTCAATTGGTTTGCATGGGGAGAGGAGGCCTTTCAAGCGGCTAAAGAGAAAAATCTTCCCATCTTTCTTTCGATTGGTTATGCCACTTGTCACTGGTGCCATGTAATGGAAAAAGAGTCATTTGAAGATATTGAAGTGGCAGAGCTAATGAATCGCCATTTCATTAATATTAAAGTGGATCGCGAAGAGCTACCAGATGTAGATGGTCTTTATATGGAATTTGCTCAAAGCATGATGTCTGGAGCAGCCGGTTGGCCTTTAAATATTATTTTAACTCCACATTTAGAGCCTTTTTTTGCCGCTACCTATCTACCTCCTTATAGCGCTCATGGAATGATGGGGTTGACTGACTTGATTGAACATATTTCAGAGCTTTGGAATAGCGAAGAGCAGCAGCAAGTAATAGAGCAAGCACAAAAAATTGTAGAGGTTTTTGCAGAAAGTGTCCACTCCTATGGAGAAAAAATTCCAGAACCAGATTTTATCTCTTTGGCAACCGATCTTCTGTATAAAATGGCCGATCCTATCTATGGAGGAATCAAAGGAGCTCCTAAATTTCCTATTGGTTATCAATATCGTTTTATGATGAACGAGTTTTTAGCTACTCAAGACATGCGAGCGCTTTATCTTGTAGAAAAAACTTTAGTAATGATGTACCGAGGCGGGATTTATGACCATTTAGGGGGTGGTTTTTCGCGATATAGTATCGATGAAAAATGGCTAATCCCTCATTTTGAAAAAATGTTGTATGATAATGCAATTCTTGCTCAAACATATCTAGAAGCATGGCAAATAACAAAGAAACCTCTCTATCAAAGTGTAGCTAGACAAATCCTTAACTATATACTAGCGGAAATGACCCATCAAGATGGCGGATTTTACTCTGCCGAAGATGCTGATTCTGAGGGCCATGAGGGTCTTTACTATTTATGGACAAAGGCGGAAATTCAACAGGTCTTAGCAGAAGAAGCCGATCTTTTTTGTAAATTTTATAATGTATCTGAAGAGGGGAATTTTGAAGGGAAAAATATTTTACACATCACTTTATCAATAGAAGAGTTTGCGATCAGAGAAGGGCTAGATCTTTGCATGTTTTCTGACCAGCTAGAAAAACAAAAAATAGAGCTTTTAAAGGTAAGAAAGCAGCGCTGCCGTCCTTTTCAAGATGATAAAATTTTATGCGCCTGGAATGGTTTAATGATCTATTCTCTTACCAAAGCAGGGGTAGCACTTGATCATTTGCCTTACCTGCAAGCAGCTGTAAAAGGAGCTCACTTTATTAAAAAGGCACTTTGGAAAGAGGGGAGGTTGCTACGTCGCTGGAGGCAAGAAGAGGCTTTTTTTTCTGCAGGACTTGAAGACTATGCCTATCTTATCCGGGGGTTAATTGCTCTTTTTGAAGCCAATAGCGGTGTGGACTGGCTACTTTGGGCAATTCATTTAAGCCAAATTTTAGAAGAAAAATTTAAAGAAGAAGAAGGAGCTTTTTATCAAACAGACGGTTTAGACCCTAGCCTTATTATCAGAAAATGTCAGTTTTCCGATGGAGCAGAGCCATCGGGAAATGCAGTTCATACCGAAAACCTTTTAAAACTTTTTCAGATTACCGGTAAAGAAAAGTATTTAATTCAGGCAGAAGATATTTTAAGAGCAGTCAAAGAGTATTTAGAAAGTTATTCACCAGGTTATTGTTATCACTTAATGAACTTAGATTATTATTACGATGACAAAGCTCATGTAATTGTAGTTGCTTATAACGAAAACAAAGAGCTAGAACAAGAGCTTAAAAAGCTACTTTTTGAAAATTATCATCCTCACCGCGTAGTGATTTGGCGAAATGAAGATTTAGAGTTGCAAGAGCTTATTCCCATTTTAAAAGAACAAAAGCCCATTGACCAAAAAACTACTCTTTATCTTTGTTATGAAACGCATTGTGAAAAACCGCTTACCTCTTGGCAAAAGATGCGTCAAGTGATTGAAAAGATATAGAGCATTTATTTAAAAACCACTTTAAAATTAGTTCAAAATTAAATATTTGTTTTATTTTAGAACTTAAGTTCTAAGAGTTAAAGCTTGGATTTTATCTAAAGACTTTGTTAAGATGTTTACCTAAATAGTGCTTTAACTGCACGCAAAAGCGATCGTTTGTGGCTTTTTTTTAGTTTTGAAAGCTTTGATAACTTTAGTTGTTTTTAAATTTTTTAGGTGAGTTTAAGCTTTAATGCCGATTAGTATTTTTCATCTTTTTTCCATTGGAGTGGGCCCCTCCAGCTCTCATACAGTAGGGCCAATGCGCGCAGCTCACCAGTTTGTCTGTAATCTACAGAAACACAAGCTTTTTCATGATCTTACTAAAATAAAAGTAGATTTATATGGTTCTTTAGCTTTGACAGGAAAAGGACACGCTACCGATATTGCTATTTTGCTGGGACTGGAAGGGGAGCTGCCAGAAAAAGTCGATCCCTCACAAATAGCTTTACGTATTGAAAAAATCAGTCAAAATCAACAACTTTTAGTAAATCAATCCTGTCTCATCTCTTTTCAGCCTGAGCTGGATTTAATTTTTAATTATACTAAGCAGCTGCCTTACCATCCCAATGCAATGCGCTTTCGCGCACTTTCGGCAGAAAAGATCATTTTTGAAGAGATTTACTATTCGTTAGGAGGAGGGTTTATTATCGACCATTCTCATGCGATGGAGGAAAAAAGCGCTTTTACAGATGTTATCGAGAATGTTCCTTACTATTTTGAAACAGCAAAACAGCTGCTGCAACATTGCAAAGCAAATCAGCTTACTATCGCTGAACTGATGATGGAAAATGAAAAAAAGTGGCGCAGTCAAGAGGAAGTCAAAAAAGGTTTGCTTCACATTTGGCAAACCATGCAAAATTGCGTGACATCAGGTTGTAAGCATACTGGAATTTTACCAGGAGGGCTTGGAGTAAAAAGGCGGGCACCTGCTATTTTTCACTATTTAAGCGGCGAAGAAAAAAAAACAAGGCAAGAACGCGATCAAGCTGAAATTTTAGACTGGGTAAGCTTATGGGCGCTGGCTGTGAATGAAGAAAATGCAGCAGGAGGCAGGGTGGTAACAGCTCCTACGAATGGCGCTGCAGGAGTAATTCCAGCTGTGATCCACTACTACCAAAAGTTTGTTAGTAATGCAACTGAAGAGGGAATTGTTAATTTTTTATTAGTAGCGGGGGCGGTTGGAATCCTTTATAAAAAAGGCGCCTCTATTTCTGCTGCTGAAATGGGCTGTATGGGGGAAGTGGGGGTGGCTTGCTCAATGGCGGCAGCTGGTCTATGCGCAGCGATGGGAGGCACGAATGAGCAGATTGAAAATGCTGCCGAAATTGGTATGGAGCATCACCTTGGGCTTACTTGCGATCCGGTAGCGGGCCTGGTACAAATTCCATGTATAGAAAGAAACACGATGGGAGCTGCCAAAGCTATCACTGCTGCAAGGCTAGCTTTTATTCATGGAGAAGGAGCTGGCCGAGTCAGTCTTGATCAAGTAATTGCTACGATGAAACAGACTGGTATAGATATGAAAGATATTTACAAAGAAACTTCTTTAGGTGGATTAGCGGTAAATGTTCCTTTTTGTTAAGGTTTAAATAAAATTTGTTTTATCTCTTTTGTGTTTTTGTGTTAAATTAAAAGTTGACTTGTACTATCCACCAAAGTGAAAAAATGAGCTCTATTGAGTCGCAAGAAGAAGTTGCTCTACAAATCCATGATAAAAAGATTTCAGCAATCCTTCATTATCCCTCTTTTTCTTTTCCTTTAGCTACAGTGCTTATCTGTCCCGGTTTTGCAGGTACTAAAGTGGGAAAATTCTCTATTTTTCTCTCTTTAACAAAAGTACTTGTGGAAAGTGGCTTTGCTGTAATGCGCTTTGATTATCGCGGTGCAGGGGAAAGTGAGGGAGATTTTGCGGAAATGACAATCGATAGCCAAGTAGAAGATGTACTTGCCTGCTTAAATTATTTAAAAAATCACCCAAAAGTTAACTCTAGCGCAATAGGTTTACTTGGCCGCTCTTTAGGGGGGATGATCGCTTTACTGGCAGCAAGCCATTTTTCAGAAATTAAAAGCCTAGTATTATGGGCTCCGGTTTTTTCTGCTAGTTCTTGGAAACAAGCTTTTGAACGGGTGTCTAAGCTACCAAATAGCTTTTTAAACCAAGAAGCAAAATCTTATTTGCCTACTAACCTCCCACAACTTCCCGGAAAAGAATTTTTAAGGCAGTTTTTTGCAGTTAATTTAAATAGCTCTCTTGCTAAGCTTAGTTCTATTCCACTTTTACACATTCATGGCCAAAAAGATCAAATTGTGACAATTGACCATGCAGACCTTTATCAAAAAGCCTCTGAAAAATATCTCAAAACTCAGTTTATTAAATTAGCCAGTAGTGATCATGATTTTTCTGATGATAAAGAGCGTCAGTTAGCAATCACGGAGACAAATCAATGGTTTAAAAATACGCTGCTATCTTAAAAAAAATTAGAAGGGCCTTAAAAGATATGTCTTCTCTGCCTCCATTTTCTGCTTTGCAGACAGCCCGTATGAATTATAAGCCTTTAGTTCCGGAAATTTTAAATCAGTTAAAATCAATAAAGTTTCATGCAGATTTTTTGGTTAAAGAAGAAAAGAAAAGTCAAGAAGGCATTGCAAAACTTTTTCCTCATACCTATTTTCAGCCTTTTTTATCCCTAAAAAGCGGTCTTCAAAAAAACAGTTCTTCTTTAAAAATTGGTGTTTTATTTTCCGGAGGTCAAGCTCCAGGCGGTCACAACGTAGTTGCAGGGATTTTAGATGCTTTGCTAGAGCTAAATAAAGAGAGTGAACTAATTGGTTTTTTAAATGGTCCTGAGGGATTAATCAATAGCCAATACAAACAAATTACTTTAGAAAGTCTTTTTACTTATCGTAATCAAGGTGGTTTTGATCTACTAGGTTCTGGGCGAACAAAAATAGAAAGCAAACAACAGATTCAAGCGGCTATACAAACCGTAAGCTCTTTAAACCTAGACGGATTAGTAATTATTGGGGGCGATGACTCCAATACAAATAGTGCCTTTTTAGCAGAAGCTTTTGAAAGAGAAAAAGTAAAAACCTGTGTGGTTGGCGTACCAAAAACAATTGATGGCGACTTAAAAAATGAGCAAATAGAGATTTCATTTGGCTATGATACAGCTTGTAAAACCTATAGTGAAATCATTGGTAATTTGGCAAAAGATGCTCTTTCAGCTAAAAAATATTATTTTTTTGTAAAAATGATGGGAAGATCTGCGTCTCATATTGCTTTAGAATGCGCAGTAAAAACTCAAATTAATATGGTGGTGATAGGAGAAGAAATTGCAGCATTAAAAATGAGTTTAGATGAGGTGGTAAAGCAGATTGCAAATTTAATTTGCAAACGCGCTGATGCAGATAAGTACTACGGGGTGATTTTAATTCCCGAAGGAATTGTAGAGTTTATTGAAGAGTTTAAGCAAATGATTCAAGAAGTGAATCAGCTTGACTGTTTAAAAAATGTACAAAAAACCGATCTTGATCAAGTAAAAGAGGCTTTAAGTTCAAAATCTGTAGATTGCTTAACTCACCTGCCAGATTCTTTTCAAAAACAGCTCCTATTAGAACGTGACTGCCATGGCAATGTGCAAGTTTCAAAAATAGAAATTGAGCGTTTGTTAATCGATCTAGTGCAAAAAGAGTTGATCACACGTAGTCAATTTAAAGACTCTATCCATAAATTTAGTCCTCAACCATTTTTTTGTGGCTATGAAGGTCGCTCTGCCTTTCCTTCCAATTTTGATAGCAACTATTGCTATGCCTTAGGAAAGAGTGCTGCATTATTAATAGAGTCCAAGGCAAATGGATATTTAGCAACCATTAGTGGCCTTGGGTTACCTGTAGAGAAGTGGGCCGTCAGCGGCACTCCTATTGCTCAAATGCTCCATTTTGAAAATAGAAAAGGTGAGAAAAAAGCAGTCATTCAAAAAGGGTTAGTGGATCTGGATGGAAAAATATTCCAGTTCTATCAGCAGCAAAAAGAGCGGTGGGCCATTGAAGACAATTACCAAGTTCCAGGCCCTATTCAGTTTCAAGGAGATTTAGATCTTACTGATGCTCCTCCTCTTATTTTAAAAAGCTTTTAACTCTATATTGAAAAAACTATAGTTTTAGAAGTTTGTTAAATTTTTATGCCAATTAATTCTTTTAAACGCTACATTTGGCTTGAATATAGCACTGAGTAAAGGAAGCCTATGTATAAGCGCATTCTTATTGTTTCCACTATTATTATCATGATTTTAGCTATGATAGACTTTGGGTTAAGCGATAAAAAAGAGTTTACTCCAACCTCTAATACCTCTCCACCAAAAGAGTGGGTAAAATTTGTACCTTTTACAGGCAAATTCACTGTCTATCTTCCCAAAACACCCAAATATGCAGTAGATATTGTTAACGTGCCAAACACCGATATTCAACGTTGGTATGAGATGTATGTCTCAGAAGAGATAAATGGGACTGTTTATTTATTGAATTTAATTAGCTATGGACCTGACTACCCAATTACAGATGCTAAAAATATTTTACATAATGTGGTAAACGAAATTGTAGCTAGAAACTTAAGTAATCGCCTTACAAAATTAGAAGATGGAAAGTTTCAAAACCAACCGGCAATTTTTTTTCAAATTGAAAACGAACCTGCTGAAATTAAAGGCGTGGCATTTTTAGATGAAAAAACTGTTTATCAACTTACCTATACAGCGCTTTCAGAAAATTTTGAAGAGCAAGAATATGATGAATTCATTCATTCTTTTCAATTAAGTCAAACATAAAATTTTTCTCAGGAAATTTAAAAATGATGAAAAAATATTTTTTAACATGTTTTGCTTTGGTTTTCTCTTTTTTTCTTGCTTTAACTGCCCAAACTTCTACTAGTCAAGGAAAAACAGATTTAAAGTCTCTTCAAATAGAGCCTTTAAAGCCAAGAGAGCCTCTAAATTCTAAAGTTAACCCTCAAACAGTCCCTAAACCCTCACTTCCTGTAGCTCCCACTCCCACTCTTAACTTTGCCAGCTATTTTTTTCCCGGTTTGCTTCTTAAAAAAGAAGGGGTGTGGCAAGGCGGAGATAATTTATTTAATCTTTCCTCTAACTTAGGTGTCTACATAAAAATCTCTAAGCCGGAAAATTCTCCTCTCTCCATTGATGAAGAGGCGCTTAAACAAACATGCATGCAAGCGTTTGAAAAAGGGAGAATCAACCCTAATATTTTAAACGAGCGAGCGGGAATGGCTCCCTTACCTTTTTTTCAATTTCAGATTCTTGTTTATCCTATTCAGGATGGATATGCCGCTTCTTGTGAAGGAAAACTATTTGAACAAGTTTTTTTAAAAAGAATAGAGTTAGATGCAAACATGGCTTTTCAAGCAATCACATGGCAAAGATCTACTCTTATTGTTAGTCCAGCGGAAAAGTTTAATGAACAATTAAATTTAAGCGTAAAAAACATTAGCGAAGCCTTTGTAGAAGTGTATGAAGTTTTTTTTAAAAACCGCTAAGTTACATGAAATCTGTAGGAAAACAAGCTTATAGAAAGAAAGAAAAGGTCATTAAGACATTTTTATGGAATTAAATAGCTTTTATGTTAGAATCTAAATAAAGATAAGAAATCTGCCTAAAACTTGTATTAGCAAGTTTTATGAAAAAATAAATGCAGATATTCCGCTTTGCAAACCTTGCTTAATGAGTAATCACTTGTTGTTTTTTGCTAAACTATCCCTATTTAATTCATTTCCTATTTTAAAACACTTGCTTTTGTATTTATCATTTCCAGCTTTGAGCAAAGTTTTCAGATTTTTGCTTGTTTCAGTACTAAGGGGAACTGATACAAGTTGTATAAATTTTATTGCCGTTAAAAAAACTGTAATAGAATTTGAGATAAACCCCTTGACAATAAGTTAATGGAGAGTGTGTATGAACAACCGAGAAGGCCGTCCTTCTGAAAACAACAAAATTTTTGTTGGAAATCTACCTTGGAAAACTACTGCAGAACAGTTAAGGGAAGCCTTTGCTGCTTACGGCAATGTTTTAAGCGCTAACATCGTTACAGATAAAGAAACTGGAAAGTCAAAAGGTTTTGGATTTGTAGAGATGGAAGATGCAACAAGTGCAAGTAACGCTATTGAAGGATTAAATGGAAAAGCAATGCACGATCGCAACTTGCGTGTTAGCAAAGCTCAAGAGAGAGATCGTTCAGAGCAGCGTGGCGGAAGCGGTGATAGAAGAGAGGGAAACCGCTCTTATGGAAGCGATAACGGATATCGATCAGGGCCAAAAAGTCCTTTTTAATAGAGTCTAGCTCTAGTTTTAAGAGTCTTTTAAAATTTTATTTTTAAAAGACTCTTCTTTTTGAACAAAAATTTTATTTGAATTTTGACTTAGGGCTTTTAACTATCTTTGGCAAGATTTAATCACTTTTATTTTCTGCTTTTTCTTTCTTCTTCTTTTTAAAAACTTTTTTGCCAATATTTAATTTTTTAAGGATTTTTCCTGGTTCTTTTTT
>CATLPS010000011.1 GCA_950054535.1 uncultured Chlamydiae bacterium | reverse complement strand
AGTGCGTAAGGATCGCTAGAAGAAGAGGGCTTTAGCTCTGCCGCAAAACAGCCAATTAAATTATCTATTTTATCTGCTAAACTAATAATAACGCCCGTCTCTGAAGCAGGCAGCGGTGCATTTTCTGCTCTTGGCATCCAATGTTCATCAATGGCCTCTGCAACTTCCTTTTCCTCTCCACTAGCTTCGGCATAGTACTTGCCAATCACTCCTTGCAGCTCGGGAAATTCATATACCATTTGAGTGGCTAAATCGCATTTACAAAGCAGAGCTGCTCTTTGTACTTTCTCTGGTGTACTGATTTTCACTATTTTTTGTAAGGCCTTAGCGTGCGCTTTTAAACGCATTACTTTTTCAAAAACAGTGCCTAGTTCTTTTTGAAAAATCACTTTTTTTAGCTTTTCATTAAAGCCTTCCAAAGGCGTTTTTAAATCTTCTTCATAGAGAAAAACTCCATCTGACAGACGTGCAGAAATAACTTTTTGATTACCTTGACGAATAGCGTCGGTTGCTGGAAGATTGGCTGTAATGACAAAGTGGTTGCATAGCGAGCCATCTTTTGCAGCTAGGGGAAAGTACTTTTGGTGCTCCACCATTTCTGAAATGAGCACCTCTTTAGGGATAGTTAAAAAACTTTTGCAAAAAGAGGCCAGCGCTAGTTGAGGCCATTCCACTAAGTTAACTACTTGGCTAATCACCTTTTCTTTTTGCAAAATTGTAGCAGATTCTTTTTCTTCTATCTCTTTTAACTGGGTAGCAATACTATTTTTTCTTTCTACCGGATCTGCAAGGACAAACGCTTGCCGTAAAACATTTAAGTATTCACTAGGATGTTTTAAAAGATGTTTTCCTGAAGAGAGCTGGCGATGGCCAAAAGTGAAATTTCCACTGCAAATATTTGCTATATTAAAAGGGAGGAGATGCGAGCCAAATAGGGCGACAAACCACCGTAACGGTCTAGCGTAAAAAATGTCAAGATCTCCCCAGTGCATTTTTTTAGGAAAATCTAGCTGGGTAATAATAGAGGGGAGCTGTTTGCTTAAAATAGTAGCAGTAGCGATCTCTTCTTTATGGATAATTCCATACAGATAATCAATGCCTTTAATATTTTGAATAAAAAAATGGGGGTTTTTCTTTTCTTGAATCTCTTTTAATGAGGGTGCTTTTAATCGCAAAGAGCGAAAAAAACCTTCGGCAGCTTTTTTAAAAGAGCCATCTGCTTCATAGAGCTGGCTGAGAGGGGGTCCTTTTTTTTCTATTTTAGCCGCAGCCTTCCCTTTGCTCAACCCTTTAATAGAAGCAGCTAGGCGCCTAGGCGTAGCATACATAGTAATGGAGTCAAAATGAATCTCCTCTTTGACAAGTAGATCACGCAAGCTTTTTTCTAGATTTTGGCTGCCAATTGTCACAAACGAGGCTGGCAGCTCTTCAGAACCGATTTCAAGTAAAAAATCTTCCTTGTCGGCGGTCTTAAATTCAAGTAAAGCAGGCGAGATTTCTGGTAGGGGAGCTAAATTTAGGCCTTCTTGATTACTTTTAAGCAAAGGAAATCCTTGTTCTTTGCGACTCTGTAAGTAATTTTCTGCCACCAGGCGAGCTAGATCGCGAATACGAGTAATATAGCCAGTTCTTTCTGTTACAGAAATTGCACCTCTAGCGTCGAGTAGGTTAAAAGCATGAGATGCTTTAAGAACAAAATCATAGGCTGGAATAGGCAGTTTTTCGACTAAACGCTTCGCCTCCTTTTCATAATCTTCAAAATGCCTTTGCCACATATCAATAGAGGCACTTTCAAAGTTATAGCCGCTCCACTCTACCTCATTGCGATGAAAAATATCTCCATAGGTGAGAGTGTCATTCCATTTTAAATCAAAAATAGAGTCAACTTTTTGAAGGTACATTGCGAGTCGTTCAATTCCGTAAGTAATTTCTCCGGTTACAGGCTTAAGATCGATGCCACCCACTGCTTGGAAATAGGTAAACTGAGTAATTTCCATACCATCCATCCATACTTCCCATCCCAGGCCCCAAGCCCCTAGGGTAGGAGATTCCCAGTCGTCGTGTACAAAACGAATGTCATGTGCATTTAAATCAAAGCCAAGGGCGGCAAGCGACTGTAGGTAAAGCTCCTGGATGTTTTCAGGAGAAGGTTTTAAAATCACTTGAAACTGAAAATAGTGTTGCAGGCGGTTGGGGTTATTTCCATAGCGGCCGTCAGCAGGCCTTCGGCAAGGTTCAATATAAGCAGCCTGGTAAGGCTCAGGGCCTAAGCTGCGTAAAAAAGTAGTAGGATTAAAAGTTCCTGCGCCTACTTCTAAATCATATCCTTGATGGCAAATACACCCTTGAGCCTGCCAAAATTCAGTTAGCTGCTTTAAAGATTGTTGAAATGTGTACATGGCTATTTCTCCTAAAAATGATCTTAAGCTAAGGCAAGGAATAAAAAACTAACTAGCCACTATAATTTAAAAGTAACTTTACAGCAACGACACAATTTGAGTTGTGGATCGTTACTTATTTTCTTTTATTGCAGGCCTTATTTATTTTTTAAAAAAAAATAGTAGAGGAAAAATAATGGTGGGATAATTTTGCTTTTGAGGTTATGATCTAGCTTATCGATCATTATTTATCATTAGTTGACGTATGGATTTTCACTCTCTTTCTTTTATTTTTAATCGCTCTTTAAAATATATTTTTTCTAAAAAAAAGTGTCTGACAGTTTTTTCTATCTTGGCGCTTAGCGGGCTTTTTGTAGTTTTTTTTAGAGCCCTTGCTTTTAAAGCAGGGGAGTGGGTAAAGCTTAGCTTAACTTTTTTACCGATTTTTTTATGCACGGGTGTTTTACTTTCACTCGGTATTTTCCTTATCCGTATTTATCACGATGAGGTAAAACAAAAGGAAGTTGGCTTTTTGCAAACTTTGTCCAAATCCTGGGAGCTGATGATCGGCGCTTTTTACTTTACTATTCCCATTATTCTTAGCTACTTAGTTTTGTGGATTTGCCTTGGTTTTTTTGTTTTGCTTAAAGAAATGCCAATGCTAGGAGATTTTTTTAATGTTATTTTATCTTTTGCTCCTTTCCTTATTCATTTAGCAACTCTTGTGCTTTGTGTAATTAGTTTAGCAATTTTATTTATCTTATCTCCAATTTTAGCTCTTAAAGGCCTGAGTCGTCAGCTTGTTTTTCACGCTACTCTTAAAAGGTTAGAGCATAACCCCTTTGCCAACATTTTAGCCTCTATCCTTGCGCTTTTACCAGCTCTATTTACTGTCGCTCTTTTAATGGTGGCAGCTTTATTGACTGGCTCCGTCTGTTTAGAATGTAGTAATACATTGCAAGTTGCTTTGAAATGGTTTTTTATCATGGTGCCTTTTACTGCCTGCCTAACTCCTGGAGTCATTTTTTTCTTTAACTTTGCAGCAGAGTTTCATGTAATGATGCAAAAGGAGCTACGAGAGCAAGAAGAAAAGGTAGCTTTTAAAGAAAAATAGAGTGCATAAGCTCTTTTGCCATTAACGCATGATAAAGTAGCCCTTTAGATCCCATTCCCGTTAATGCCCAGCAGTTTTTTTCCACCTGCGAAATAAGCGGTAGATGATCCTTAGTAACTGCTCTTAATCCGGCATATCCTTTGAGAATCTGTGAGTTTTTTAATGCAGGTACTAAAGAAAGTGTTTTGGGAAAAATTTGCTTTGTAGCTGCTTGAATATCTACTTTTGAGTCCAAAGCTTCTCTTTCGTAGCTCGATCCCACTAAACAACTTTTTCCGTCTGGTTTCATTACGATATATCCATAAGAATTAAGCGCACCGGGCAGAGGCGGCAGCGAAGCAGGCCAGCTCATTTCTACCATCTGTCCTTTCACTTTTTTTAAAGGGAGGTGAGCAAGTTCGCTTAAATGATTACTCAAGGCGCCTGCTGTGACAATAATGAGGGAAAAGTTTTTGAGCTCTTTTAAAGAGTGAAAATGATGTTTTTGAAAAAAAGCTCCTTTTTTTTGACAAGCGCTCCAAAGCCCTTTCATGTAACTTTTACAATGAACAGTGACTCCCTGCTTAATCCAAAGAGCTGGCACATGGACACAGCCGTGGACCATTTCTTGTAATTGTTTTTCACTTAACCATGCCACATTCGGATCGAAAAGAGCAGGGCTTTTTTGATAGTCGAGCTGTTGTTTTAAAGCGGTAGCTAATCGCAAAACTCCCAGGTTTTGAGTAAAAACAGGAGCTTTTATGTGACAAGAGGCGAGATAGAGCAGTTGAAGCGCCTCTGCAAAAGCCTCTTTTCCTCGCCAGTTGAGCTTGGCATGTGCACCTGCATAAGGATGAAGAAGCCCGGCAGCTACTCCAGAAGCGCCGCTTCCTATGGCAGTCTTGTCAAATAAAGTCACCTCTAAATTAGGTTGAAAAAGCTGGTTAAGTAAATTCCAAACTACGGCCAACCCACAAAAGCCGGCGCCTATTACAGCCACTTTCATCTTGATTCTCTTTGCTCTTTATCTTTATTTTTAAAAACTATTTAGAGTATAGTAGCTTTTAAAATTTAATTACTAGAGGCCCTTAAAAGGCTCTATTTATTACTTACTGCCTTTAGGTGCATTTTTAGCTAAGTTGAAGATATTGATGAAAAAAGAAGTAAAACAGTTTATTTTGCTTTTATCGATCGCTGCTGTCGGAGGCTTTCTTTTTACGGCGTGGCTCATTGCTTATAGTAAGCCTTTGAGCCTCTATCAAGCTAGACAAATAGTACTAGCTCCTGAAGTGGTGGAGAAAATGAACTTTGAAGATCTTCATCCCGAAAAGGCAGAGATCGTCAACTATAGATTTGATCATCATGAATTTGTCTACTTTGATTATTTAAAAGGAAAGTGGCAACAAAAAAAAGTTTCCTTAGATAAATATGCACAGTTTTACCGGTTGATTGAAAAAAATCAAAGCATTGACCAAGTGGCGCAAACAACCGTGCAACTATTTAACCAGCTTTTGCCAGTAGCTTTAATTACAGGTGTACGCACAGAGGGTTTTATTCATGCAAAAATTTTTCAGGTGATTCAGTTTGTAAAAGAAGATTATTTTAGAGTGAAGCTGCAAGAAAACGAAGAAGAGAGCTGGGTCTACTTTTATCAGCCAAATCTTTATCAAACGGTATTAAAGTTTTTTACAAGCGAGAGGAAATGAGAGGGAAATTGACCTTCATGGGAACGGGCGCTTCTGTAGGAGTGCCTGTCATTGGCTGCAATTGCCTAACTTGTCTTTCCAATAATCCTCTTAACTCACGGCTTCGCCCTTCGGCTCTTTTAGAAATAAAGGAAAAAAAGTTTTTAATTGATGCAGGACCAGACTTTAGGCAGCAAGCATTAAGGTATAAGATAGATCATCTCGATGCAGTTTTTTTAACCCACGCCCATCATGATCATACAGCTGGCCTAGACGATTTACGCGCGCTTTGCTTTTTAAGAAAAGGCCCTTTGCCGCTTGTGCTTTCAAAGGCAACTGCGGCTGAAGTTCTCAAGCGTTTTGATTACCTTTTTATTCCCAACCCCTATCTAGCAGCAGCTCATCCTAAATTCAACCTGCACACCTTCTGTAATCAGGAAAATCAATTAAATTTTGCAGGACTAGAGATAAAGTATGTTTGTTATGAGCAAGGAGGCATGAAGGTCAATGGCTTTCGAGTAGGCAACTTAGCTTATGTCACAGATATTAAAGAGTTTACAGATCAAGTATTTCCTCCTTTGATGCAGGTAGACACACTAGTGATTAGCGCGCTAAGAGAAACTTCCTCCTACATGCACTTATCCGTGGAAGAGGCAATCGCCTTTGCAAAACGTATTCATGCTAAAAAAGTTTGGCTTACGCATCTTTCTCACGATTTAGAGCATGAGCAGATAGAAAAAAAATTGCCACCGCATGTGCGCCTTGCATATGACGGGCTAACAATTGATTTTGGATAAAAAATGGAAAAAGAAAAACAAGATATAAAACAAGTGTTGCTCGTGGCTACTTATCAAGGCGCTGCTCAAAAATCAATTTGCGAAGAGCATCTTAAAGAGCTAGCATTCTTAGTTAAAACAGATGGTAAAGAGGCGGTACAAGCAGTTGCATGTCCTTTAAAGAAAATAGAAGCGGCTACTTTTTTAACCAAAGGAAAACTACAGGAATTAGTAGAGCTTGCTTTGGAAAAAAAAGTAGATGCTATTGTTTTTGATGATGAAATCACACCTGCCCAACAGCGTAATTTAGAGGCCGCTTTTAAACTACCTGTAACAGATCGTACAGAAATTATTTTAAGCGTCTTTGCAAAAAGAGCGCAAACTAAAGAGGCTAAGTTACAAATTGAGCTTGCCAGGGTCAAATATGAAGCTCCTCGACTAAAAAGGTTGTGGACGCATCTGTCAAGGCAAGCAGGAACTTCTGGCTCGGGTGGAAGCGGAGGCTATACAAAAGGCGAAGGAGAAAAGCAAATTGAGATAGATCGCCGCATCCTCAAACGAAAAATTAGCCATTTACAACAGCAGCTAGAAGAGGTAAAGGCTTACCGCGAGACTCAAAGGCAATCTCGCTTGCGCGCAGAAATTCCCGTTTTTGCCATTATTGGTTATACAAATGCTGGCAAATCTACTTTATTGAATGCATTAACGGATGCAGAGGTCTTTGTGGAAGATAAGCTCTTTGCTACTTTAGACACAACTACGCGTAAGTTTACTTTAAACAACCATCAAGAAATTTTGCTGATCGATACAGTCGGCTTTATTCGCAAGCTTCCTCATCTTTTGGTTGCCGCTTTTAAAAGTACTTTAGAAGAGGCGCTAGAGGCCGATATTTTGCTGCACCTCATTGATGCAAGCCATCCTATGGCCGAAGAGCAAGCGCAGACCACCTATGAAGTATTAAAAGAGTTAAATGCTGCAAATAAACCGATAATTACTGTGTTCAATAAGATTGATCAGTGTCAAAGCGCAGCTGCTCTTCATCGACTGCGAATGAGCTATCCTAAAAATGTACAGATCTCTGCGCTTCATAGGCAAAATTTTGAGTCTTTACAAGAGGTGATGCTAGAAGAGCTGAGCCGGCAGCGGCAAGTGGTGGATTTAGTCATTCCACAAAGCGATTATGCGGTTGTTAGCGAAATGATGCGCATGGGCCATATTGCGGAGCAAGATTATGAAGAAAATAACATTGTGCTAAAAGTGGAGCTACCTCGTCAGTTGGTAGTCAAAGTAGTGCGCTACCAAGTAAAAGAAAGTTAATGCAAAATTATTCGATTCAGCAACTTCCCAAAGAAGAGAGGCCGCGGGAAAGGCTTTTACGTTATGGCTCTGAATCGCTGGCTACCTCAGAGCTGCTTGCGCTTATTTTAGGCAGTGGCACTAAAACAAAATCTGTATTAGAGCTATCTAAAGAGCTGCTAGTGAAATTTGGAAATTTAAGACAGCTTACGCAGGCGACTTTGGCAGAGCTAATGGAAGTAAAAGGAATTGGCCTGGCTAAAGCGCTGCAATTAAAAGCAGCCTTGAGCTTAGGGGTAAGAGCCTCTAAATATGCAATAGAAGCTAAGTATCGTATTAAACATCCCGACCACGCTTATTACCTCATTAAAGATGAGATAGAATTTCAAAATCGCGAACATTTTATTGCAATTCTACAAGACAGCAAAGGGTATGTGATTTGTCATGAAATTATTTCCATAGGAACGCTGTGTGAAACTTTGGTTCATCCTCGCGAAGTTTTTTACCCCGCTGTTAAACATAAAGCTGCTAGTATCATTGTAGCGCATAATCACCCTAGTGGAGATCCTACTCCCTCTTTTCAAGATATTGCACTAACTAAAACATTAGTAGAAATTAGTTTGATGCTAAAAATACCGCTGCAAGATCACCTTATTATTGGCCATCATCGCTATTTTTCCTTAAGGCAAAGAGGAGACCTTTGTTTTAATTTGCCACCGTTAAAAATAAAACAGGATATAATGATAAAAGATGTTGACAAGCTTTTAGCAAAGTGCTAATTTGTTTCTATTCACTGCCCAAGTGGTGAAATTGGTAGACACGCCAGATTTAGGTTCTGGTGCCGCGAGGTGTGTAGGTTCGAGTCCTATCTTGGGCATATTACCGGAAACATTTTCAGAAATGAAAAAGTTTCCGGTTTTTTTTTAACCCCCACCTGCAATAAATTGGTTCAATGTAAGACCGGTGAAAGTCATATTGCCGAAAGTTTTGTTAGTGATAACGAAATACTTGGGCTTTTTTTTTATGTTTATTTTTTATGAAATTTTTTCTTTATAGCATACAAGGTTGCATGTAAAAACTTCAATGAAAACAGCTTGACAGCTCCTCAATAATGGCTTAAAAAGAAATTTTTAACTACCTTATAAAAGGAGCTTGTTATGAGCCATGTGAAAAGTTATGCAGCTAAGGAACCTTCTTCTCCTTTAGCCCCCTTTGACTTCGATAGAAGAGAGCTGCGTTCTAAAGATATTCAAATTGAAATTGATTATTGCGGAGTTTGTCACTCTGATTTGCATACTGCTCGCAATGAGTGGAAAATGACTAGTTATCCATGTGTGCCTGGGCATGAGATTGTTGGTAGAGTTGTACAAGTAGGGGAGCTAGTTAAGGAATTCAAAGAAGGCGATATTGTAGCGGTGGGTTGTCTTGTTGACTCTTGTAGACATTGCCCTAGCTGTAAAGAAAATTTAGAGCAGTACTGCGAAGAAGGGGCCATTCAAACATATAATGGCCGAGATAAAAAAGACCATAGCGTCACTTATGGGGGTTACTCTACGCAAATTGTAGTAGATGAAAAATTTGTTTTACACGTGCCCAAAGAGTTTAGCCAGCAAGAGCTGCCAGGGGTAGCGCCTCTTTTATGCGCCGGAATTACTACTTACTCTCCTTTAAAGAATTGGAAAATCGGAAAGGGGAGTAAAGTAGGAGTAGTGGGGCTGGGTGGCCTAGGACATATGGCTATTAAAATCGCTCACGCTATGGGAGCAGAAGTGATTCTTTTTACGACCTCTCCTGGCAAAATAGAAGATGCCAAACGTTTAGGAGCAAAAGAAGCGGTAGTTTCTAAAGAGATGAGTGCAATGAAAAAACATGCAAAAAGCCTAGATTTTATTTTAGACACTGTTGCTGCCTCACATCCGCTCGATCCTTATCTAGAGCTACTGAAAAGAGATGGAGTCATGTGCCTTTTAGGAGTGCCAGAAAACCTTCATCCAGCGCCTAATGTCACGAAGTTAATTTTTTATCGTCGCCAAATTGCAGGCTCGCTTATTGGCGGATTAAAAGAGACTCAAGAGATGCTCGATTTTTGCGCTCAACATAAAATCACTGCCGATATAGAGCTAATTGCCATTGATAAAATCAATGAAGCTTATGAAAGAATGTTAAAAGGAGATGTGAAGTATCGTTTTGTCATTGATAATGCTACACTTAAAAATTAACTCTTTAAAAGACAAAAAAAATAGCTAAAGTTTGCTAGTGAAGTTAGCAAACTTTAGCGAAACTTTAGCGAAACTTTAGCGAAACTTTTCTTGTAGAAGTTCGCTTTGATTAGAGGTTGACTTAAGGGGCCTTCTTTATTTAAAATTTTTTACTCGTTAGTACCATGAGCTTTAAAATTAAAAGAGTAAAAGATGAAAAGAAATGTCCATTTAGCGCAGCTGCAAGGAAACTACCTTTTCCCAGAAGTGCAGCTAAAGAAAGAGAACTATCTAAAACAAAACCCAGGCGTTTCATTAATCAGTTTGGGTGTAGGAGATACTACCCAGCCTTTGACCGGTTCGATTACACGAGCGCTAACGCAAGCTTCTCTAGGTCTGGGGACAGAAGTAGGTTATTCAGGATATGGACCAGAGCAAGGAAAAAAAGAGCTGCGAAAGAAAATTGCCCAAACTATTTTTAAAGAAAAATTTAGCTGGGAAGAAATTTTTATTTCCGATGGTGCAAATGGCGACTTAAGCCGTTTGCAACTGCTTTTTGGCTCTGATATCTCTATTGCTGTGCAAAATCCAACTTATCCAGTTTATTTAGAGGGAAGTTTAATTCAAGGGGTAAAAGAGATTCACTTGATGAATTGTCACCCGGAAAATGATTTCTTTCCTGATTTAAAAAAACTTCAACGCACTGATATCATCTACTTTTGCTCGCCCAATAATCCTACAGGGGCCGTGGCTACTAAAAAGCAGTTAGAAGAGTTAGTAGACTTTGCACATAAAAATCGTTCTATTATTGTTTTTGATGCTGCTTACTGCGCTTATATTCAAGATCCAACCTTGCCAAAATCAATTTATGAAATTGAAAGAGCAAAAGAGGTGGCAATTGAGGTAAGTTCTTTCTCAAAATCTGCTGGTTTTACAGGAGTGCGGCTAGGCTGGACCGTCGTGCCAAAAGAGCTACGCTATGAATGCGGCCATTTTGTATTAAAAGACTGGAATCGCTTAGTAACCACTGTATTTAATGGAGCATCTAATATTGCTCAAATTGGAGGCTGCGCCGCTTTAGAGCCAGAGGGAATAACCGAAATAAAAGGAGTAGTAAATTACTATCTCGAAAATGCCAAACTAATTAAAGAGGCAATGCAAGCATTGGGGTATGAGGTATT
This sequence comes from uncultured Chlamydiae bacterium, assembly GCA_950054535.1. Lineage (GTDB taxonomy): Bacteria > Chlamydiota > Chlamydiia > Chlamydiales > Parachlamydiaceae > CATLPS01. Next base: position 16,286 of record CATLPS010000011.1, on the reverse strand, counting down.
TGGAGGCGTCAACGCCCCTTATCTTTGGGTAAGATGTAAAGGGAAAAAATCATGGGAGCTATTTCACTATTTTTTAGAAAACAAAAAGGTAGTTACCATTCCAGGGTGCGGTTTTGGGTCTCAAGGAGAAGGCTTTATTCGACTCTCTGCGTTTGGAAATCGCCAGCAAGTTTTAACTGCTATAGAAAGAATTAGCTGTCAATAGATTTTAAAATAAAATGCTCTGCTTGAGCTATTTAAAATAGTTGCAGAGCACGCTTTTTAAGATAATTCAGCTAAGAGAGTCTGCGAACTATAGCCATGAACCGTTACTTTTTGTAATGTTCCAATGAGATCTTTTTCACTAGCAAAAAGAACGCTTTTCCAGCAGCGCGTCCGCCCTTTGAGGTGTGCAGGGTTCTTGCGGCTTCTCTTTTCTACTAATACCTCTACTTGCTGGCCAATCAAAGCTTGCCGTTGTTTAGCATAAATTTGATCTTGCAGCGCCATCAGTTTTTGCAAACGTTGCTGTTTTACCTCTTCTGCAACGTCATCTCGCCAGCGCATAGCAGGTGTTCCTTTACGCGCCGAGTAGGTATAGAGAAAAGCAACCGAATATTCTATCTCTTTGAGAAGGCGATAGGTCTCTTCAAATTCTTCGTCTGTTTCTGTAGGAAAGCCGACAATAATATCTGTACCAAGAGAAACATTAGGGACAATTTCTTTTAATAGCCGCACCTTTTCCAGGTATTGCTCTACTGTATAAATGCGATGCATCTTTTTTAAAACACGGCTAGAGCCGGCTTGAATGGGAAAATGGACAAATTCACATAAAGTGCGCAGGTCGCGAACTGCCTTCATTAACTCTATGGTAATATCTACTGGATGGCTTGTCATGAAGCGCACGCGTTCAATAGCTGGAATCTTATCGATTTCATAAAGAAGATCATGAAAAAGAAAATTCCAGTCGGGCTGGTCTTTTCCATAGCTATTGACATTTTGGCCAAGAAGAGTAATTTCTTTATATCCTTTATCCGCTAATAGCTTGCACTCCTCTAAAATATCTTTAGGTGTGCGTGAAACTTCTGGCCCTCTAGTATAGGGAACTACGCAATAAGTGCAAAATTTATCACAGCCGCGAATGATAGAAACGTATGCTTTTACCTTATCTTCGCGCTTTGCTGCCAAATAATCGAGCTCAAAAGTAAACTGATCATCGGTGCGAATAGCCTGCTTGCCGGAAGTCAAAACATCATCTAAAACTTGATTTAAATTATGGATGTTATTGGTACCTAATACAAAGTCAATATGAGGAAGTTTTTGAAATAAAGACTCTTTTTTAGCGTTTGCCATACAGCCTGTTACACCAATAATTGCGCTGCTTTTATCGCGGCGACTTAAAAGTCCAACTTTTCCCATTACCTTTCTTTCTGCTAAGTCGCGGATAGAACAGGTATTGAAAATCAATAGATCGGCATCGTTTTCATCATAGCTTTTGGTAAGCCCCCGGCCCTCTAAAATTCCCGTCATGACATCGGAGTCAAGTTCGTTCATTTGGCAGCCATAGGTCTTTACATAAAATTTTTTTAAGTGGCGCATCTTTAAAAATGGGGGTTTTATAATAGTAGAGTTGCTTTTGCAAAAAAGCTTAACAAACTTTTCTTATTTCTCACATCTTTTTTATCTTTGGTAAAATTTTAAGTAAGTTTAGTTAGTAGAAAAAGAAATGATAAATGGCTTGGCAAAATAGTAGAAAATCGCTATGATAACACCTTATCCATTCAACATGCGAAACCAGTGACTGAAAAACTGGGACAAAAATGCTTAGATTGATTAGCATATTATTCTCTGTTAATGGAACCAGCTGAGATAAGTTTCTTTAACAAGTGATTGTAGCTTGTTGATCTTAAGAGCAATAAGACTTTATAGGTAATGTGAAAGGGTCTTTCTCTAGAGAAGCTATCACTGTTAAACTATGGCCCAACCGTTAAATAAAGGCATAAGGACATGCAAAGAAAAGCGAGTATTCAAAAAACTATCATTCCAACGAAGCAGAAGTGTAAGCTCAATTGGTTTATATTAGATGCAACAGGAAAAACGCTTGGTCGTTTAGCATCTGAAATTTCTAAAATTTTACGCGGAAAACATAAGCCACTTTTCACTTCTAATTTTGATTGTGGGGATGGCGTTATTGTAGTAAACGCAGACAAAGTTGTGGTAACAGGCTCAAAAGAGTCTCAAAAAGTCTATCGTTACTACACAGGCTCTATTTCAGGGCTGCGCGAAGTTCCTTATCGCACGATGAAAGCACGTAAGCCACAATATATCATTGAGCATGCCGTAAAAGGAATGATGCCTAAGTCACGTTTAGGAAAACAACAAATGAGAAAATTACGTGTTTATGCAGGGCCTGCGCAAGATCATTTAGCAGAAAACGGTCATGCTGCTCAAAAGCCTGTATACGCAAACATTTAAATAGAGTGAAGATTTTATGAAAGAAGAAAACGTAGCAACTGGACGAAGAAAAACAGCTGTCGCCTCTGTTAGGCTAAGACATGGTGGAAAAGGCCAAATTGATATCAATGGAAAACAGGTGGAACAATACTTTCCATTAGAAATTCAACGCAAAACTTTATTTGCTCCTTTAGAAAAGCTTGGTGGCACAGCAAATTATGACTTGGTGATCCGAGTAAAAGGCGGCGGGATTGAGGCGCAGGTAATTGCCGTTCAACTTGGCCTTGCAAGAGCTTTAGTGGGCAGCGATGAAAACCTACGACAAGAGTATAAAGCTCAAGGCTATCTTACACGTGATTCTCGTAAGAAAGAACGTAAAAAATATGGCCGTGCAGGAGCTCGTAAGCGCTTCCAGTTCTCAAAACGTTAATTCTCTTCAGTTTCTTTTTACACAGCTTCTTTTTACACTCTGAGAAGCTGTGTTTTTTTTATCATTTCTCTTAAAAACTACTCGTTTTAAAGGCTCGCAAACACAAAACAAAATTTTACGGCCTTCTTTACCCAAATATTTTGCTAATTTTTTTGCTTAGACTTTTCATTTTAAAAGTCACTTTTGCTTTTTTCAGAGCGGAAATTATATAAAAAAATTTAATTAAAATTTTATTTGATTTAACTCATGGTAATTAAAATAAAATGTTTAAATTTAATAATTAATTAATAATTAAATGATACAATTTAAACTTTAAATAATCTACAACCAGGAGATTTCATGCATTCTGTAAAACAAAAATCAGATACCATGATCACTTTATTAAGTGATCTTTTCGTTAAAGTAGACAATATCTTTGATAGAACACCTTTGAGTCCTATCACAAATATAGGTGATATTGCTTTTAAATGCCTAGCCATAGTTTTTACTAAAATTCGTCCTTCTTTAAATAATAACCACTATGTTACTCATTTAAAAAATAAATCTTTTAAGCGCTGTTTTGCATTAATGGTGCCTGTTCTTGGGTTTATCGCTGTCGCCTTATATGATAGACAAAGCAGTTATGTTTTTTCAGAAGAAGAACAAAAAGTACTGAATGCAATCATACAAGAACATAAAACAAACCCTAAAACTAACTATGCAGATTTAACTTTGGAAAAAGACTATCTTAAAAAAAATTCTCTTCTTATGTTAGCCGCCATGAAGGCTACTTCAAACCTCATGATTATGCATGTATTAGTACATGAGAATCTAAAGAAAAATGCAGAATTTATGTTAGAGGCCATTGCCATATCTCCTCATTACATTCTATTTGCCGACGCTTCTTTAAAAAATGACTATGCCTTTATAGAAAAAGTATTAGAAAAATTTGAGCAAATCACTAATCAAGAAGCAAAAAGAGCAGCTTACGATTCTTTATTTGATCCTTCTAAAGGATCTTCATCAGCAAATTTTGCTACACCAGAAATTTTAAAAAATGCGGAAGAGATGGCAAAAATCATCGAAAAATTCCCTGAGTGTATTCATTACGTTTTTGAGGAGGTACTAAATACTTTTGACTTCCAGATGAAAATGCATACGCTAGCAAGCAAACATCCTGTTATAAAAGCATTTATGGACCAGCAAAATGGAAATTCAGTTAAAGAAAATTTTTTAAGTTAAATTAATTATTAAAAATTTTGAGCGCCCTTTATTAGCTTATAGAGGGCGCTTTTTATTATTCTTTCATTTTAATCATCTCAATAAATTTTAAATTTATTTATTGCTATCTGCAGTAGAAGTTGCGCAGTTAAATAATTTCTAAATAGATAGCGATTTTACATTGTGGTGGTAATTACCCATGAACCCTGAAAGCGCACCTAATTTTTAGGGCTATTAAAAATTTTATTGTTTTTAAATTTTTATGATGAATGTTTTGACTTTTGTTTATTTTTTTGCTAAAAAGCAGATCAATATGAAATTTTAATGATGGTTTAAAAGATGTCTACTTTACTCTATATTGAAGCTTCCCCTAGAAAAGAAAAGTCTATCTCTATTCAGGTTTCCCAGGCTTTCTTACAAGCTTATCAACAGAGCCATCCCAACGATCAAATCATCAAGCTAGATCTTTGGCAACTTTTGCTTCCTGAAGTGGAAGATCAATTACTGGAGTCTCGCTACGCTCTAGCGCAAAATCAATCACCGACTGCGGAGCAAAAGGCAGCTTGGAAAGCGGTAGAAAACATTATTTCTCAATTTAAGCAAGCAGATCGTTATCTTTTTTCTATTCCGATGTGGAATTTTTCTATTCCTTATAAACTTAAGCACTATATTGATTTGATTGTACAACCAGACTATACCTTTTCTTTTTCTCCACAAGAGGGTTATAAAGGGCTAGTAGGCAATAAGCCAGCTGCTGTTGTTTACGCTCGTGGAGGCGAGTACTCTTCTGAGATTGGACCTGAATTAAAAGACTTTCAAACGCATTATTTTGAAACTGTTTTAAACTTTATGGGGATAACTACTATCCAGTCCATTATTGCAGGTCCTACAGCCGGGCCAAAAAAAGAAGAAGCTGTAGAACAAGCAATCCAGCAAGCAGTGCAAATAGCGGCAAAATTTTAAAACTTTTTACCCCCGTCGGCTTTAGCTATGGGAGGATGTTAGTCTTCAACAAGTAGCCATCTATAAATAGTATCAAAACAGCCTATGCCGAAATTTACGGTAAAAAAATGAAATAGATTTGTGTTTTTTTTAGCGACGTTATGTTTTCCAAAATGGGGTTTGCAATCCATTGTAAGACTTTATAATCAGGGCTTATTTTTAAAAAGGTTGTAAATTCGATCACAAATACAATTTTTTAAAAAATTAGTTGTAAAAAAAAATTATATTTTTATAAAGTATTTTTTTGCCAAAAAAAGTTAAAATATCTAATGTTTTTTGAAGTGAAATAAAGAAGAAGATCCATAACAAAAAATAAAAGCGGTGATTCTATGCTGAAAAAATTTGGTAGATTTTTTTTATTCTCTCTACTTTGTAGTGGATTTTGTGATGGAGCGGCTTTTGTAGCAAAAGATAAAATCTACATCGATGAAGATACGTTTAAAGCAAATACAAAAGGAGATGAGTTTTATATTCATGTAGGCAATAACGTTTGGTTAGTGACTCATTCTATTCACAGAGACCACACAGGAATGTTCACATACGAAGAGAACCTGGCAAAGTCAGTAGGGGATTTAAACGATAAATATGAATATGAAAAAAAGTGGAAATGCCCTTATTGTGATCGATATTGGCCGATAGGAAAGCCTTGCAATAATCAAGACTGTCCATCAAAATACAAGTAGCTTATAATAGTTTAAACATTTCTATTGAAATTTCTCCAATATTTTTATTAGCAAAACTTGAAAAATTTGAATCAAAAAGAGTATATATTTTTTTTAACCGTTGTTGTGTGTCTGAATCTTTTTTTGATTGATAATCAATATCAATACAATCTACATTCATAGTTTGATATGTTTGATAATTTCTAGCTAACCTATCAATTAAATTGCAAAAACTTTTTTTATTTATATATAAAATTTTATTGTTTTCATCTTTAGTTTCAAAAGCAAAACCCATGAAGCTTAAAAAACGACCTAAAATATTCCCATATGCAGTCATTCCTAAACCTTTTTTTTCAATTTTACTAGAGAAAACAGTGGCTTGAACTTGTGATTTTTCTTGATTCACTTCCACGTAAATTCTTTTGGTTAGAATAGAATTGGTGTGAAAGCTGGAAAATTCTAACATTTTGATCTCCTTTGCAAATTACTATTTATATAATTAAAAATATTTTATGTCTTTTTTAATAAATTATTAATAATTTGTTTGTATTAATAAATAATGTTTTTTTGTAAATTGTAATAAAAATAAAAATGTATTATTAAAAATTTTATTATTTAATTTATTATTATGCAATATTTTTATAAAATAATTAAATATTATTTTAATTTATTTTTTTATAAACAAATAAATTAGTGTTTTTTAACAATCTAAAAAACATTTTAATTATTTATTAAGGAAATGAATATTTGAAGTTTTAATTAAAAAAAATTAAACGAGGAATGACTTTTGTAAAAAATTATTATTAATTAAGCTTATTTACAGTTTGATAAAATCTAGTTAAGCGAAAGATCTTCTGGAATCATAGAGAGCGTAGCGTATTTGCCTCCCATTTCTCTTAATAAAGTCTGCCATAGCTTTTCTGGTGGGGTGTGAAAAATATGTTTATTTTGGGCGGGGTGTAAAAACCAATGACCATCTAAAAACTCTCTTTCCAATTGCCCTGCCCCCCAGCCGGTATAGCCAAAGCAAAGATGTACATTGGCTTCTGTTTGGCTGGTTAAAGTTTCTTGTAAAAACTGTAAGTCGCCGCCTAAATACACTCCATCTGTTACTTCCAAGGTTTGGTGAGCAATATGACTAGAGTCATGCAGAAGCATCATTTGATTCGTTTGAATGGGCCCGCCAGCGCGCAAATTAATATGAGGATTTTCAAGCTGAGAAATATTGAGAATTTCAGAGGGTAGCTCCAGTTCAAGCTTTTTATTTACTAAAAGCCCAAATGAGCCATTGGCGTTATGCTCGCAAATTAAAATGACACCGCGAAAAAAGAAACCGCCTTCAATATCTGGGGTCGCAATTAAAAAAGTGCCTCTTTGAATATCGGAATAAGGGCCTATATCCATTGGGTTTTTATCTCCATTACTCTTGACTAACAAGCTGCTGATTATAAAGCTGAACTGTTTCTTCCATCTCTGCCACATTTTTCATGAGCCCATAAAATTGAGTCATAAATTCAGGGTCAAAATAAAGAGAGTAAGGATCAACAGGACCTGACTGTTTTAATAGCATAGAAACGGCAGAAAGGGAAGTAGAAATCTGCTGCATCTCTTGATTAAAGTATTGCGAGAAGTAGCTGGGGTCAGAAAGTTTTTGCAAAAGCTTGCGCCGTTGCCCTTCTAAACGTTGCCATTTTTTATTTGTTTGAAAAAGAAGGCCAAAGCGATTGAGGTCGCTCATTAAATGAGAGCCTTGATGAACTACAGCTTTTAATTGAAAGTAAAGATCTTTATTTGTAAGGAGCTGGCCTAGTGAACCTTCTCCTTTTTGCACTTGGCTGACTAATTCTTTAGTAAGCTCAGCAGTTTCTTTGGCGCTCGTAGCGGCTAAATGAAACTGGTCGATTGTATTTTCTACTTTAGGCCAGCTTTTTTTGATAGCTTGGCTAATCTGCTGACCATCTTGAAAAATTTGATCCACTTTTATCCAGGAGTGGTTGGCCTTCGTAACTAGTTCATTTAGCCCATCAAATGTTTTGTTCCATTTTTCTGGTTGATTCAGAATCTGAGTAATCGAGATAAGGTGCTGCGTAATTTCTGCTACGCCTTCTACAATTTTTTCTTGCTGTATCTCTTCAATGGTTGTTTCTATTTTACTTAATGTATCGTAAATTTTTGTGGTTAGTTTTGCAAAAGATTTTAAAGTACTCTCTACCGAGCCTACTGGTACCGAATAAAGAATTTGATTTTCTATCTTAAAAAGAGGCTGGTCTTTTTGCGGCGGTTGCGGATTGATTTCAATGCTTTTTTCTCCTAGTAGCCCTGAAGTGCGCACGGTAATTTCATCTGAGTTAAAAACATCAACACTAGAGTCTACTTTTGCTTTTACTTCATAGATATAAACATCCCCTTCATAGCTTAGCCTATTTGTTCGTGCCTCAGGAATTTCTTTAATAGAGACAACTTCCCCTACTGGATGGCCGGCGTAGGTAATGCGCGTACCAATATCAATTTTATCGACATCGGTAAAGCGAATTTGTAAAGTTTTACCATTGTCTCCTACGGTAGGATGGATGAACAACAGCATAAGGAAGATGATCCCAACTGCAATCAATACAAAAATACCGATTAAAACTGTTTTTGCAGAAGCGGGCATAAATAGTATTCCTCCAGGCGTTAGCTATATTTTTCAAATTGATGGGAGTCAATCACAGCATGGCTAAAAAATTCTTTTAAGTCAGGGTTGTCTGAATGAAGAAACTCATATTTTGGGGCCACGTAGGCAATTTTTCCTTCATTATGAAAAGCCATGCGGTCTCCTACCTCTAAAGCAGAGCGAATATCGTGAGTAACCACAATGCTAGTTGCTTTGAGCTCCTCTTTGATCTGATTAATTAGATCGTTAATTTGCATAGAGGTGATAGGGTCAAGCCCCGTCGTTGGCTCATCATAGAGCAAAATTTGCGGGCGATAAACAATTAGCCTAGCTAAGGCTGCGCGTTTGCGCATTCCTCCGGAAAGCTCAGAGGGCATCTTTTTTTGCGTATCTTTTAAACCTACCATCTCTAAAGCATCTGCCACGCGGTCAAGAAGTTCGCTGGAGCTGAGCTTTGGCTCATGTTGCTTTAGATAAAAACCTGTATTTTCTCCAATATCCATGGAGTCAAAAAGTGCGCCTCCTTGAAAAAGCATCCCCATGGATTTGATATTACTTTTAAAGTCACTTCCTGCTTGGTCTGAAATACGTCTACCGTCAATTTCTATAAACCCTTTATCAGCGCTCTCCAGCCCAATGATCTGTTTAAGCAAAACGCTTTTCCCTGCGCCAGAGCGGCCAAGAATGACTAACGTTTCTCCATCCATTACTTCTAAATAAAGGCCTTTTAAAATCTCGAGCTCGCCATATTTTTTCCATAGGTTTTCTACACGTATCATCTACTGTCTCTTGTTTAAAGCGAACTAAACATTTGCTTAAAATAGTTATAGGAAGAGTTAAGAACGATGGTAAGTAAAAAGTTAATAATTAAAATAAAAGAATAGCAGATCACCACACTGCTAGTAGTGGAATTTCCTACGCCAGCAGCTCCTCCTTTCGTCTTCAGCCCTTTATAACAAGAAATTGTGACAATGATAATACCAAATACAAAAGACTTCATCATGCCACTAAAAAGATCATAGCTGCTAATATTAGAAGGAAGAGGGTCTAAAAAAGCATTTGGGGTCATCTTGTAATAGTAAACTGCTACGATATAGCCGCCAAGAATTCCCATTAGGGAGCTAAAAACGGAGAGAAGCGGCATCATACAAAGTCCAGCAAGAAATCTAGGCGCAATTAGGTAGCGCTGAGGATTGACAGACATAGAGCGCATGGCATCGATTTGTTCTGTAACGCGCATGGTACCCAGCTCGGCGCACATAGCAGCTCCTACTCTGCCTGTTACCATAAAAGCAGTAAGTACCGGCCCCAGTTCCACTAACATTGCTTTGGCTACCATCAAACCGGTAGCGCTAGAAAGCCCTTTATCCGAGAGCTGAAAAAAAGCCTGAGCAGATAGTACCATTCCGGTAGAAAATCCAGTAATAGCTACCACGGGGAGAGAAAGCACGCCGATACTATAGAGTTGATCGCGAAGAAGATGCCAGGCAGGAGGTTTTTTTAAAGTAACTCCTATTACACCTACAATTAATAAAACATATTCACCCAAAGCGCCAAGAAGGTGAAAAAGCGTATGACCCATGAGTGACTTTCATTTAAAGGTAAAATAGAGCCGAAAAATATCAAGTAATATCTTAAATGAGCTTTTTATTAGAGTCAAGTAATAGCAAATTTTAATTTGGTTTACTATTTTAAGGTGAAAGAAATGATCATTTTTTCAAGCTCAATAGTCTTTTTTCCATTTTAAAGAGAGCTTTCCTTGATTTCCTTGCGAATTACTTCCGATATCTACCTCAGCTTCTGCTTTTATATTTTCTCTCAGCTTTACTTCAATAGCAAAGCGGTCTGGCGCAGCGCCAATACTTTTATTCAGCGAGATAAAGACCCCCTCCCACAAATACTTTCCTACTTGTAGAGCAAAGTCTCTGTCTTCTCCTTCGCCTGAGGTGGTAAAGTCAAGGCGATCAATGCCGATATTATTACGTAGACGAGTCAATAGATCTTGGCTTTCCTCTGTCTTCTCCGAAGCATTAAGAGAGGTAAAAGATTGATTTAAAGTGTCGCCTTCCCCGGTAGTAATATCAGAAATACCCTTATTAAAAAGAATATGAGATAAAATATCTCGCTGCGATAAAGGGGGATTAGAGCGAAAACTAAAAGCAAGTTTATCTAAAGGTCCTTTTACAATAATTTCTACCTTTAAGCTTTCCATTTCTTTGCTGGCTACAACATAAAGCGTGGTCTTTTTTTCCGCTGCACCTGCAAAATGAATACTACCTTGAGAAAGATTAAATGTTTTTCCTTTGATCTCATATTGGCCTTGCGCAATATGCAAATCACCAAATAAAAGAGGCTGTTTTGTTGTGCCGCTTATATTAATTTCTCCTTTCCACTCAGATTTAAGCCCATTTCCTTGAATGGTGACTAAAGGAGCGCTTAACTTAATGTCTAACTCAGTAGCTGCTTTTGCCGCTTTTTCTTTAAAATCAGTAAAGCCTTTAGGGGCATTGATATAGGTAACATCAATTGTTTTGATTTGGGTAGGTAAAGCCTCTTCTAGTTTTACTTCTGCCCGGTCCACTTGTAGCTGACCTTTGAGTTTGGATTCTAAAGAGTTTCCGCTTAAGTTTAACTTTCCACTGGCAGCAATCGAAGCATAGTCAGAGTGCATCACATACATATGCGAAATATCTAATTGAACATGAAAAGGAAAATTGCGCCCATAATCAAGTAGGGCCTCTCCATGGGCTTTTACCCCTCCATCACGGCTATCTACTGTAGAAAACTCTTTGAGTACTACTTTTTCTCCTTCGCCTTCTAAACGTACAAAAAGGTTTTTATAGGTAGCTCCTGTCTCTAAGTCCTCGTAAATGCCATCTTTTAGTTCTAAAAATCCTTGCACTAAAGGTCTTTTTAAATCGCCGCTAACTTGCAAAGCGATCTCTACCTGTCCTGCCAAGCCAGGAGGCTCTTCTAAAAAAAGAGGTAAATAGGCATCTGCGCTTCCTTCTCCTTTAATCGCTAACTGAAAAGAGGAGTTTTCCTCTTTTTTAATAGCAATAGGAGAAAGGGATAAAATATAAGGGAGAGTTCCATGAATAGATAAAGGAGTTTTACCAATTCCTACAAGTTCGCTGTTTACCTTCATCTCTTTTTCTGATAGCTGAAGAGCAATTTTTCCTTGCAATTGCGCTTTTTTCAGTAAATGATCTTCACTAAATTGTAATTGATCAAAAAGAAGAGCAATAGACCCGGTAGGACGATCTAACTTGCCTTGTAGGCTAACCTTTAAAGAAGCTTGAGTTTGAAAGGGTAGTTCAAACGGAGCAAGTTTAAATAGCTCTGGCGGGATTTGCTTTAAGTGAAAATCAAGATCAATTTCTTCTTTCTCTTTTAAAAAAGCTCCTTGCATAGTAGCTTGGCCCCATAAAAGGCTAAAAGGCTCTAAAACGCTGCTATTTTTATCTACTTTTAAGTGGAGGGCTTTTTCTAGCTTCACATTTGTCTTGCCAAAACTTCCTGTAAGCTGCTGCACTTCTAAAAGAAAACGGGTAAGATCGGTCGACCAATTGCCTGTTGTTTCAATTTCCCAGTTTTCATTGATTTGAGAATCAGCTAAGTGGCCTGCCGCCTTTAATTCAAAAGGCCATTTCAGCTCCTGGGTATCAAATTTTCCTTCTACCTTGAAAAGATCTGCTTTCGCTGTAAAAGCATGTAGCTGTTTTGCTGTTAAAAAGTAATTTCCTGTTAGAGCCTTGCGATAATTGCAGCTTGCTTTCAAAGAAGCTTCTTCAAGAGAATAGTTTTTATGCTCTAGCCCTGCTACGTCGACTCTTAAAGTGGCGTAAGACTCTTTAAAATCGCTAAAAGAAGTAGCAAAAAAAGAGCGTAAGAAAAAGTCATTATAGCTAATTTTTTCTGCTTCTAGTCCCCATTCAATGGCTTGACTTTTTTTGTTTTCTTCTAAAAGAGGCATGAAATCAATCAACAAGTCGGCGCTTCCTTTTAAGTCTGCTTGAGCAATCGCGGAAAAAGAGGCTAAATTCAGTTGTTTTGCTTGAGCCCGGCCAGAAACTAGCCCAGTGGTAGTGTCAATCTTAGCTTCGCCATTTAGCTCTGCATCAAACTCTTTTAAAGAAAATTCTTTTAGGAAAACTTGCTGCTTTATCCAGTTCCAGTCAAATTTAAAAAAAAGTTTTGGAGAAAGGGTCTCCCATTCAAAGCTAGTCTCTGCTTTTCCAGTTAGCTGCTGGCCAGCAAAGCGCGCCTGTACTGTAGATAGCAAATTGGTTACTATCTTTTCTTCTATCAGTAATTTAGGAGCAAAAGAAGAGAGCTTTAACTGAAGGTTTTGAAAAGGTCCGGTGAGGCTGCCTTTCATAGAAATAAAAGAGGAGCTTGCTTGCTGGGGTAGAAATATTTTTCCCTGTAGCTGGCTTTCAGTAATTTCTTGATCAGTTAAGTTAGCGCTTGCAAGAAGCTGGCCAAGGGGATCTTGTAGATGAAATTCTAGCTTAAAGTTTTTTTGAGAGACCAGAGTAAAGTTAACTTGTAGCTTAGTTCCTCTATCAGCGATCAAACAGTGAAGGTCGCCATCAATAGCGCTTTTTTCCCCTTGCGCTAAAGCTATCCAAGAAGCAAAAGGCGCTTGCATAAAGCCGTTCATGTTGGCAGTCAATGATTCATTTAAAGGTAGATGCGCTAGCGTCATCTTTACGGATACATTTTCATTTTCTTCTGCTTTTACTTTCACTTTCCCTTGCAAGCTTTTATACAAAAGATGACGCATGGTTAAAGTTAAATCAGTCTTAGCCATCGCTTTAAAGGGGTGATATTGCAGCCTTCCTTCTAACTGAAAAGTTAGCTGGCTTAATTGCTCGCTCTCTTTTTCTTGCAGACCGAGCTGAGTAGAGACACTCTTTGCAATCTGGATCTCTTTTAAATCGATCTCTTTTAATTTGATGGAGCCAGGAGAAGTTTGCTTTTTTGCAGAGCTTTTTGGTAAAGAATGGAGATAGATGCCTGTAGCGCTTAGCTTGGGAATGACAATTTTTCCCATTAAAAGACGAGAAGAAAGCGTCAGCCGCTTTACCTCTTCGACGGTAAGTAAAGTAGTTCCTTGCTCAAGAACTTTAAGTTCCTGGATGCGAAAACTAAGAGGAAAGAGCAGGTCGATTGCCTTGCACTCTATTTTTAATCCTGTCTGTTTTTCAATGAGCGTTAAGCCTTGATCGACCATCCACTGTTTGCCTACTTTAGTCTGAAACGCCATAGCAAAAATGGTCCATACTGCAGCAAAAAAAAGTAACAAAGCTAAAAAAAATTTTAGGAAAAGTTTGATAAGGCGCATAGTAAAAAATTTTATTGTTTTTTAGTTTAATTTTATGGGTTTAAAAAGATTGACCAATACTGAAGTAAACTTCTAAGTAGTTATCTATTTTTTTACGACGGTCCAAAGGAATGGCAATGTCGAGCCTTAACGGACCAATGGGAGTATAATAACGCAGCCCAACTCCAGTAGAATGAAGAAGCTTCCTTTCAAAATCGGCAATTGCGTCAAAATAGACATTTCCCATATCCCAAAATCCCACTAGCCCAATCTCTTCTGTGATTCTTTTGCGTAGCTCTAGCGTATAGATAAACATCGATCGTCCCCCAATGGGCTTATCGTTGCAATGCTTTTCAAGTGGACTGACAGTTAAAAAGCGATAGCCCCGCAGGCTGTTTTGCGAACCCGCGTAAAATCTTTCCGGAGGGGGAATATCACGCTTGCCGGCGCCAACAATGGAACCTAGCATTAATTTTACTGCAAAAATCAATTTTTTATCTTTTGTCAGGGCCCGGTAAAAAGAGGTGGTGATGGTATTGATACAATAGCTAAAAGTAGGGGGAACAAATTGTAGAGAGGGGATACAAACAAAGTTAATAGAGGCGCCTTGAGAGGGATCTAAAATATCATCAATATTAGACCATTTTAATTGTAAAGGGGCTTTGATTAAATTAAATGTTCCATTGTTTTCTGACCGTTCGCTAAGAAGATGTTTATACATCAAACCATAAGAAAAATGGATCCATTTATTAAAGCGTCTTTCAATTGATACCGATAAGGCAACTGTTCTTTCGGTAAAAGCACGCAGGTGACCTTGATCGTAATTAAGTTGCCAAATCAAATTTTGATTGTTTTGGCGATAGTCGGGGATAAGGTAGCGTAAATTACCATATTGCCAGCTGGACCAAAGGTCTGTTTTAAAACTGAGCCTTTGCCCTTTGCCAACTACATTGCGATCTTCCCACTCCGCTGAAACCCCAGGTCCTAGTTGTGAGTTATAGTTAATCCCGCAGCCCACAGTCCTTTGCTTAGCTTCGATAAAACTAAGCGAAAGAGGCATTAGGTTTTGATGGACAGGCTCTTCTGCATGAGAAATGTTTACCGAACGAAAAAGACCTGATAGGTCCAGCGCTTCTTGAGTTTTTTCAATTTTTTTAGGATTGTAAAGATCGCCCTCTTGCCATGCAATTTTTTTGTAGATAAAGCTTTCTTGTACTCGTTGTAAACCTTTAATAGACAGTTGACCAAAATAGGTTAGCGGCCCAATATCTACCTCTATTTTTACTTTTACCTCTTGTGATTTTAAATCGGCAAAGACCTTACGCTCTAAAATTTTGGCAAAGGCATACCCTTGTAAATTGAGTTGGTCTAAAAGAAGGTCTTCTGCATTAAGAATAAGCTCCGGCGTAGCTGGTTTGCCATATTGAAGTTTTAAATCTTTTAAAGAGATAGCCTGGCGTGGTTCTGCTCTTTTTCCGTTTTGTAGATAGTGAATCTGATATTGAGCTAAGGGGTAAACTGGTCCAGGCTTAATAGAGATAACCACTCGTTTGCCATTTTCTTTTAAAAGGTAGCTAGCTTTGGCCTGGTAACGAGCCTCTTGGTGAAAAACCTGTAAAATATGGTCTAAATCGCTTTTAGCGCGTTGTTTTAGACCTGCCAGGGTGGCTGGCGGCTGCTCTTTTAGTTTTTCTAATTGCGAAACTTGCTTAAGAAGTTCCAAAGTTTCTTTTTTGCTTACGCCTTCAAATTCTACTTCATAAGCTATAAGAGGAGAGAAAAAAAACAGGGTAGCAAAAATCATAGCGCTTAAGTGCAGCCAAGCCAAAAGGCGAGTAAAAAGTTTTGGCTGTTTAACTAACATATTTGATTTGCCCTAAAGTTCTTCTGCCAAGTATTGTAGGTCCAATAACAAAAAATAACAACTTGTCTTTTTTCTTTTTTTGTTATTAACATCTTTACCATCAGTCCACTTAAACTTAATTTTAAAAAAGTAGCCATCAAAAATTTTTAGGAGAAATAGTTATGCAAGCAAGACCTAAAAGTAAGCAGTTATTTCAAGACCTTTGCAAAGTGATACCAGGCGGCGTCAACTCGCCTGTCCGTGCTTGCTTGCAAATGGAGCAGCTACCGATGGTAGTGGAAAAAGCTTTTGGCGATCAGCTGGTAGATGTCGATGGTCATCACTATATTGACTACTGCGGCTCTTGGGGAGCGCTTATTCATGGCCATGCTCACCCTGCTATTTTAAAAACCGTACAACAGCGGATGGAAAAGGGTACAAGCTTTGGTATTACCACAGAAATTGAAGAGAGGTTGGCAAGCAAAGTCGTGGAAATAGTGGACTCGGTTGATCAGGTTCGTTTTGTCTCTTCGGGCACAGAAGCAACTATGAGCGCTATTAGGCTCGCTAGAGGGGTTACTGGACGTGAATTAATTGTAAAATTTGATGGTAATTATCATGGCCATCATGATGCGTTTTTAGTTCAGGCCGGCTCTGGCCTGCTTACCCACGGATTTCAATCACTTGGCGCAGGTGTTTGTAGTGAGGGCGTAAAGCAGCCAATTAGCCTTCCT
>CATLPS010000010.1 GCA_950054535.1 uncultured Chlamydiae bacterium | reverse complement strand
ATTTTATTTATTTGAATCATCTAGCAAAACCTTTAAAAATTTATTTATACTTAATTTTTTTTTATAATTTTGATCAATTATTGAAAAGACTATTGAATATTTACAGTGGAAAAGCCCCAACAAAAAAAGCCAACGCTACATTATAGATAAAATGAGCTAAGGTAACATAGGTCAAAGAAAAATTTTGCTCAATGAGGCCACTATAAAAAAAGCCGGAAAAAAGTTGAGGTAAAAGAAGGCCACTAACAGTGAAAAGAGAGGTGTGAGCAAGAGCAAAAAGAGCCGACAACAAAAGCATACGCGTTATTTTAAAAATAGGATGGTCCACATAATTTGCATAACGAGGAGATATTTTCTTTAATGCAAAACGAGGTAGCTCCGTCAAAATAATTTTTTGCAGAAGAAAACGAAAAAAGAGCTCTTCAATTACTGCATGCATGCCTATTTTAGCAATATTTACTCTACCTTTTAGTCCATATTTACATTGTACTGTCCAGTTAGGTATCAGCAATTTCACCTTTTGCTTTGCCCAATTGACTGGCCGGCAACAAGTTTGATTAGCTGTTTTAATGATCCAGCTGGGCGCTACTGCTGCTACTGACGGTAAAGAGTCCCCTGTTTTAGCAAGCCAATAGCTGAAGGTTAAGTGAAAAGAGCTAGCTGTCATAAAGCCAGCGATACTACTTGCTTTAGGAATAAAATTTTGACAATAGGGAAATGTACTTACAAAAAAAATTTTAAGTTTTTTTGTTTGAGGAAAAGCGGAAAAGAAAGTGAACTTATTAGATAATTGATTGGAACAGAAGATAGACAATTTTTTTACTTTTTTTTTAAAATTAATAACTAATAATCTGTAGGATTAGTTTTAATAAAAGATTAAAAAAATAAAAATTTTTAAAAAACTTTTGTTTTTAAGAACCTAAAGTTTTACTAACTAAAAAGAACTAACTGGAAACACATCTACCTTTTTCACGCGATAAGGCCAGTCCGTTATCCAATTTTTCACTTCTAAGTTTAAATAAGTAGCTAACTTCAATCCTATTTCAATTTCTTCAATGGGCCGACTTGAAAGGAAAGAGAGAGAATCTTGCTCTAAACTTTCTTGGGCAGAAATTTCTTTTATTGCTCCATCGATAAAAAAAAGATCGGCTAACTGCTCTCTTGGCTTTAGTAAAGCAGCTCCTTGACATAAAATTTTCCAGCCAGCTTCTGTATGATGATCTAAATTTTCTTGGCGCATTGCGTCGGCATAAAGAGTTTCTAGCAAACGAAAAAAACTGGGAGCAGATTTTTTTTGCGATGTAATATGTTGAAATGATTCTAACACACATGCTTTAAGTAAGTTAAGCCCCTCTCTTATCGAGGTAGAGGAAGGATCATGCTCAAAAATGATTGCCAAATTTACACACACACGATCCCAAGCTAAAAAAAGAATCAGATTATGCATTGCCTCGCAGCGATGATGAGTAAGGTAATTAGTATAATAATCAAATAAAGGAGCCGTTAACTCGTTAAACTGTTGCATCGTTTCCAGGTGCTTATGCTCTTTAATCTTTTTAATTAAAGACAGATCATTAATTTGCGGCATGTTCTTAACATGTGTCAAGCACTCCACAAAGATTTGATCGTAAAGACGCATTAATAGGTCTGCATTTAAGGGGTTATTCAAAGCGGTAATAATAGCTTTAAATAGAGGGTGATCTTCCTTTAGCGTAAAAAAATTTTCGAATAGATTTTCCATTTCAAGCAGGCCAAATAAAGTAGGCCAATAGTAGTTGAGCTGCAACTTATTTCCCTTATTTTTCAACTGGGTCAAATATGGCTGTAGATTAGGCATATTTAATTTTAGCAACTGAGTTTCTACAAAATAACGCATTAATTTTATCCTTTAAAAATAAAACCTAAAAAAACTAACAAATAAAATAATTAAAATTTATTAAAAATAAATATTACAGTTGTAATATTGAAAATATAGCAATCAATGTTTTATAAAACTAAGGAGCTTTGAGATGAAAATTCATTCTGTTTTTAAAAGTTATTTTGATCTTAGTAGTGAAGAAGTAAAAAACCCAATGGGAAAAGTAACTTTAACTGCATTAAAAGCTCTTTCGCTGTTGACTGTTGCTATTCCTTTAATCATGTGGGCCGGATATGTCATTACTCAAGGCAGCACTACTCCTTTGGTAACAGTTCATCCAAAAAATGCTAAGCAACTGATAGACCCATAAACTTTGTTCGGGATTTAAATTTTATTTTTTTACTTAATAAGATTTAAATCCCTAATTTTTTAAACTGGATCGAGCTGACAGCACTTTTTATATTTTTTTCCACTACCGCAAGGACAATCTTCGTTACGGCCTATTTTAAGTTCGGCGTTGGATCCACTCTCTTCTTCTACTGATAGAGGCAAACTAGTTGGCTCTGTTAGACTCGACGCCTCCGAGCTTTCTACTGCCGAAAAGTTTTCTTCTGGATTTTCAAACAAAGAGCGGTTGCGTTCCATGAGCCACTCTTGCTGTTTTTCATACTCTTCAGCGCTAGGAGTAGAAACCATGATTTCAAATCGGAAAAGAGAACGGGCAATTTCGATACGTAGATTTTTGCTTAGCTCATCAAAAAGCTGAAATGCTTCTTGCTTAAATTCCATAAGAGGATCTCTTTGCCCTACCGCTCTCAGCATGACATCTGAGCGCAGGTGATCCATGTGCAGGAGATGCTCTTGCCACATTTGATCTATTTTACGTACCATAAGATTTCTAACTGCATTATGAGCAGGTGTAGGAGACTCACCTTGTTGGATAAGAAAAATTGGTACTTTTTGATTTTCACGGGCAAGTTTTTCTTTAAGAGTATTGCTTACTTTATCAATAGCAATTTTTTCAATTTCTTCTGCATCTAAATGGTCTTGATCAAATTCGCTTACTTCAAAAGTTACGGGGAAAAGCTGCGCGAGCCAGTCGCAGTAGGCTTGAGGCTCCCAAACTTGATCTGCCCCCCTTCCTTGCAAATATTTGTCCGCGCCAATTTGACAGGCGCCTTCGATCATTTCAATCGCTAAAGGTTCGATCTCTTCTAGCTGTAAAACAGCGTTACGCAAAGAGTAGACCTCTTTTCGCTGTTTATTCATGACATCATCGTACTCAAGTGTGTGCTTACGCATCATATAGTTGCGCTGCTCTACTCGCTTTTGCGCCGTTTCAATGGATTTATTAAGCATACGCGCTGAGATAGGTTCTCCTTCTGGAGGGCGAAATTTTTGCAATACCCCTGTGATACGGGGAGAGGCAAATAAGCGCAGCAGGGAATCTTCAAAAGAGATATAGAACTGAGACGTGCCAGGATCTCCTTGCCTGGCGCAGCGACCTCTTAGCTGGCGATCAATTCTTCTCGATTGGTGGCGAGTTGTCCCAATTACATGAAGGCCTCCTAAACTATCGACACCTGCCTCTAATTTAATATCGGTACCACGTCCGGCCATATTAGTAGCAATAGTGATTGCCCCTTTTTTGCCCGCTTGCGAAATAATTTCTGCTTCTTTGTCGTTTTGCTTGGCATTTAAAACGGTATGCTCTAGTCCATTTTGTTTGAAAATACGCGAAAGCTTTTCTGAGACCTCTACTGACTCTGTTCCGATTAAGATAGGCCTTCCTTTTTGGTTTTCTTCGCGCACTGCCTTTAAGATCGCATTATATTTTTCACGCTCCGTCATATAAATTTCATCATTTGCATCTTTTCTAAGGCAGGGGCGATGCGAAGGAATTTCTAAGACATCAATTTTATAGATCTCTTTAAATTCTTGCGCTTCTGTAGTAGCCGTACCTGTCATCCCTGCTAATTTCTCGTACATGCGGAAGAAATTTTGCAAAGTAATTGTCGCATATGTTTGCGTCTCTTTTTGAATTTCTAGCCCCTCTTTTGCCTCAATTGCTTGATGCAAGCCATCTGAAAAACGTCTTCCTGGTTGCGCTCTGCCTGTATTTTCATCAATAATGACGATTTTATTATCTTGCACAATATAGTCGACATCTTTTTCCATTAACAGATGAGCTCTAAGTAGCTGGCGGAGGTTATGCGCACGTTCTTTACGTTTTGCGTCCTCTTCACGCACTTCTAGTTTTTTAGCAACTCTCTCCTCTTCACTTAGCTCTAATGCTTCATCAATTTTGATGTACTCTTCGCTAATATCCATCATGATAAAGTCTTCGGGAGAGCCAACGCCACCTGTATAGGTTTGCCAGCCACTAATTCCTTTATCGGTCAGCTCATATTCATTACTTTTTTCATCAATGATCATGTAAAGCTCAGCTAAAGCTTCTTGGCGCTCTATTTTATTTTGATCGCTATGATAATAAAGGTCCCACTTATCAATAGAAGCTCTTATATTGGGGTCTTCCTTGAGCTTTTTCAAAATTTTATTATTAGGGGTTCCTTTACTGACAAGCCAAAGTTTGCGGTAAGCCTCTTGCTCAGCTGCGCTCTGTTTTTTCTCTTTTTTTAAAGAGCTTTGTTCTAGCGTTTTGCGTGCGTCGCTCGCTAACCGGCTACAAAAATCTCGTTGCTGACGTACTAGCTCAAAAACGCCTTGTTTGAGCTCGTCATACATTTGGCGGCTAGTAGGTACAGGACCTGAAATAATTAAGGGCGTCCGCGCTTCATCAATTAAAATAGAGTCTACTTCATCGATAATTGCAAAAAAATAGCCTCTTTGCACCTGCTCTGCTGCGCTCATTGCAGAAGAGTTATCTCTTAAATAATCAAAGCCAAATTCTGAAGAGGTGCCATATACTACATCGCACAGGTAAATTTCTTTTCTGGCATATGGAGGAACGCTATTGGTAAGAGCGCCCGTAGTAAGCCCAAGCCAACGTAACACAGTCCCCACCCACTGGCAATCGCGTTGAGCCAGATAATCATTGACAGTAACTAAGTGAACAGGCTTTCGCGTGAGTGCATTTAGATAAAGCGGCATGACAGCGGTGAGCGTTTTTCCCTCCCCCGTTTGCATTTCTGCAATGGTTCCGTAGTGCATGGCAATTGCTCCTGCAATTTGCACATCATAAGGCACCATATCCCATCTTTGGTTATAACCAGAGACATGCACTTCTGTACCACTAAGCCGTCGGCAAGCCTCTTTAACCGTAGCATAAGCTTCGGGCAGAAGGTTATCTAAACGTTCTCCTTCGTCGAGTCTGCGGCGAAACTCTGCTGTTTTAGCTTGAATTTCTTCGTCGGTTAAAGACTTAAGCTGATCTTGGCAGCGGTTCACCTCCGAAACAATTTTTTTATACTTATTAAGGAGCCGGTCATGAGCGCTTCCAAAGATTTTTTTTAAAAAACTGAGCATTGTTGCATCTCTCTTTAGTTATCTGTAATAGAGGAGATTCAATCTTAAGAAAAGATTAAATACTTAACATGTTTAATGTTAAATCTTAGGTCATTAAAAGATTTCTTTCAAAACAAATTCTCTGCGTAGCTATTCATTGGGTTTTAAAGATTGCGTTGGCAAAAAGATTTTCTTTGCGTTATAATCAACTTAAAAATTTCATAAGGAGTAACCTATGCAAACATCTAATCCTGCTTTGCGCACGCAGACCTTTTCTAATATACGCGCCAGTAGCCCATCTGATGCAATGACAATGCAAGGAACGGCAAATAAAACCGTGATGCTATTAGTTTTAGCGTTTTTGCCAGCGCTTTATGTATGGAAACTTTTCTACAGCGCAGGGCAAAACCCAGCTGCCGTGCAAACTTGGATGTGGGCAGGCTTGATTGGAGGTTTAATCTTTTCCTTAGTCACTATCTTTAAACCTATCTGGGCTCCTTTATCCGCTCCACTTTATGCGGCAATGGAAGGACTTTTTTTAGGAGCAATCTCTGCGCAGTTTCAGACAGCCTACCCAGGCATAGTTCCCCAAGCCATTAGTTTAACGCTTGCAACATTATTGGTGATGCTAGCAGCCTATCAGTCCGGTTGGATCCAGGCCACAGAAAACTTTAAGTTAGGAGTGGTAGCAGCTACTGGAGGGATCATGGTGGTCTACCTCATGTCCATGGTACTGGGCTTTTTTGGAATAACGCTTCCCTTTATTCAGGGAAACGGTCTTTTTAGCCTTTTATTTAGTGGCTTTGTCTGCATCATTGCTGCTCTTAACCTTATTTTAGACTTTGACTTGATTCAGCAAGGCGCAAAAAGAGGCGCGCCTAAGTACATGGAGTGGTATGGCGCTTTTGCGTTAATGGTCACTTTGGTCTGGCTTTATTTAGAAATGCTTCGCCTATTAGCTAAACTCAACGATCGTAAATAATTCATTTAGTTTTTAAGCCTATTCAAATTTTTTTATTTGAATAGGCGCTATTTAAATTCACACTCTTTTTATAAAGGAAAAAGGGTTACTATCAAAATAGACTTTTGTCGAAAGTTCTTCTGAAATGGTAAGCAAGCGATTATACTTTGCTACGCGATCGGAGCGACAAAGCGATCCAGTTTTAATTTGACCGGCGTTAGATGCTACGCTCAAATCGGCAATAAAACTATCTTCTGTTTCACCTGAGCGATGCGAAATAATGGTAGACCACCCATTGGTTTGCGCCAGGTGAATTGTTTGCATTGTTTCGCTTAGCGTCCCAATCTGATTGAGCTTGATTAAAATAGAATTAGCGGCCTTCTTTTCAATTCCTTTGGTTAAAAACTGATGGTTAGTAACAAAAATATCATCTCCTACAATCTGCAATTTTTTTCCCAGTTTTTGCGTCAATTTTTGCCATCCTTCCCAATCTCCTTCGGCAAGTCCATCTTCTATGGAGTCAATGGGATAGCGCTGGCTAAGCTTTTCTAAATACTCTATTTGCTCATCGGTAGAGCGCTGTAAAAACTTAAGTTGCCGCTGCTGATTTTTTTTTTCATAATAACGTTGCTTTTCCTGATCATAAAATTCAGAAGCTGCGCAATCTAGCGCAATAGAAATTTGCTCTCCAGGAAAGTAGCCAGCTTTTTCAATTGCCATTACAATTAAATCAAGCGCCTCTTCGTTTGAATTGAGGTTAGGCGCAAATCCGCCCTCATCTCCTACTGCAGTAACGTGACCAGTTTTTTTGAGCAGCCCTTTTAAAGTATGAAATACTTCTGCGCCCCATCTGATTGCTTCTCTAAAACTTTTTGCTCCTATAGGGCGAATCATGAACTCCTGAAAATCGAGCGAGTTATCAGCGTGCGCTCCTCCATTTAAAATATTCATCATCGGGCATGGCAAAAGATGCACGCAGGCTCCACCAAGATAGCGATAAAGAGGGAGATGGGTAAAGGAGGCGCCTGCTCTAGCTAGGGCTAACGAAGCGCTTAATATTGCATTGGCGCCTAAGCGGCTTTTATTCTCTGTCTGATCTGCCTCAATCATCAAGCGGTCCACCTTTTCTTGATCGCAAACATGTTGGCCAATCAAAAGTTGCGCAATAGGACCATTGACATTTTCTACTGCTTGAAGTACCCCTTTACCTAGATAACGTTTTTGATCCCCGTCACGCAGCTCCACTGCTTCATTTTCTCCGGTGGAGGCTCCAGAAGGTACAGAGGCTTTAAAGGTCAAGTTTTGATCAGTGGTTAACAGCACCTCCACGGTAGGCTGCCCCCGAGAATCTAAAATTTCATGAGCTTTTAGCGCACGTACATAAGCCATTCGTTTTTCTCCTTAAAAAGCTTGCAAAGTTTTTTATCATCTCTAATGAATTTTTTATTTATTAAAACGATTTATTTCAAGAAATAAAAATGAAATTATTGACATTATATAAAAAAAATAGCATGTTTTTAACGTGCAAATTATTAAAAATAATAGAAAGGAGTTATAATGATATCCAATAGTTTAATCACTGCCAGTCGCTACTTTAGTATGGTACCCATCGTCAGTACAATTAGCGCATTGACAGAGCTTTTTTTCAAATGCCTTTTATCTACTAAACCTGGAAAAAAGTTAGCAGAAAATAATCGATATTTTTATCACATTAAAAATAAATCTAATAAAAAATGCATTGCTGCTTTGGTCCCCGTACTAGGAAATATCGCAGTAATCATCATGAATAAAAAAGAACAAAAAGCAGTTGCCGAAGAAATTGAAAAAACAATTGCAAACATGCACACACATACGCGTCTACAAAACCTTTCACCAGTTTTACAAGACAACAAAAAAATTGTATTAGCTGCGATAGAAAAAGATCATTTTAACTTACAAGATGCATTGCCCTGGTTTAAAAATGATGGAGAGGTAGTAAAAGCTGCAGTTACTAAACACGGATCTGTAATTCAATACGCAAACCCTCGTTTTTTTGAAAATCGCGACATGATCTTACTTGCCCTTAAATCATGGAGTGGCTACGAAATCATGCGCCTCTTACATGATAACAAGAGTAGCTTAAATGATGATGAAGAGATCGTGCGCGCTGCTATGAATAACAAGGTCTCTACAGGTGTAATCCAGTATGCTAGCGAACGCCTACGCAAAAAAGAAGAACTAGCCCTAATGGCAGTGGGAAAAAATGGATATGATTTAGAATATATACATGAGTGCCACCAAGAAAATATTACAATTATCTTAGCAGCGCTTCAGCAAAATAAGGACGCTGCAAGATATATAAAAAGCGAGTCAATGAAACAACATTCAGAAGTTGTTGCTTTTCTTGCAGACTCACCTTAGAGTTTAGATAATTAGTGAGGATGAAGGTAGGTAGAAGCACCTACCTTCTCACATGCTGCTCGCTTAAACTTGTGACTAAAGATTGATAAGAGTCGTAGCGCACAGCAGAGAGCTCGCCTGCTGTTACCGCTTGCAGTACTGCGCAGTCGCTTTCGTGAGTGTGCGTGCAGTTGGGAAACTTGCACTTTAACCCGCATTGATGAATTTCAGTAAAGTATCTTTCAATTTCATTGATTTTTAAATCCCATACTCCAAAGCTTTTAATCCCAGGGGTATCAATGCACCACCCTCCAGATTCTAAGGGAATCAAGCGCGTAGAAGTAGTAGTATGCGACCCTTTTTTAGTTCTCTCTACCGTCTCCCCCACACGTAAATCTAGGCCCGTCACCTGGTTGATCAAAGAAGTTTTTCCTACGCCCGATTGACCAGAAAAAACCGAGGCTTGATTGCGCATGATCTCTTTGAGCTCTAAAAGCCCTTGGCCTTTTAAAGCGGCTAAAGAAATGACGGTAATATCTACTGCCTCATAGGCTTTGATTAGCTCAAAATAGAGCTCTTTTTCTTTGCGCGCAGCTTCGCTATCTTCCTCTAAAAGATCAATTTTATTAATCACTACTACTGGTTTCATCTTTCCTTTTTGCGTAGCAATAATGTAGCGATCAATCAAAGCTGGTTTTAAAGGCGGGTTCACCACGGAGGTAGTAATTAAAACTTGGTCAATATTGACAGCAATGAGCTGTTCTTTGAGGCGAGAAAGATTATCGGCTCTTGATAAAACGGTTTGCCGAGGCTTTACTTGAGCGATGATTCCTTCTTGCTCAGCAATTTTTTCAAACAAGACAAAGTCTCCCACTGCAACTAAATTTTTTGCTCGCGTACGCTCTTTTTTTAGCTCTCCTTTGAGCGTGCAAGTAATTTTGTTTTGTCCATCGTCAACAATTACTCCTTGGGGCAAAATAGAGAGAATGCGTCCTTCTAACCAATCCTGTTTGGCAAGTTTTGCATCACGCGCTCTATTTAAATTTCTTTGGTACTTCTCTAAGTCACTTTTTTTATATTTAGAACGGTCTCTTGCCGTTGCCAGTTTTCTCTCCTTGCGGCTCTCTTTACGCTTTTGGTGATGATAATAGTCCTCTTCCTCTTCTAGCCCTTCGGTCATGAATTCAAGCCTTTATAAGTGATTTAAGGTGTAAAGTAAAATAGCGCCAGCTACTGCTACGTTTAAAGATTGTACTTCAGAGCTCATTTTTAAAGTAACAGGAGTACAAAACTCCAAAATCTCTGGGCAAGGTCCCCTTGCTTCATTTCCTAAAACGAGCGCTTTCTTTTCTAACTTTGGCAGTAAATGCGGTTCGCTGCCATGTAAATTTGCAACCAGCGGAGATAGCTGAAAATTTTTTATTATTTCTTTTAGTTCGCTTAAGCCCCCTTGACAAAGAGAAATTTTAAAATGCGCTCCCCTGGCAGCGCGCACCACTTTTTCATTAAATAAATCGCAGCTGCCAGGGAGCATGAAAATCGCGTCCCATTCAAACGCCAAGGCTGTGCGCAGCAATGTCCCTACATTTCCGGGGTCGCTCACTGCATCTAATACAAGTAGCCGGGAGCAGTGCGTTAAAGAGTTGAGGATAGGCAGCTCCATCTCTGCTACAATTCCTTCCGGAGAGATCAGACCAGAAATTTTTTGCATGATGGCTTCTGTCACAACATAACTTTCTCTTTTCAGGTCCATCGATTTAGAGTAACTTTCGCTATAGATCACTCTTTTTATATAAGAGGTAAGCTCTAAAATAGGTTTTTCGCCGTTAAAAAGCAAAGAGTTGGACTGATAGCGGTAATTACTTTCTTTTCTTAATTTTACCAAGTGCTTGACTAAAGGATGCGTTAAACTGGAAATGCGCTGTATCATCTAAAAATCCATAAAGGTGATTGCTTGAGGTGATTTAAAACAGGCTCTGCACTTTCCAAATTTTGCTCAATGGCAATTTTTTCTGCCTCTTTTAATAAGGTTCCCATTTCTTTACCAGGTTTTATACCTACTGCCTGCAGATGAGCTGCTGTAACCACCGGCTGCCTCATTTGGACTCGCTTAATGAAAAAATTTAACCGCTGAGTGAGTCTTTGTATTTTTGCTACAAATTCCTGTTTTTCTTCCTCTTTTAGCCTGGCTGAAAAAATGTGAAATCCCCAATAAAAATCTTCGTGCGCCAAAAGATAAACCCACTGTTGTAAAGAACAATCTTGATTTTTAAAAGCAGCAAACAATTGATGGGTAAATTCGATGAGCTTTCTGTCATAACAACTGACCTTTAAGCGCAAAGCGATTACAATTTTTTCTTCTAAAGAAAGAAAGTCAAATAACTCCATTAAGTAAAGAATCGTAGGAGTATGCAAAGGAAAGTAAGGAAAAGGCGCAACTTTATTTTGTAGATCCTCTAATGATAAGCTTTTAAGCTCGGGAAAAATAGTAGTAAGCAGACCAGCTTGAAACATCTCTATTAGCGCTTGGGCAAAGCGAGGAAAACTAGCCATTTTATTAAACTCTTGCCAAATGCGTTCCATTGCTACCGCTGGAAGAAGTTGATGACAAAGAGAGTAAATTGCTTTTTTACTTTCCTTTTCAATAGGAAAATCAAAGCGCGCCGAAAAACGAAAGGCGCGAATCATACGCAGACGATCTTCTAAAAAGCGCTCATAAGGATTGCCAATAGTGCGAATCACCCCATCTTGAATATCTTTTCTTCCCTGGACAAAATCATAAATTTCCTTTGTTAAAGGGTTAAAAAAAAGGCCATTGATGGTAAAGTCTCTACGTTTTGCATCTTCTTCAGGGCAGCAAAGAGCGATCGCTTCAGGACGCCTACCATCGCTATAACTTACATCTTTGCGAAAAGTGGCTACTTCAAATGAGTGTTCTTCTACAATGACGACAACTACGCCAAATTGAATACCAACAGAAATTGTATGGGGAAAGAGAGCTAAAATTTGCTCAGGAGTGGCGCTAGTGGCAATATCAATATCTTGGGAAAGACTTCCCATCAGGTAATCCCTTACCCACCCCCCTGCAAAGTAGGCGCAATAGCCAGCGGCAGTAAGCTTATGAACAATGGATTGGCCTTTGGCAAAAATGGTCATTGATTAGTGGTAACAAGAGATGAATTTTAATTAAATAATATGGTACAATAGTCAATTATCAAAAGTCAAAGTTTATAAAATAGCTAGGTTAGTAGCTGCTAATAAAAAAATAGATAAACCCTCCTATTTGCAAATTTTTTACCTATGCCAAATAAAATTAAGCTTCTAAGCGAAGAGACAATTAATAAAATTGCTGCTGGAGAAGTGATTGAAAATCCCGCATCTGTGATTAAAGAATTAATAGAAAATTCTTTAGATGCTAGCGCCACTTCTATCTGCATTGAGATTCAGCAAGGAGGACGTCAACTCATTCGTATTACAGATGATGGCTGCGGAATGTCCAAAGAAGATGCACTTCTTTCGCTAAAAAGGCATGCCACCTCAAAAATTTTGCAAGTCGAAGA
Source organism: uncultured Chlamydiae bacterium (assembly GCA_950054535.1). Classification (GTDB taxonomy): domain Bacteria; phylum Chlamydiota; class Chlamydiia; order Chlamydiales; family Parachlamydiaceae; genus CATLPS01. Next base: position 15,287 of record CATLPS010000010.1, on the reverse strand, counting down.
TATTGAAGAGCTTCATACCATGGGATTTAGGGGAGAGGCGCTCCCTTCTGTTGCCTCTATTTCTCACTTGACGATGATCACCAATTGCTTTCAAGAAGAAGCGCAAGGCGTATTAATCAAAGCAAAAGCAGGAGAGATTACAACTACTGGCACCGCTGCCCATCAACGTGGAACAACCATTGAAATAAAAGATCTCTTTTTTAATGTACCAGTAAGAAAAAAATTTCAAAAATCTCCCTCTTTTGATGTACAAGCTATTACTAAAATGGTAAGGCTACTTGCTTTAGGTAATCCGAATATCCATTTTCATCTGATTAGCGATCAAAAATCTTTATTTAAGACAGCTGCGCAATCAAGTAACCATTTTGCAGATCAGCTAAGGCAGCGCATTGCAGAGCTGCTTGGAAAAGAGTTTGCTGCAGAGCTGCTTGCCTTGCATTTTGACCACCCCCCTTACCAAATGGTAGGTTTTTTAGGCTCACCAGCTTTGACTAAACCAAGCCGCTCCCATCAGTTTCTTTTTATTAATCAGCGTTTAGTTACCTCTACTATGATTTCAAGCTCCATAAGAGAAGGATATGGTACGATGCTGCAAACTTTGCGCTACCCAGCTTTTATTCTACATCTTTACCTGCCAGGATCTTTCATTGATGTGAATGTGCATCCGCAAAAAAAAGAGGTAAGGCTGCGTCAAGAGTGGAAGCTAAAAGAGAAATTAATGGAAGCAGTGCAGCTAGCGCTTAGGCAAGCTAGCTATCAAAAAGAGCCCACTTTAAAAACTCTTTTAGATGCACCAATGCCTTTTTTTAAAGAAATAGAGTCAGACTACGTGCAAGAAGAGAGTTGGCAATACGAAACAAATAAAAGTAGTTTCGTGCCGCTACCCTCTTCTTATCCTTCGTTTGCTCCTTCTTTTTCTTGCGATCAAGAAAGCAAGGAAGTTTTTTCTCCCCCTTCTTTTTTAATAGACAAAGCTAATCCTCAAGCGCTTTTTACTGTAGAAGGTTTTATTATTGTAGAAGCTACAGAGGACTTATTTACAAAACTTAGACAAGAAGACAAACAAGCGATCTGTTTGTTATCACAAAAAAATGGCTACGCTCGGCTTTTCTATGACCGTTTCAATGACACTAAAGAGCAAGTAGGAGTACAAAATCTGCTTGTCCCTTTAACAATGAATTTTTCTCTGCTTGAAACAGAGGTGATTCACTTACACTTAAATCTGCTGAATCAAATGGGCTTTTCTATAAGAGAGTTTGGCACGCAAACCTTTTTGGTAGATAGCTATCCAGAGCTTATCAAAGAAAAAGAGGTGGCAAGCGCCATACAACAAATTATCTGCGATTTAACTAGCTTTTGTCACTCTAACCAGTTAAAACAAATTCGCAAAGAAGAGCTGGCCGCTATTGCATGTAGACAAGCAATGCGTTTACGAGGCAAACTTTCTCTTGCAGAAGCGCAGCTATTAATTGATCAACTATTTAAAAGCAGCCAGCCCTTTCAGTCACCTAAAGGCGATCCAATTTTTGCTTTTATCCCTTTTCAGGCTCTGGCAAAGTTTTTTGAAAAATAAAGAAGGATTTATATGAATTATGCGGCCAGGCTAAAGCAAGTACAAGAGCAGCTTCCTCGTTTAAATTGCGACGCTCTTTTGATTGAAGAGACGACTGATTTACTCTACTTAACAGGTTTAGAACTGTCCTTAGGAAAAATTTTAATCACTAAAGAGACAGCCGATCTTATTGTGGATGGGCGCTATTTAGAGGTGTCTCAACAACAAACCCTTTACCGAGTGATTTCTTTAAAAGATTTTAATCAAGAAAAGTGGTGTAAAAAGCAGGAAGTCAAGCAACTAGGTTTTGATAGCTTGTCTACCTCTTTTGCAGCTTTTGAAGTTCTAAAAAAAGCCACGGAAAAAAGTTTGACTACATTAGTTGCTTTGCCTGCTCCGCTGCAACCTCTTCGTTTAATTAAAGATGCCAAAGAGATAGAGCTTTTACGTAAAGCAGCAAAGCTCAATGTAGAAGGATTTTACTATTTAACTTCTTTGCTTAAAGATGGTATTTGTGAAAAAGAGCTAGTTTTAGAGCTAGAGATTTTTTGGAAGAAAAAGGGGGCAAAAGAGCTTTCTTTTGAACCTATTATTGCTTTTGGAAAAAATAGCTCAATGCCTCACTACCGCTCTACAGATTTTTCTTTAAAAGAAAATACCCATATTTTAATTGATATTGGAGTAGCTTATCACCATTACCACTCCGACATGACAAGGGTTCTTTACTGGGGAGAGCCCGAAAATGAAATAAAAAAAATTTATAAAATTGTGCAGGAAGCAAAAAATTATGCAATGGAGCTATGCCGCCCAGGTACTGCTGTTGATCAACTCGATCATATAGCTAGAGGTTGGATTACTTCAAAAGGGTACGGACCTTATTTTAACCATAATTTAGGTCATGGGGTAGGTCTAAATGTGCACGAAGCTCCTTCTCTTAAAGTACAAAAAGAACCAGAAAAAACTATTTTGCAAGCAGGAATGGTCTTGACTATTGAGCCCGGTATCTATTTACCAGGAATTGGGGGGGTGCGTTTGGAAGATACGTTATTGATCACAAAAGAAGGGTATGAAAATTTAACTTCTACCCCTCACTATTAAAAAAAGCTTAAAATTTTAAGAATTACTTGTTTGTAGATGTGGATCAGGGGGACTTAAGCGCGAGCTGGTCTCTTCTTTTAAATGAGAAGAAGAGCCAATTTCTTCTCGTCCTTCTTTTCCTGCTAAAGCAGCGAATTTAATGCCTAATGCGCGCACTGCTACCATCCAGCCTATAATCACTAAAACTAAAATTGCTGCTACGTAAGGAGCGCTGCTACTCAAAGTAGCAAAAAACATTAACAGTCCTTGATGGATAAAAGAGCCTCCTGACTTTCCTAAACGAGAACCAACTCCATCAATGGCTGCTTTTCCTTTGAGTTTACACTCATGACCTAAAGGAATAAAAGCCATCTCTTTAGTAGAGTCAAATACGGAAAACTTGCATGCTTTACTAAGGCAAACTTGTGCTGCTCCGAAAAAAACCGCAATAGCTAAAGGCGTAGTGCCCGTTAAAAGGTAGACAGGAGCGGATAATTCCTCTCTAAAAAGCATGAACCCAAAAAAACCTACGCTAGTAAGCAACATGATAACTGGGGTGATTAACGCCGTTTTAGTCCAGCCAAAACGGGCAATAAGCTGCGCCATAAAAACAGCTGTAATAGTAGCAATAATGCCAACTGCTGTCGTCATACTATTCATATAACGGCTATACTCTACTGTAGAAGAGTATAGCTGCCTTAACTGGTCTTTCCATACAATCTCTACCATATTGATAGTTAAGTTGTACGCTACTACTAAAACCGCAATACAAATAAGATAACTAGAGTTGGAAAGATAGGAAAAACTTTCCCAAATAGAGAGCTTTTTTTTGCTCTTTTTTTGTTGCTTTTTCGTTTCATGAAATTCATGAAAACTGGGATCTGTTAAAACATTTTGATTCATCCAGCGAAATGCCAGCATTACAATACTGCCACTACCAAGAATAATTAAGGTCAATGTCTGTAAAGTATTTTCCCAGCTTTGATCATCGGTTACTAAATTGGCAATGATTCCAGCTAAAATAGCGGCGATACTAGAAGCTACTCCCATCATGCTATAAAAACGCCTTGCTTCGGTAATTTTTGTAATTTCATTAGCAAAGCTCCAAAAAAGTACGTTGAGGACAATGCTTCCCCATAGCTCACAAATCACATAAAAAAGAGTATAAGTCCAGTTGCGAAACATCGCAATCAATCCTTTAAATCCAGCTGGAAGCACATTTGTTAAATAGTCGGCAAATGCATGCGGATGAAGCCAGTCGCGTAAAGGGTAAAACAAAAACGTAAAGATAGCAAAAAAAGAAAGATAGAAAGTGATCACAATGTAGAAAACTTTTTCTTGACTGAAGCGGTTAGAAAGTTTTGTAAAAATAAGCGTAAATAAGACAGCCATGGGCAAAAGCACCCAAACTTTAATAAAAGGAATTACCTCTGCTCCTGATGCTTTGGCTGTAATTACTACTGCATCCTTTACATTTCGCAAAACGCTATGGTTAAAGCAAATTAAGAATAACATCAGCATCATGGGAAGAAGTTTTTTGCACTCATGTCGATGAATCGGCCAAAAAAAGCCCCTTAACTTGTTAAAACTTGTATCGGAAGTCATTTGAATCCTTTAGTTAAATAAATAGTATAACTTATAAAGGTTTAGTTTTCAATATAGATTTTTAATAAAAAAAATTAGAAAAAATTAAAAAAGATATTTCATTAAAAATGAAATATCTTTTTCTTATTTAATTTAAATAATTTAAGTTGTTTGTTCGGTTAATCTGGTAGAAGGGGTAATAGTTGACTTAGCGATAACAACATGATCAGGCAAAGCCTCTACTATTTCTTCTTTTGGTAAGTTTTTTACAGGTGATTCTATACCATAGGTAAGCTGATCAAATTGTTTGCCCAAAGTTTTTACAGCCATCATCCACAATATTAACACAATAATTAATACTATAGCAACATAAGGCGAGCTAGCAGAAAGGGTAGAAAAAAAGAGAAAAAGAGTCTGAAAAACGACTGAGCCACTAGACTTACCCAAACGTGAACAGACACCGTCAATGACTGCTTTTCCTACTAATTTTGATTCTGCAGAAAGAGGAACGAATGCCATTTCTTTCGTAGAGTCAAACACAGAATATTTAGCGCCGCGGCTAAGAACATTTTGCATCACGCCAAAAAAAACAACCATTGCAATGGGAGAGAAAGTTGTTCCTAATATAGAAAAAGATGCTAAAGGAGCAGACTGTTTTAAAAAGAAAAAAGCAAAAAAACCGATACTGGTAAGCAAAATAATCACAGGAGTAATTAAAGCTGTGATTGTCCATCCAAATTTTCGAATAGCGTTACTTGCTACAAATAAAGAGCTCAAAGTAGCAACTAGACCAATTACTGAAACAATATGGTTCATAAAAAGGGTATAATCACTAGGACTTGGATAGAGCTCTTTTACGTGGTGCTTGAGTAAAACTTCTGTAAGATTGATTGTAAGATTATAAGAGATGACTACAATGGCAATACAAAGCAAATAACGAGAGCGTAACAGAAAAGAGATACTTTGTTTAAGGGAGAGTTTACCAATTACTTCTTTTGCACCCTTTTCTTCATTAAGATGAACGCTTTCTTCTTGTGCAAGTACGTTTTTATGCATCCAACGGAAAAGAAAAAGAGCAGCCATACCGGCAATTAAAATTAAAGAAACCATTAACATCAATGAGTGATGCCAACCATCTTCTCCAAAAGGTAAAAGATCTCCTTGACGAGTATAGTAACAGCAAAGAACCGATATTTGGCCAGCGACAATTCCCGAAACATTTGCTCCCACGCCAAATAGACCATAAAAACGTTTTGCTTCACTAAGCTTTGTCACCTGATTGGCAAAACCCCAAAATAAAACAGACAGTACAGTACTACTCCAAAGCTCAGACATTACGTAAAAAAGAGTAAAGCTCCAATAACGAAGAATTGTCACAAGGCCTTTAAAACCTGCTGGCAAAAAGCTTTGTAGCTGATCAGCAAAAGCATGAGGATGAATGAGGTCGCGCAAGGGGTAGAGTACAAAAGTAAAGAAAAAAAAGTAGGCGAGAAAAAAGCCAATAATGCAGTAAAACACTGCCTCTCTAGATAGACGATTAGAAAGCCATGCAAACCAAACTGTCATCATAATTGCTCCGGGAAAAACCCCCCATACTTTAACAAAGGGAATGACTTCGGCACCAGATCCTTTGGCGGTAATTAACAAAGAATCTTTTAGAGTTCGCAAAATATTATAATCAAATGAAATTAGAAAAAAAATCATTAGCATGGGAAAAAGCTTTTTGAGCTCACTAGAGTGGACAGGCCAAAGATAGCGCCGCCACGGCTTAAATTCATGAGAGGCCGTTTGAGTCTCGGGCATGAATATTTCGTCCTTGTTGCAAAAATTTTAATAAAGTTTAAAAGAAATAAAAGCAATGAAAGCAAAAAAAAATGCCTTCACGTTTTTTACAAACATGAAGGCATTTCTTACGCCATCGCTATTAAAGCTTCTACAACGACTGCCTTTAGGCAAATCACTGTTTTTTCTTAGGTGCTTATTCAATAAGCAAAAATCACAATAAAAAACTTGATACATGAAGAATTGCTGTTGATGCATGGAATAGAAAAATGTAGATCCTTTAGCCACAGACTTCCTCGTTAAAGTCTTTACTCAAGTTTCTTAAATCTAAAACAACTTATCTCAAATGAAAACAATAGGTATACCTGGCAGCGAAATTTTAATCAACCTCTTTTCAATTTTCCTTTTTATTTTAAACAAATAAAACATTTATTTAAATAGTTTGATTTTATATTAAAAACATATTAATAAAGATCTATTTCTTTATATAGAACAAACTAAAGCTTCTTTATCAGAAAGAGCATTAATAGCAGGTAGTTTACCTTTTTTTTCAATAAATTCTAAAGTAGCTCCTCCTCCCGTAGAGAGATGACTTACCTTGGCACTAAGGCCCGATTGTTCAATTGCCGCAAGAGAATCTCCTCCTCCTACAATCGTAGTAGCCTCTAACTTTGCTACTGCTTTTGCAATGGCATGTGTCCCGCCCGCGAAGGGAGAACACTCAAACACTCCTAAAGGACCATTCCAAAAGACAGTAGCCGCTTTTTGCAACTCTTTGGCATAAAGATCAATGGTAGCCGGCCCAATATCTAAAGCTTGAAATCCTTTGGGAACTCCCTCTTTTACAGATACAATCTTGGTATTGGCTTTGGAGTTAATCTCATCGGCTACAATAAGGTCTACTGGCAACATAATACGACAACGTGGGCTAGTAGTAATATCTAGCAATTCTCGCGCTACGGTCAAAAACTCTTTTTCGTAAAAAGAACTTCCAATTTTTCTCTCTTCCGACTTTAAAAATGTATTTGCCATTGCTCCGCCAATTAACAAAACATCTGCTTTTTTCATCAATGATTCCAGCACTCTAAATTTGGTAGAAATTTTTGCTCCTCCTAAAATTGCGTAGAAAGGACGTGCAGGTTGTAAAATAGTGGCGCCTAAATACTTCATCTCTTTTTGTAGCAAAAACCCAGCAGCAGCACGTTCGGGGAAAAACTGCGTAATTGCTACCACTGAAGCGTGCTCGCGATGAGCAGCGCCAAAAGCATCGTTGATATAGACATCGCCCAGCCGCGCTAAAGAGCTAACAAACCCAGGTTCTTTAGCAGGCTCTTGCTCTCCTACATGAAATCTCAAGTTTTCTAGCAAGACAATTTCGCCCGGTTTGAGCTGGCTAACCAATTTTTCTACTTCTGGACCACAGCAGTCATCAGCCATTTTTACTGGTCGATCGATTAACTTGGATAGTCTCTTCGCACAAGGAGCTAAAGACAAGTTTTTCTGTTTCGATTTTGGTCTTCCCAAATGACTCAGCAAAACAACTGCCCCACCTTGCTCTAACACATAAGAAATAGTTGGCAGCGATTCTATAATACGTTTATCGTCTGTAATAAATCCATTATCCATAGGAACGTTGAAATCAACGCGAATAAGCGCTTTTTTATTCCTTAACTCTAGATCTTGCAGTAAAAGTTTAGATGTCATTTAAAGTACCTCAATCCATCTTATTCATTTCATAAAGAAAATATTTTTATTTTTTAATAACTTAAGGTGATTCTCCCTGTCAAGCCCTTAATTTTTTCTTATGCAAAAGATAAGAAAACTATTTTCTTTTTTTAAGACTGAGAGCTTTTTAGTTTATAAATTGTTGTTAAAAAAAGACTTGAGGGTAAAATTAAGACTCTTCATACTTTAAAAAAGTTTTAAAACCGTAGAAAGATTTACAAATGAACGCCCCTATTTTTTATCGCCGCTTTTCTTCCTTTACTTATTTAAATGTCACTCAATTTTTGGGTGCGTTAAATGATAACATTTATAAGCTACTTATTGTCTATTTTCTTATTCAACTCAAAGGGATTGAAGCAAGCCACCAAATTTTAGCGTTGACAGGTGCCATCTTTGTCATTCCCTTTCTTCTTTTTTCCGCTCTATCAGGAACGCTTGCCGACCGCTTAAGCAAACGCGATATTATTGTTACTACTAAGATTTTAGAGCTAGTAATCATGGGGTTTGGGGTCTTAGCTTTTGGACTGCAAAGTACCTGGGGATCTTATGCCATTCTTTTTTTACTGGCTTTGCAAAGCGCTATTTTTGGGCCTTCGAAATATGGTATCGTTCCAGAATTAGTTTCCACTGATAAAATTTCAAAAGCGAATAGCTTAATGACCTCTTTTACTTTTTTAGCAATTATTCTAGGAAATTTTTTAGCCTCTTTTTTAGCGCAAGTCACAAATCGCAACTTTATTTTATGTGCGATTGTTTGCACCTTTATTGCACTTACTGGAGTAGTCACCAGTTTTTGTATCGAACCTACACCGCCTTCTGGTTCCTCTAAAAAGCCGCAATTTTTTTTCTTACGCGAAATTTATCAAACCTTAAAACAAGCTCGCCAAGAAGTCTCTCTTCTCCCGGCTATTTTAGGCTCTTCTTATTTTTTATTTGTAGGAGCTTTTATGCAGCTTAATATCATTCCTTTTGCTATAAATATTTTAGAGCTATCTGACATCCAAGGAGGTTATCTTTTCTTTTTAACCGCACTTGGAATTGGCACAGGTTCCTTACTTGCTGGGAAAATTTCTGGCCGTATTGTAGAATTAGGCCTTGTTCCTTTTGGAGCGCTAGGAATTGCTATTTGCGCTTTTTTACTCGATTTTTTTTCGGGAAACATTTTGGCTGTTATTGTTTTGGTAACTCTACTTGGCGTTTTTGGGGGTTTGTATGAAATCCCTTTAGACTCTTACGTACAAGTAGCAAGCCCTAAACAGGTGCGCGGACAAATGGTAGCCGCAAACAATTTCTTAAGCTTTGTAGGGGTGCTCATTGCCTCTAGTTTAATTTACCTTAACTCAGAAGTTTTTCAGATTCGGGCCGATCAAGGATTTAGTTTAATTGGTTTTTTGACATTAGGTGTCATGGTGGCTTTTGGCTTTCAGTTTTTTGACTATTTTACTAGATTTACCGCCTCTTTACTCTCTAAACTTCATTTTCGCACCCTTTTTATAGGAAAAGAAAATATTCCCGACTGCCCGGCTGTATATGTTTGTACCCATACTGACTGGAATGATACGCTGCTGCTCTTAGGCTCTCAAAGACGCAGAATAAGATTTTTTATTGAACAAGAGCAGACCCATACGCCATGGATGAGGCGGCTCTATCGCATGCTGCGCGTTGTTTTTATTTCAAATATTCAGCCTTTAGATAAAGATCCAGCCTGTTTAAACGAAATATTAAAAAACTTAAGCAAAGGAATTTCGGTTTGTCTTTTTATTGAAAGTTGGGATGTTCACTCAGAAATTGAAAAGCTACATCAAGCAAGTCCTTTTAACCAAATTATTGAAGCAGCCAACTACCCCATTATTCCTGTAAAAATTGAAAAAGGAGTAAAATATCCTCGCTTTCGATTTTTAAAAAATCTTTTTCAAAAGTATCGCGTTCCAGCATCGATCGCATTTGGTAATATTATCTACAGCGGACAAAAATCTTTTTTAACAGCACCTCATGAACATGAGTGGATCGAAGAAGAGGAAAATGAAAATAGTTTTTAAAATGATAAAAAACGATTAGAGGGCTAGCTCTTTTTTGAGCAATTTTTCTAACATAGGCTCTACGTTTAATATCTCTTTCATCTCTTTATATAACTTCCATGCTTGCTCTTTTTTAACAAAAGAGCTTTTAACAGCTCTGATTAATAAGTTTTTTGGAGTATGATCTATCTCTATGAACTCTACTACTTGTGCTTTATACCCTAAAACTTCCAGCAACTGAGCGCGCAGTGCATCTGTGGCTAAAGCTGCAAAACGTTCTTTTAAAATTCCATGTTTAAGTAAAGGAGTAAGAGCGGAGTTTTTTACTTGCTGGTAGAGCTCACTTTGGCAGCAAGGAACGCATAAAATTGCTTTTGATTGCCACTCTACTGCTTTTTGTAAAGCAGCATCAGTGGCTGTATTGCAAGCATGTAAAGCAATTACCATATCGATTTTTTGCTTGCTATGATAAGAGTAGATATCTCCTAGCTTGAAATGAAGCTGATGATAGCCAAGATCTTTAGCTACTTGTTGGCACTTTTCAATTACATCTGCTTTTAGATCTAGTCCTATCATCTCGACCTTTAGCTGTTTGATAAAAGTGAGATAATAGTAGAGAGCAAAGGTAAGATAGCCCTTGCCACAACCAAAATCGATTACAACTATTTTTTGATCTTTTTCAAACTGGCTTAGTGTCTCTTCTGCCAGCTCCAAGAAACGGTTAATCTGAAAAAACTTATGACTTTTTTTTGCTATTATTTTTCCTTCTGCTGTCATGATGCCCAGTTGCACAAGAAAAGAAAGGGGTTTTCCTTCCTCTAAGTAATGATTTTTTTGACGATTATGTAGCTTAAGTTGCGGTTGTTTAGAGGAATTTTTTTTCAAAAGAGTAATGGTCTGTTTTTTGCTGATCAATAATTGATAATCAAATAAGTCAGTATCAATCATCGCTTGTTTGTAGTGTATTACTTGTTCTGTCACCCATTTTTGGCACTCACTAGAGTTTAAGTTACGGTGAAAAACTTGCGTTTTACTGTGCAAAGATAATTGAAAAAAAATTTTATTTTTAATTTTTATAGGACGAACAGTAGCTTTTTTGATCTCTATATTTTTAAAAGGAGCGCTGAAAACTGCTAAAATGAGCTGTTCCTCTTTAAAGATTGTCTCTATCCAATTTGTTAGTTCTTCTTTATTCATTAGCTATCTATAAATTTTTAAAAGTTTTTAGTTCGATAAAAAAGTAAAAAGAGAGCTTAACAAAAACCTTGGTATAAAAAAAGAGAACCAATTGATTTTTCCTTGAATAAATTTTTTCATTTTTTATTCATCTTCCTTAGCGCGCTTAAAATAGACAAAAAAATATTTTAAATCTAATGTGATAATGACCCATCTTTTGATGAAAAAGCAGGATGAAAAGCCACCGATTCCTTTAAAACAGAAATTCAAAAAGAGTAAAAACTTCAGGCTTTTTGCTGTAGTGGTTTTAAAGTTTACCAAAAATTTAAGTCAACTCAAACTATAAGGAGAGATAAGATGAAGAATTTGAGCCTAAATAGCCGCTTTATCGCTTGCCTACTTGCTGTACTCACTTTTAATTTAGGATATAGCCAAGAAACAGGCTTACAAACAGTAACAAATGTAGAGATGCGCTGCGGGTGCCAGTCTTCTACCAATCAAGCCGATCGCGAAATTAGCCGTTGCACTTTAGAGTCTATGAATACATGGCAGGATCGCGCAGTTTATTTAAAAGCAGGAATAGAATCCATCGCTAAAGAAACAGTGGGGGATGAGTTATTTAATATCGATCAGCAACTGATGCAAAATAGTCGCACAATTGACCGAATTGTCACAGGAACTTCCGAAGAGGGATGCACAGAAAGAGGCTCTCTTAGTTATCTGCTTAATATGCAATCCAATCTGATTTTTGACTATACAAGAGGTTTAGTCAATAGCTCCATGCTAGAAACAGAAGATGCTTTGGCAGCTTTAGAAAGCAACCTCAACTGTCTTATTCAGTCGATGACCAGTGGCGTTCGTAGCAAATCAGAAAGAGCGCAAATCGAAAGGCTTTTGCGTCGTTTTTTAAATCAATCCATTACAGTTAGTCAAAACTTTGTTGCTGCTTCTGATGATACTTTAGAGGATGAAAGCGCGTATGCAACTGCTTATGACTCCTATGCACGATTTCTTCGTATTTCGCAAAGATTGGGCAGAGTTTTGGGTATGGCCTTTTGTAATCACTGCTCAAGATAGTTTTTTTAGCTTATCAAGAGTAAAAGTTCAGAATTTACTAATTTTTTAAGGAGTTATCCATGAAATTACTTATGAATCGTTTAACAAAATTTGGGCTACTTTTTTCTTTAGCTGTTTGCACAGCAGAAATTGAGGCCAAAGAAACTGGTAAAGAAACCGTTGGTTTTGCTACTCAATCTATTGAAATGGCCTTCAACCCTGCAAACTATATCCGTCAAAACCAAAATAGAACAAGGACAACAGATGTTCCTAGAGCAACGGTTTTATCCCAACAGCTTTGGCGAACAAATACGATTTATATGAGAGATGCAATGCAAGTAGCTGCTGCTAAAGCAAGTGCGATCAATGATCTACCCACTATTGAGGCAGCAGTGATTTTACCGCAAAATGGCGAAGAAAGCGCAATTGCCAACTTATTGACAAGAAACTCTTCTAACATCAACCGCTTTATTATGCGCTCTGCAGAAGAGATGAATAGCGAAATTTCCATGGCTTTAGATGAACAAGCCCTTCTTTTCATTGACTATATTGAAGCTTATCAAACAGATGCAGACCAGCTTCCGCAAATTATTTCCGATTTGCAAGAATCTAATGAAGAACTTTATCAAGCTATCGTAATGGCAACTTCTGCTAGCCGCTGTGAAAGAGAGCTATTACACCAAGCTTTAGAAACCCGTTTAATGGGACTAAAACAATTAGCGCAAGCTTTTGCATCTACCTCTATAGGGGAATATGACATGGTATATGATTTTTTCAATGAAAGCCTTTGCTTTAGTCAACGTGTAGGAGCCATTATTGCCGATATTTTACTAAGTCACGGCTCAGACTTTGATCTAACACTAGAAGAAAGTTCATTAGAGGAATAATTATTTTTTTTCTCAAGCGATTTATCCTTGAGATAGTCGCTTGAGGCAAAATAGCTACTTGACAAAGTAAAATGACTTTCCTCTTGCCTGTACCTTTATACAAATGGTAAATTAGCTGTAGTTTAAAATGAATAACGGCTTTTTAGCCCAACAGTAAAAGATAAAACCGTCAAGAGTAAAGCATGAAAAAAATTGGATACTTAGGTTTAGGAGCATGGGGATATTGTCTTGCTTCTTTGCTGGCAAACCAAAATAACTGCCAAGTAGTGGCTTGGACGGCAAACCCTGATTTAGCTGATCACCTTAATCGAAGAGAGCCTCACCCTCGCTTTAAAGAGTACTGCTCTCCTGATCGCCTCTCTTTTACTACTGATTTAGCAAAAGTATTAAACGAGGCTGATCTAATTGTAGAATCTGTTACGTGCGCAGGGATTCGGCCTGTATTTGAACAAATGCGCTCTCTTTCCATTCCCAACTGCCCCATTGTAATTACTTCTAAAGGAATTGAGCAAGGCTCAGGCCAAATTCTTCCTCAGGTTGCTGCTGAAGTATTAGGAGAGATGCATCGACCCAATCTTTGTTTGCTTAGCGGCCCCAGCTTTGCTAAGGAGGTAATTGCCGGTTTTCCAGCCTCTGTAGTAGCCTCGGGATATTGCTTTGAAACTGTGCAAAAAGTTTGCGACCTATTTACCACACCTAGCTTTCGCGTTTATCCTAACATGGATATTGCTGGGGTTGCTTTTGGCGGAGCGTTAAAAAATGTCATTGCAATTGCCTGTGGAATTTCGCATGGTTTAAACCTTGGAAATAGTTCCAAAGCTGCTTTAATGACTAGAGGCCTGCATGAAATATGTAAATTAGCCTTGGCATATGGTTGTAAATCGCAAACAATGTATGGGCTTACTGGAATGGGAGATCTCTGCTTAACTTGTGGCTCTGATTTAAGTCGTAACTTTCTTTTTGGAACCTATCTTGCTCAAGGAAACACGGTAACTCAAGCACAAGAAAAAATTGGAATGGTAGTAGAAGGCGCTTATACTTGCTGCTCTGCTCTTGAGCTAGGAAAAAAATATGAAATTGAAATGCCTATCTCTAAAGCAGTTTTTGATATTATGAATGGAAATTTAACTCCTCAAGAAGCAGTAAAAGCTTTAATGCAACGCACTGTTAAAGAGGAGCACCTTTAAAATGTTTGTTTTATCTGCTTCGCAAATGAACAAGCTCGAAGACCATGCTTTTAAAAACGGGTATCAAGCTGCTGATTTAATGGAGCAAGCAGCAATCGCTATTTTTGCAGAGTTAAAAAATGACCTTTGTCAATTTAGTCCACAAGAGTTAAAAAATCCCATTGTACTGCTTTGCGGTAAAGGAAATAACGGTGGTGATGCCTTTATCACTGGCTGCTATTTACTTGAGGCGGGCTATTTGGTCTTAGCAGTACAACCAGAAGAACTTAAAAACTGCTCCGCTCTTTGTCAGGCAGCTCGCAAAAGATTTGAGCTAAAAGGGGGAAAAGTTGTTTGTTCTTTTGAAGAAGCCCCCTTTGCTTTACTTATTTTAGATGGGCTATTTGGCATAGGATTTAAAGGAGAAGTGCAGCCTCCCTACCTTGATTTAATCAAAAGAGCAAACCGAAGTAAAAAACCCATTATTAGTATTGATACCCCTTCAGGGCTAGATAGCTCAAATGGTTTTGTACAAACTATTGCCATTGAAGCTACAAAAACTCTCTGTTTAGGCGCTGCTAAAACAGGATTTTTTTTTAATAAAGGATGGAGCCACGTAGGAAAGATACAGCCGATTGACCTTGGACTTCCTTTTTCTTCACAGATAAAGTCTGATTATCGTTTGCTCACTTTAAAAAGCGCCAGCTCTTTACTTCCTCTCTTAACAAGAGATCGACATAAGTACCAAGCAGGCTCTGTCACCGCCCTTGCAGGCTCGTTTTCCATGCCAGGAGCAGCTTTACTTGCTTGTTTATCGGCTTTAAAGGCGGGTAGCGGCATCGTTAAACTACTCTACCCCGAAGAGATGGCCAGCCTTTTGACAAATAGTCCCTTAGAACTCATTAAGCTCTGTTATCGATATGAAGATGCACCTTTTGCCATCACAGCTCTTAATGAAGCAAAGGCTTGTTTCATCGGACCTGGCCTGGGAAGAGAGAGCCAAGTAAAAGCGCTACTGAAAAGTGTCATTCCTGCTTTAAACATCCCTACCGTATTAGATGCAGACGCTCTTTTTTTTCTTGCAGAAAAAGAATTTTTGCCTACAGCTAATACAATTATCACCCCTCATCTTGGCGAAATGCAAAGACTTTTACAATCCTCTTCTCCCCTTGAGATAAGTCCCAACCTTTTAAAAGAGTGTCAGCAATATGTAGAAAAGTATGCGGTAACGCTTGTGCTAAAAGGCTCCCCTACTTTTATTTTT
>CATLPS010000009.1 GCA_950054535.1 uncultured Chlamydiae bacterium | reverse complement strand
AGTTGTTTTATTAGATGAGATAGAAAAAGCCCATCCCGATGTGTTTAATATTCTTTTGCAAGTTTTTGACGATGGCAGGCTTACAGATAGCAAAGGACGCATGGTAAACTGTAAAAACGCTATTTTCATCATGACCTCCAATTTAGGCTCTCAGCAGCTTTTAGAAGTCATAGAAAAACAGGGAGAAGACCTAGCTAAAGAAGAGCTACTTTTTACTCTTGACCCAATTATCAAAGGACATTTTAGACCTGAATTTCTCAACCGGCTTGACGATATTTTACCTTTCCTGCCTTTACGAGAAAGGGATATGGAAAAAATTGTTCTTATTCAGCTCGATCTATTGAAAAAACGGTTGTTAGATAAAGAGATTGCTTTAACGTGGCAAAAAGAAGTAGTGACCCATTTAGCTAAAAAAGGATATGACTCTCGTTTTGGTGCACGGCCTTTAAAGCGCTATATTCAAAGCGAAGTGATTAACCAGCTTTCTAAAGCAATGATCGAAGGTACCATTCCCCCTCATAGTCGTTTGATACTGCAATATGAAAACGAAGCAATCGACTACCAAATTAATCCATCAGAGCTTTAAAGTACTAAAGGCAAGAGCTGCAGCGCTCTTGTTTTTTTTCTATTTGCCAAAAAAAATAGCGCAGACAAACCCTATTTAAAGAGAAGTTAAAAAAAGATCATACAGAAAAATTAAACAAAGAAGAGAAATAGGCGTTTTGCGCATTAGCGTTTAAGGAAAAAAAAAGAGAGAGCAATTTTTTTCCCCAGTTTGGATTGATGACACCCACCAATAGACCAGTTAAAGTTTTAAAAAGAGAGAGGCTATAAGTAAAAGTTTTGAAACATTGCCTATTTTTTTGCCTATTTTTAAAGCTTTGAAAAGCCGCTGAAAAGAGTTCCAAAGAAAATTTAATTAGATGGTAAAAAATGACGAGCGCTAATGGGAAAAGCGCTAAAAAATAGGTAAGGCGCGCCCAAAATAGAGAGCGATACGTATAAACTTGCTCTTCTACTTCCGTTTTTTTCCTATAAACAAAATCTTTATCTTGAATATATTCGTCTGCTTCTATCTTTTCGTGCTCAGCTAAGATAACCACTACTGGCTCTTCTTTTCTTTTGTCATTCATAAAGATCGCTTTGCTTTTATTTTATTAATTCCATTCAAGGCAGCAATTCTATACCCTTCTGCATAAGTTGGATAGTTAAAGACATGATCAACAAAAAAGTCGATATGTGCATGAAAACTAATTGCCATCTGTCCAATATGGACAACTTCAGTGGCATTTCTTCCAATGCAATGGACACCTAAAATCTCTAATGTTTCTGCGTGAAACAAGATTTTAAGCAAACCTGTATTACTTCCAGCGATATGGCTTCTAGCTATTTCGTAATAGTGAGCTCGGCCCACTTCATAATGATACCCCATTGATTTTAACTCCTCTTCGTTATATCCACAAGAAGAAATTTCTGGGATCGTATAGATCCCTACGGGATAAAAAGCAGGAAAAAAATGGGTTCTTAACCCACAAGCATGCAAAGCGGCTAATCTTCCTTGCTCCATACTTGTGGAAGCCAAGCAAGGGCCGCCAATTACATCTCCTACCGCATAAATATGTGGCACTGCAGTTTGAAATAGAGCATTAACGGGAATGTAGCCTTTTTGATCTGGTTGAATTCCAATATTTGTAATATGCAAAGCATCTACATTTGCAGTACGCCCCAAAGCATAGAGAAGCACCTCTGCCGAAAGCGTCTGTCCATCTTTGAACTCTACATGAGCTATTCCATTTTGCTTCGTGATTTTTATTGGCTCTTTTTTTCCAAAAAATTTTAAACCAATACTGGTTAAAGCGGTTTGCAACTGAATTCCTATTTCATCGTCTAACATAGGAAGCATGTGCTCGCGCTTGTCGATCACAGAAACCTCTGTACCTAAAGCAGCAAAAAAACTGGCATACTCAGAACCAATGACTCCGCCGCCCAACACAATCATGCTTTTTGGTACTTTACGAATACTTAGTAAAGTAGTAGAGTCTAAAATCGTCTCGCGATCAAAGGGGACGTCTACTGGATTTCTGGGGTTAGAACCTGTTGCGATAATAAAAGTTTCGGCCTTTAGTTGATATTTAAGGCGATAGTCTGCATCTACCAATATCACCGTATGTTGATTTTCAAACCGAGCAGACCCTTGCAAAAGAGTAATATCGTTTTTTTGAAACTGCCGTGAAATAATATTTTTTTCTTCTTCTATCACTGAATTAATGCGCTTTGTCAAGTCATCCATCGAGACAGCAGGTAGTGTGTAATTTTTTCCTGCAAAATGCCGATCGTAAAACCGGGTCATATCCACTACAGCTTCCCTAAAACTTTTAGAGGGAATCGTACCTGAATAGAGGCAGCCGCCACCTGGCCTGAAATCTTTTTCTACTACAATTTCTTTTTTACCTAATTTGCGCGCCTGGATCGCAGCTTTTTGGCCAGCAGGGCCAGATCCTATCACTACAATATCTGCTTGCATCTCTTCCATATCTTTTCACCTTAAAATAGATCCTCTCTACTTTTGGTATAATATGGAAAGATGATTTCAAACAATTGTTATATAGTTTCATTTAGCCTATGATGAATTTTAAAGAGAACTTAAACGAGAAAATTTATATGGCTAAAGTCAACTACTCACAAGCAGAGATAGCGCTTGAGCAAACGTTAAAGACAATGCTCATGCAAAATTTAGAAAGCCTCGCATCTATCGGCATAGAGATCAAAGCAGGCAAGCTCTCTTTAACTCCTGAAGAAGTGGAATTTATTTTAAATGAATTTCGTTTAGAACTTAAAAAAATGCAAAAATTAAAGCCTTCTCTCTATCAGCAGCTCCACCTATCTGCTAAAGAGGAAGAAGAGCTTTTTTTGTTTGATCTTAAAAAAATTGATTGGAATCAAATCATTGCACTACGCGATAAATTTTTAGCGCTTGGATCTAACCATGCACATTCTAGCGGCCAGCACAAAATGGATAGCGAAGAGACAGTGGAAGAGAAAAGAAAAAAAGAAAAAAACAGACGATTTAATGTAAAAAAAGGGTGGATTCCCCTCGACTAACTAAACATTTTCCATTAGCAGTAAAAAATCAAAACACTCTTTTTTACTTTTTCTTATCAAAACTTACTCTTTACCAGCAGCTTGAGCCTTCTTTGTTAGCAATTTTTTGCATTGTTTAATAATCTCTATTTTGCTATGTTGCCTTATATAATTTTGAAAGTCTTATTAGGAGAATCACATGTCAAAAGTCTGCCAAGTTACAGGAAAGCGACCTCATCGTGGCTACAAATATGCCATACGTGGAATTGCCAAAAAGAAAAAAGGAATTGGCTTAAAAACAACAGGAAAAACAAAAAGACGTTTTCAGCCCAACCTATTCAAGAAAAAGATCTGGTTTGCTGAAGAAAATCGCTTTGTTAGTTTAAAAATGTCCACTGCTGCTATGCGTACTATTGACCGTTTAGGCATTGCTGTAGTAGCGAAAAAAATGCGCAAAGAAGGAAAAAAAGTTTAACTCGCTTTCTATTTTTTCAAAGTTAGGAGAGCACTTTTATAGTTAGCTTGTACTTTTCACAGTTTTTAACTTAACTTTAAGTGACTCCTAAATTTCTATAAAAAATTCTATGAAAAAAATCCTACAGTAAATAAAAGCTTTTAGAATTATTTTTACCATTTAAACCAGCTCTTCTATTAAAAAGTAATCTTTATGAAAAGCAAAGCAAAAAAAGTTGTTAAAATATAACTACTAGACGCTTTTTTTTGTAATAGGCAGGTTTGGCTTAAGATTTTTAATCAACCTATGTATACCCTCCTCTGTAATTTAAAATTACTCTTTTGGCAATTACCTGTATCAGCTTACTACTAAAATCCCATCAAAAAACTCTCCTATAACATCTTCGATTAGGCAGTTTCTTGTAAACATCTACAAAGCTTGCCACTGAATCATCCTCCGCTCAACTAAAATTTTAAAAAAATATATTACTATTTTTAAAATTGAGCTAAGCTATTTTTTAAAGTTTAAAAAAAAGGCGTACTATGCATTTAAATGTAGCCCACCCGATGACATCCACCAATTTTCCACCTTCCATGGATATTTTTTCAAAAGAGAGCGAGTTGAAACATCAACTCGATCTGTGGCTAAAAGATTTTTCTGTTCAAGGAGATAAAACATTTGCAGCAAAAGAAATTTGGGACGTTTATAAACAAAATAAAGCAGAACTTCATTTAAACGGCTGTCGCTTAACTACATTGCCGCCTATCTTAAGTGAGCTAACGCAGCTACAAGAGCTTTACCTCAGCGGTAATTGTCTGACCTCTTTACCAGTAGAAATTGGACAGCTTGTAAAACTTAAAAAAATGGATTTAACGGGGAATCACATAGAAGCGTTGCCATTAGAAATTAAATATCTTATAGAGCTAGAAGAGTTTCATATTAACAATAATAACTTGAGTTTTCTTCCAGTAGAAATTGAACATTTACAAAAGTTAAAAGAGCTTAGCCTTGTTGAAAATAAACTAACTGTTTTACCAATAGAAATTGCAAAACTTACAAACCTTATAGAGCTTGACCTAGATAGCAATAAGCTGGTTTTTTTGCCAGCAGACATTGGGGAGCTAATCCAGCTTAAAAGACTTTGTCTTGATGATAATGAGATAAGCGCTTTACCGGTAGAAATCGGTAAGCTTTTACAACTTAAACATCTTAGCATTAACAGTAATAAACTTACCTCTTTGCCTATAGAAATTGGACAGCTTCTGCAGCTCACAAGCCTCTATCTTAATCATAACAAGATAAGCTCTTTACCAGCAGAAATTGGGCAGCTTTTCAAACTTAAAAGACTTTATCTTGATGATAATGCCATAAGCACTCTACCGGTAGAAATTGGGCAGCTTTTGCAGCTTCACTATCTTAGTATGGACAATAATGAACTTACCTTTTTACCAATAACAATCGGGCAGCTTGCGCAACTTAAAGAGTTCAGCCTTGCTAATAACAAGCTAAACAATTTACCAACCGAACTTGGGCAGCTTTCGCTGCTTAAAATATTGAACCTTAATAATAATAAAATCGACTCTTTACCTATAGAAATTGGACAGCTTTTGCAGCTTGAAAAACTTTATCTTGATCATAACCAGCTAATCTCTTTACCTACAGAAATCATACACCTTTGCCAATTGACAAAACTTTGCCTGAGTAATAATCAACTTCGTTCTTTTCCTGCAAAAATTGGCAAGCTGTTACAGCTTTTAGAGCTCTATCTTGACAATAACCAGTTAACTTATTTGCCAGCCCAAATTGGGCTACTTAAACAGCTGGCATCTCTTAGTTTTTACAATAACCCACAATTACAAGATCTTCCTAAGAGTTTAACTACACTAACCTCTTTAACTTGTTTAGATGTAGAAGGTACTGCCATCCCTAAAGAGAAAATCAAGTTTTAGAGATGGTTAGCAAGCAACTAAGAAAAAAGATAAAAGCTAAGCTACTTGATTTTACTTGCAGCTAGATTTAGGAAACTTCTTCGCCAACTTTAAGTTGCTGAACAGATAGTAGCTCCATTTCTAAGCCACTTCCTCCCGCTAAAATCATTCCTTGGCTTTTAATTCCCATTAAGGTAGCAGGCTTTAAATTAACAACTACCACCACTTTTTTACCAATGATCTCTTCAGGCGAGTAGTTATTTGCTATTCCTGAAACAATCACTCTTTTTTCTATGCCAATATCGACTAAAAGTTTGAGCAATTTTTTACTCTTCGCTACTTTTTCTGCCTTTAAAATAAGGCCCACACGCAAATCTAATTTTTTTACCTCACTGATTTCAATTTCTTCTTTAAGCGGTAAGATCTCTTTTTGCATTGGCTCTTTTTTTTTGCTGGCAGCTAAAGCAAGCTGATTAAGCTCTTTTAATTCTGTTGCTATCGCCTCTTCTTCGATGCGGGTAAATAAAATAGTAGGAGGAGCAAGCTGCTTACCTTGCATGACAGGTTTTTGCAAAAATTGGCGCCAGCCTAGTTGATAAACCTCTTGTAACTGCTCTCCTAGCATCTCTACTAGTTTTTTCGCTGCGCTTGGAATAATAGGCAAAGAGATCAGCGCCAAAGCCTTTAAACAATAAAGGCAGCAAAGTAGCGTGGTCTGCATTCTGGGGCGAGTGGATAACTGTTTTGCATCTTTCCAAGGCTGCTTACTATCAAAGTAGCCATTTCCCAACTGCGCAAGTTCCATGATTGTCTGACTTGCTTGTCTCACTTTAAATTGACGATAGAGATTTTCTGCCTGATCGGCAAGTGTATCTACTTTTTTTAAAAAGTCTCGATCATTCTCTTCCAAATCATCCTCATTAAAGATAGGAATTTTTCCTGAGGCTTGATTTTGTAAAAATACTAAAACGCGATTTACTAAGTTTCCATATTTTCCTAATAGTTCAGCGTTACAACGCTGTTGAAAATCTTTCCAAGTAAACTCGCTATCTGCCGTCTCGGGCGCATTAGCTGCAATGACATAACGAATTTGATCTGCGGTGTAGTGCAGAAAAAACTTTTCTAAATCGATAAACCAGCCATCAGACTTACTAAACTGTTTTCCTTCTAATTTATAAAATTCATTGGCAGGTAACTCGTCTACTAGTTTATAAGGTTGATTTTGTCCCATAATCATAGCCGGAAAAATAGAGGCATGAAAAGGAATATTATCTTTGCCAATAAAGTGCACTAACTTGGTTTGAGGGTTTTGCCAGTACTCTTTCCATAGCTCTGGTTGGCCTTTTAGAAGAGCCCACTCTTTGGTAGCAGAAATATAGCCTATGGGAGCATCAAACCAAACATAGAGTACTTTTTCTTCGAGGTCTGGTAAAGGAATAGAAACTCCCCATTGAGAGTCGCGAGTAATTGCGCGCGCATGCAGATGATCTATATAACCTTTAATAAAATTAGTGACATTGGGTTTCCACTGCTTTGTTTCAATCCACTTAATCAGATTCTCTTTAAAATGATCTAAAAGCAAAAACCAATGTTTAGTTGCTTTTAAGGTTAAAGGTGCTTGCGTTAGTTTTGATCGAGGCTGCTTTAGTTCGGTGGCTTCATAACTTGCTCCGCAGCTTTGACATTCATCGCCCCGCGCTTCATTAAAACCACAACGAGGACATTGCCCTTCTACATAACGATCGGCTAAAAATTTGTTATCTTTTTCTGAATAAAGTTGCTCGGTTACGCGCTCTTCAATATGCCCATTTGCCAAAAGCTCTTTAAAAAATTGATGCACAGTTTCGGGATGACCTTCCCATGTAGTTCTGGAATAGTGATCAAAAGAAATTTGCAGCTTTTCAAAAAACTGCTTGTTCACTTGATGAAACTGGTCCACATGTTCTTTAGCAGAGCGTCCTGCTTGCTCCGCACTTAAAGTGATGGCGACTCCATATTCATCTGAGCCACAAACATAAAGGACATCATTTTTTTGTAGCCTTTCAAAACGAGCATAACAATCAGCAGGCAGATAGGCACCTGCAATATGGCCAAAATGAAGAGGGCCATTAGCATAGGGAAGAGCAGAGGTAATTAAAATTTTTTGATTCATCAAATGCGCTATTTTACAGGTTTTTGAACAATAAGAACTTCTAAATTTGTGCCCGGCACAATTTTCCAGCCAAGCAGAATTTTACGATTAAAATCGACATATAAAGGACCTGGCTTTGTATAGATATACTCTGGAGTGATTTCTCTAGGTGAAGGAAAAGGAGAGGAAATTTCTGTTTGATACCCTTCTAAAGAGTCATGAGACTGGCGAATGTAGCGTTGCTGCTCAGGAGTTAAACTTCCCCAAGAGACATAATCTCCTGGATACCTTTTTACTAAAAAAGACCAATCTACCTGCGCAATTCCCAGCCATGAAATGGTATTTTGAAAAATTCGACCAGTTTCTCTACAAAAAGTAGAGCGTCTAAGAAGAAATATGCGGTTATCGAACTGATGATAACTATTAAGATAGGTAAAAGTTCGCTCGACGGAAAAATAGGGTAGGTCGGTTGCTTTTCTTAAAGGCATGCCAGTGTAAGGGCTTACACCAGCAGTTTGCCTAAAGGTTTTCCAGGTATACCAAAAAACTGCTGCTAATAGGATTAAAGTTGCTAAAATAGCTAAGGATAGCAAAACTACCCAGCTTTCTGAAACTTCCATAAATAACCTACTCCATCAAACAAAACAAATTATTGCTCTTCCTCGTCTTTGTCCTCGTCCTCGTCCTCGTCCTCTTCTTCATCATCTTCTTCTATGAAAGAAGCAAGTCCAAGATCATCTGATGGTACATTCGCTTTAGCTAGTTTTGATTTTTCTAAGTCTAAGCCAGCCCGCTGACTTGCTGACTCTTTCATAGAAAAACTGTCTTTATAATCGGTTCCAACCGGATCAAATCGATCTTGTCCTTCGCGAATTTCTTCTAAAACTAGCATAGCTCGGCTTTGTAAATCTTGGCGACTTACCCGCGGATCGCGTCCAGATTGGATCATATTTTCTGCTAGTGAAATTGCATAGTTGACCAAAACAAAATTATTCTCAAACTTTTTTGCAAGAGATTCATTAGTAAATTGCTTACCGTTTTTTTCCATTTAAGAAGTCCCCTTATCATTTTATTTAAAAGTTTATACTTTTTGACAAAAACCAAATAGTTTTTTCTCCAAAAACAATAGAAACCTTTGTGAGTTATTTACTTTATTCTTTGCAAAGCGAGGTAAGTATAATCTTTTTTAAAGCAAGATAGGCTTCCTCAATTCTTTCATTAATAATTTGGTAATCGTAATGACTAGCTAAAAGAAGCTCTTTTTTTGCCTCTGTTAAACGCATTTCTATCATTTCAGGTTTTTCTGTCCCACGCGTTTCTAGACGACGACGCAGCTCCTGCAAGGAGGGGGGCAAAATAAAAATCGAAATTGTTTCAATCTTTTCTTTTAGCTGAAAAAACCCTTGAGTATCAATTACTAAAATAACGCTTTTTCCACTATCTAAATGGTGATTCACCCACTTTTTTGACGTGCCGTAATAATGGTTAAAAAGCTTTACATGCTCCAAAAAATCTGCTAACTGAATCTGTCTTTCAAACTCTTGCTTAGAAACAAAATAGTAATCTTTTCCATTGATTTCGCCAGGTCTTGGAGCTCTTGTAGTGTAGGAGATGCTAGAAATGGTAGTACTAAGCTCTTTGGTAACCATTTTCACTAAAGTAGTTTTTCCAGCACCTGCAGGAGCGCTTAAAATAAAAAGCTTTCCTTTTTTTTTCTCTTTTAAGGAATTTAAATTCATGATCACTCAATATTGTGCAGTTGCTCTTTGATGCGCTCAAGTTCGCTTTTGATTTCGATGACATCACGTGAAATTTCAATATCGAAAGATTTACTTGCAATAGTATTGGCTTCTCTTGCAAGTTCTTGAGTGATAAACTCCAATGTTTTTCCTACTGACTGCAAAGAGGTTTGCATTAACTCTTCAAAACGACAGAGGTGACAAAAAAAACGTGTAATCTCTTCCGTAATATCAATTTTTTCAGCAAAAAGAGCTATCTCCCTTAAAATCCTTTCTTCATTTTCTATTTGATCAGGAAGGAACTCTTGCAGTCTATTGATCAATTTTTCACGATATTTTTGTGGCGCCACCGGAGCTCTTTGTTCAATAGCGCTCATTTTGGTGTGCATTATTTTTAAGCGCTGTGCGATATCTTTTTGTAAAATAGTCCCCTCTGCTTTTTTCATTGCTAAACACTGCTTTAAAGCCCCTTCTACAGCTGATTTTAAATAACTTTGGTAGTTTTCTTGGCATTCACTATTTTCTTCTAATAGTAAAATATCAGGAAGACTTACCAACATAGAAAGATCAAAAGGTTTTTTTTCCAAATGTAGATAGTCTGCAATTTCTTCCCAAGCTTCTTTGGCTTGTTTAGCCAGAGGAAGATTTGGTAATACTTTAAAGGGTATTTGATTTTGAAAAGAGGCTGTGACTTTAACAGTGATTTGACCTCTGAAAAAATGAGATGCTATCCATTTTTTGACTTCTATGTCAAAATGAGCAAGTTCACTTGGTAAACTTAAAGAAATATCGAGATGTTTGCGGTTTACGGACTGAATTTCTACTACAATATGGCCAACTTCGAGTTGAGAACTAAAGCGGCCATAAGCTGTCATGCTTTTCATTATAGGTTTTCCTTGATAAGGCTATTTTTGCTCTTTTAATTTAAAAGAGCGGCGGTGAATGGGGCAAAAACCATATTTTTCAATCGATTGGCGATGGGCTAAAGTACCATAACCTTTATGCCGATCAAACTGATAGACAGGCCATTGAAGATGATAACTCGCCATTAGCTGATCTCGATACTCTTTAGCAATAATAGAGGCAGCAGCAATCGATTGTGATTTTTGATCGCCTTTGATAATTTTTTCATTTTTAATAGCAAAATCAAAAAGCTCTAGCCCATCAATAAGTAAGTAGTCCGGTTGAGTAGAGAGATGTTCAATTGCTTTTTTCATTGCTTGTATGGTGGCTTGATAGATATTGATTTTATCAATTTCTGCCGCATCAATCACACCAATTCCATAACGAATGTCTGGGTGATGAGTAAGAAAGTCAAAAAGTTCGGCGCGTACTTTTGCAGTTAATTTTTTACTATCGTTTACTTTGGGAATCAAAAGGTCAAAGGGAAGAAGGCAAGCAGCTGCTACAACTGGCCCTGCTAAGGGGCCTCTTCCAGCTTCATCAACGCCTGCTATTAGATGATAACCTTTCTCTTGCGCTTTTTTTTCATAAAGAGTCATCCACTTTAGACGCTCAAATTCTTTTAAGTCCAAGTGACATTTACCTTAAAGGTAGATTTTTTAAAAACTATTTATTGTCTAAAAAATTAAGAGGCGGCAAAAAGACTGAAAGAAACAATAGAAACAAAAGATATTAAATCCGTTTATTCATTATTTCTTTAAGAAAATTTGCTACCTTTTATTTTGTTAAAGGCGGTTTTTATCAGAAACTATCTTAAAAATGACCTTTTAACTAGTAGCTACCTCTTCATTAGAAGCCAAAGAAACCGAAGAGGCTGCAGAAGCTTTAGAGGATGGTTCCTCGCGTTTTTGACGTGGCCGAATTAAAGCTTTGACTCTTGTAGCTTTTCCTGACTTACCACGTAAGTAGTAAAGCTTGCTACGACGAACATCTCCCTCTTTCACAACTTCTATCTTTGAAATTCTTGGACTATGTAATAAAAAAACGCGCTCCATGCCAGATCCATAAGCAACGCGATAGACAGAAAAAGTCTCAGAAAGACCGCTATGTTTGCGAGCAATTACAATTCCTGCAAATACTTGTGTTCGTTCTTTTTCCCCTTCAATAATTCTTAAGTGTACTTTAATGGAATCTCCTACACGAAAGGAAGTAATATCTTTTTTTAGCTGCTGGCTTTCCAGCTTTTCAATGATTGCAGATCTGCTCATAATAATTCTCCTATTAATATAGTCTTTTAAGCCCCACAAAGATCGGGTCTATTTGTTTGTGTTTTTTCAAAAGCTTTTTCTTGTCGCCACCTTGCGATTTCTTTGTGGTGGCCGCTAAGTAACACCTCAGGGATCTTTTTTCCTTCAAAATCAACGGGTCTTGTATAGTGAGGACAATCGAGAATTCCTTTTTCAAACGAATCTTCTACGGCAGATAATGCATGCCCCAGTACTCCGGGTATTAAACGAACGATTCCATCAAGAAGTACAATGGCAGGCAAACAGCCATTGGTCAAAACGTAGCTTCCAATGCTAATTTCTTCATCTACTTCAAGATCTAATGCTCGTTGGTCAATCCCCTCATAATGCCCACATAAAAATATAAGATGGCTTTCTAATGAAAGCTCACGACATTTTTTAGCGGTTAAAACTTGCCCTTGCGGGGAAAGATAAACTACTCGGCTTTTTGCATTTTTTACATGCCTAATTGCATCTACTACAGGCTGTGCCATCATGACCATTCCCGGGCCTCCCCCATATGGGCGGTCATCTACACGGCGATGGATAGCATCCTTTGTAAAGTCGCGAATATTCCATAAAAGAATTTCTACAATTCCTTTCTCTTGTGCAATTTTGATAATACTTTCATCAAATGGCCCCTTAAAATAACCAGGGAAAAGAGAAAGAATATCAACACGCACTTTAAGCTTTTGCCTCTTTCTTAGCTTTTCTTTTAGCACAAACTTTTGCGCGATGAGCAAGCTCTTTTTCTACTTGTTCACGCATAATTGCTGGCTCTAAACGTTTTACTAAAGCTGCTGCATTGTCTGTTAACTGGGCACCAACGCTTAACCAATGTTTCAAACGCTCAGGTTTCACAAAAGATTGCTTCTCTTGCTCCACTTCTACTGGGTTATACCAGCCCACTGCCTCTAAATATTTTCCATCTCGTGGTGCACGCGAATCGGTAACTACCAATCGGTAAAACGCGCGTTTTGCACGACCTTGTTGTCTTAATCTAATTTTTAACGCCATAGGGAGCCTCCCAGCATCTTTTCTAATTGTTTCATATTTGG
The DNA here is from genome assembly GCA_950054535.1 of uncultured Chlamydiae bacterium. Lineage (GTDB taxonomy): Bacteria > Chlamydiota > Chlamydiia > Chlamydiales > Parachlamydiaceae > CATLPS01. The sequence continues at coordinate 16,663 of CATLPS010000009.1, read as the reverse complement.
CATATTTTTAAAAAACTGTTTCGCTTGTTTAAACGACTTCACTAATTTATTGATATCTTCTATTTTAGTCCCACTTCCTTGAGCGACTCGTTTACGTCTTGAAGGAGTTAATTCATCTTTTTCGCTGCGCTCATTTGAGGTCATGGAAAGAATCATTGCTTCTACTTTATAAAACTCTTTTTCATCAAAATCCATTGCGGGCATCTGCGCCATACCAGGTAACATTCCAAGTAAACTTTTAATCGAGCCCATTTTTTTCACAGTCTGAATTTGCTTAAGGTAATCATTGTAAGTAAAAGTTGCTGTACGAATTTTTTGTTCTAATTTTTGTGCTTCTTCTTCATCAAAATGTTCTTTTGCTTTTTTGACTAAATTGATCGTATCTCCCATTCCTAAAATGCGGTCTGCCATTGATTTAGGGTTAAAAAGCTGAAGATCATCCAGCTTTTCGCCTATCCCTTCAAATTTTAATGGCTTTTGAGTTACCTCACGAATAGAAATAGCAGCTCCACCTCTGGTATTACCATCGAGCATCGTCAAAATAATTCCAGTCACTTCCACTTGCTTATTAAATTCTGTAGCAATATTTACTGCATCTTGGCCCGTAGTGGCATTTGCCACAAAAAGAATCTCTGCAGGGTTAGCAACTTGTTTTACTCTTTTAAGCTGCTCCATCAACTCTTCATCAATATGCAGTCTACCAGCGGTATCTAAAATGACTAGGTCATGATTCTTTTCTTTTGCTTCTATCAAAGCTAAATTTACTACTGCAACAGGGTCTTTTTCGTTTTTCAACGCAAAAACAGGTGCCTTGATCTGCTCACCTAAAATTTGTAGTTGCTCTATAGCTGCCGGTCTTTGTAAATCGCAAGCAACTAATAGAGGTGATTGGCACTGCTTTGTCTTTTTCAAATAGTGGGCTAGTTTAGCAGACTGCGTTGTCTTACCAGAGCCTTGCAAGCCACATAGCATAATGACAGCAGGTTTTGACCCGAGTTGCAAAGTAGCCTCTTCTGCTCCCATTAACTCAACCAGTTCATCGTGCACAATCTTGATAAACTGCTGACCAGGAGTTACCGACTGCAAGACTTTCTCACCAATCGCTTTTTCTTTCACTTTTTTGATTAGCGTTTTAGTGACACCATAGTTCACGTCCGCCTCTAATAAAGCAAGACGCACCTCACCAACTGCTTCAACAATATTTTCTTCTGTGAGCCGGCTTTTTCCTGTAAGCTTAGAAAAAACGCCCTGCAGCTTAGCTGTCAAGGAACCTAACATCTATTCCCCTATTTATCGCTTTAAAACAAGCCTATTAAACAGGAGTAGGATAATCAAATTTCTATTCAATTTCAAGGAAAAAAGTTGATCTTCTCTCCCTTGCATCGCAAAGAAAAAAAGGATAAAACTCGCTCTTGCTTATTTTAATTGGCAATAAAAAAAGCGATCATGCCCTGCCCAATCTTTTTCTACTTTTTGATCTTGCCAAAGAGTATTATCGAAAAGCTGAGTAATTGCCTTTCCTTGATTATATCCCATTTCTAACCAAACCCTGCCCCCCCTAAAGAGATGAAGGGGAAGCTGCGCTGCAAGTCGCTGATAAAACTCTAATCCATTATTGCCTGCAAAAAGCGCTTCATGCGGTTCATAAGCTGTCACTTCTTGTCCAACCATTTGATATTCAGCAAAAGGAATATAAGGAGGATTACAAATCAAATAATGGACCTTTTGTCCTTGCCCAGCGGCTAGTAAATCTCCTTGGTAAAGAGCCACCTCCACACTGTTTTTATGACAGTTTTTTTTAGCCACCTCTAACGCATCTTTAGAGAGATCAGACGCTAGGAGCTGCAGCTGCGGAAAAATTTTCTTTAGCGCAATTGCAATACAGCCAGACCCGCAACAAAGATCCCAAAGTAGACGCTTTTCTAAAGGCTCTCCTTTTAAAAATTGCACAACTTTATCTACTAAAATTTCTGTTTCAGGCCGAGGAATCAAAACTCGGTTATCTACTTCAATGATAGTTCCATAAAACTCCACCTTCCCACACAAATACTCTAAAGGCACTCCTTTTAGCCGTTGACGCAACCAACTAAGGCACTTTTTCCATTGATCTCGTGTTAAAAAACAAGAAAAATTTTGGTAGAGTTCTGCGCGCGAATAACTGAAAAGGTCGCATAGTAAATATTCTGCTTCCTTAGCAGGTAAAGCAAACTGATGAAGATGAAAAAAGTAGGCTAAAAAAGAGAGAGCCTGCGAAATCGTAATCATGGAAAAGCTACCCCTTCCAAATAAAAAAACTTTGCGCTCTGCTTATTAAAAAACAGATAAGCAATCTTAAACAGTTTCGCCCTTAAGTTTTTCTTGATAATAATGAGTCACTAAAGCAGAGACTACTTCCTCTAAATCTCCGTCCATGATTTTATCTAGATTATACTTTGTTAAATTAATGCGATGATCGGTCAAGCGATTTTGTGAAAAATTATAGGTGCGAATCCTTTCCGAACGATCTCCTGAACCTACCTGCTGGGCTCTAGAGCTTGCAATTTCTTGAGATTTTTTTTGCTTTTCCACTTCAGCTAGTTTAGCCTGCAGGTGACGCATTGCTTTTGCTTTGTTTTTATGTTGGCTACGCTCATCTTGGCAATAAACGACTACCCCAGTAGGAAGATGCGTAATACGCACGGCACTATCAGTAGTATTAACATGTTGCCCCCCTGCTCCAGAAGAGCGATAAGTGTCGATACGCAAATCTTTTTCATCCAGTTGAATCTCTTCGCTTTCATCTGGTTCTGTTAGCACCGCAACGGTGATAGCCGAGGTATGCACTCGTCCTTGTGCTTCTGTGGCAGGTACGCGCTGTACTCGATGAGTGCCGCCTTCATACTGTAAAAAACGATGAACATTTGCTCCAGACAGAACAAAAATATATTCTTTAAAACCGCCCATGTCCGAAGGGGTGGTGGATAGCAATTCATATTGCCACCCTTTTGTATCGGCAAAAAGCTTATACATCCGCACACAATCGCCCACAAATAAAGCAGCTTCATCTCCTCCTGTTCCGGCACGAAGCTCTAAAATAGTAGCGCGGTTATCATTGATATCTGGAGGAATAAGTAGCTTTTCTAAGTCTACTTGTAGTTGAGGGAGCCTTGCCTCTAACAAAGCAATTTCTTCTTTTAGCACTTGAGTAAAATCAGGATCTTTTTCAGCTTTAAGCATCTCCTGGTTTTCACCTAACTGTTTTTCCGCCGTTATTTTTTCATCCCAAACTGTTTTTAGCTCTCTTAAATAAGAATGCTCCTGCGTTAAAGAGCGATATTTTTTAGCGTCGTTAAAAACTGTTGGCTCGCCTAAGAGTGTTTCCACCTCATTTAGCCTTGACAAAAGTTGTAAAATTTTTTTTTCCATAATTCAATCAAGTAGTTTAGGTTGAAAAATTTAGGCAATTCTTACAGGAAACGTCACTCTTTTTTTTAAGTCTTTTTAAATAAAAGAGTGAGTTTTTTAAGACTTCAAAAAAGATTCTACTTTTTCTTTTTGGCAGAAGTTTTTACGTTCTCTTTTTTTGCTGCAGCTGGAGTACTCTTTTTGTCTAAAGAAACTTTTTCTTTTTGCTCAGGGTTTTCTTTTTGTTTATCTTCTTGCTTTTGCTCAGAACCCTCTTTTTGCTCTCCCTCTTTTGCCACGCTTTTTTTACGATCAAAACGCTTTTTAAATTTCTCTACTCTTCCTTCTGAATCGACTAATTGTTTGCTTCCTGTGAAGAAAGGATGAGAGGTTGAAGAGATAGAGAGGTAGACCACTGGATACTCTTTTCCTTCAAATGTCTCTGAAGCTTTAGGTTGCATGGTGGACCCACAAACAAAACGATGACCAGAAGCAGAATCGATAAATAATACCTGCTGGTAGGGGGGATGGTTTTCTTTTTTCATTTACAAACTCCTAAAACGAATAAATGTTAACTTTTTTACTTAAATCCAGCTAAAACTTAAGTTACAGGCTATCTACAAAAAAGATTTTTTATGCGGACAGTCAAAAAAAGATATGGTAAAGAAAAACTGCAAAAAAAACAACCTTTTTTAAGCAAATAAATTTACTTACTTATATATATCTTAACTCAAAATTAATTGAAAAAATATTAAGTTTTAAAAGGTAATAAGCTATAATAAAATTATTATTAAAACAAAAAACCTAAATTAAAGTTTAATTAAAATTATGCAGTCAGTTTCACCTCAATCCACTAATTCTCTATTCACCTTACCTGATAAGGATATTTCTTCTTCAGAAGAAATAAAATCAGGGGGTTGTTTTTATAATCTAGTAGTAAGAATTTCTCGTGTCCCCTCCCAAACAGTTTCTTTAGCAAATCGCTTAGTGATTCATCCTCTCTATAGTTTTATTCAAAAAATAATACAGCTGATTAAAAACCTATTTTCTTCTGATCTTAATTCTTCCTCTTCTACAAAAAACGATTTGTTAGCGGAGCAAACGATTGATTCCACTTTAGCAAAACAAACTGAAACGCAATCGATCCAGCCGGAAAATAATGCATTGCAAGTAAAAGAAAAAATCATTTCTATTCCAGGAAATGGAGACTGTTTTTTTACGGCATTTTATGTAGGTTTAAGGCTGCTTCACCCTGAAAACAAAAAACTACTCGATTTTTTAGAGCAACAAAAGAGCCAAAGCACTATTTCTTCTCTTTTTACCTCTGAATCAAAAGAGATTATTTCTGCGCCAGCAACGACTGAAAACATCCTTTTTTTAAGGCAACAAGTTGCTGCAATGATGAATAAAAATTTACAGTTAATACAAGAAAATCCTGAGCTGATCCAATATCTTATAGAAGGTTCAAGTAGCCCCTTAGAAGAAGAAAAAGAACTTGCTGTGGTAATTGCCAAAGCACTGGTCGAATCTGTTAACGACCATAATCAATCTATGCAAAGCCAATTAACAGAAACTGTGCAATTACTTGAAACAAATCATGACAGAGTGGATCGCTTAGAAAAAGAAATAAATGCAACTACTAAGGGAAACTCTTCTAATATAAGTTTAATAAAAGAATTGAGTATCTATCAAGAAAGTTGTGATCGCTTAAAAAAAGCTATTGAAGAAGCAAGCAATAACCCTTTTGCTTTTTGCCAGGTAAATTTTTGTGAAAAAGATATCCCTCCACTAACAAACTACGTTAATAATTTTATTTCTCAAAGTTTTAACTTTGCTAGTAATGCAGAAATCATTGCATTAGTGAATCTATTTGAGGTTCCGGTAGAAATTAGAGCTTTTTATGGAGAGCAACCCACCGACTATTACCCGATGATAATGACACCTATTAAAGCTCAAGCCAAGCCAGTTAAGCCTTTGGTTGTCCAACTTAAAAACTCTCATTATGACTTAATTGTAGATAGCAGTTTAGCCATCTAAATTTAGCTGATTGAAACTTGTTCTAATGCTTGTTTCATTGCCCGTAGAGCCATTTGGGCGGACTGCATTCCAGCGAGCATCCCCTCTTCATAACGAAATTCTGCATGATTTTCCAGCTCTGGAAAATCATTGGGCTGTAATAGATCATCCTCTGTCAGGTGTGGGATGATTCTTTGACCGCTCTTTGCCACATTTAACTTTTGCCCTCGGATTAACTCTTCCAATAGTTCTTCTATACAATTCCATGTAAGTCTATCCATTTTTTTACCATTATGCTTTTTTTTGACGCTGCAGACGAAAAAAATCACGCATTAATTGCGCGCTATATTCTTGCAAAATTCCATTTGTTATTTTTATTTGGTGCATAGGATGTTTATTGGCAAACAGATCTACCCAGCTTCCATTTGCTCCATGCCGAAGGTCAGGCGCCCCCCAAACTAACTGATCAATCCGCGTTAAAAACATTGCTCCCGCGCACATTGCGCAAGGCTCCATTGTGCAATAAAGAGTAGCGCCTTTAAGGCGCCAATTTTCTAAAGCAGCTTCTGCTGTAGTAAGACAAAGAAGTTCGGCATGAGCTGTTGCATCTTGCAGCAGCTCTACCTGGTTATGTCCGCGAGCAATGATTTTTTCTTCTTTTACTAAAACTGCTCCTACCGGAACTTCATTAAGCTGAAATGCTTTCCAAGCTTCTTTAAGAGCAGCTAACATAAACTCTTCTTCTTTGCTCGCAGGCAAAATTACCCACGGAAACTTTTGATTCAAGAAAGACCTGCTTGCAATTTGCGCTGCAACGCTGCCAGCTGCTTTTTTAATGCCTCTTGATCAAGCTGATATTTTTTTTGCAAACCCATTAGCTTTTTTTCATACTTATCTGTTAAGCGAGCCATTTCAGTAGCATGTTTTTTTTGCATTCCTTCTAAATCTTGTCTTTCTTGCTCTTCTTGCTTAGCTACTGCCTGATTTTGTAAAAATGCTTGCGCCTGCTTTTTAAGCTCCTCAAATGTTTCTTTAGAAAAAACCACGGAGTTAAATACAGAAAAAAGATAAGTTTCGTAAGGGCCAAATTCAGCTATTGCGGGCTGCAGAAGAGCTTTAGTTTGCTCCTCTGTAAGCTGCTCTAAGCTGGAAAAATCCTGAGTCACTTGCGTTAAATGCGACTCAAAAAGGTGATAAAGCTCTGGATGCTTCATTAGCCAGCAAGAAATTAAAAACTCTGCTATTTCTTCGGACTTTTCTTCTTGTCTCAAAGCAGATAAATACCCTTCGGCCAGCTCTTCTGTAGAAAGTTTTGCAGCTGTTTTACCAGGAAAATAATTTTTTAAAAAATAGGGGTCTTTCTTTAAATGATCATTCTTGATCTCTTTTTTTATACTTTCAATAAACAGTGGCATCCAATGCTTTACTTCATCTATTTTTTGTAAATTTGTGGCATCTTTATACATCAGCACTCTCAGAAAAGGTGGTTAATAGCTTTTATTTAAAGGAGAAGTTTAACAAAAAATAGATATCTGGTCTAGATTATCCAGCCTTTTATTAGGCTCTTTTTGAGAACTTTTTTCCTAAAAAAACAAAAAAACACCCAGATAGATAAAAAATCTAAAAAATATTTTTTTAAAAAAGCTTTTTTTTAAGCTTTTCGAGGTGGGTTCCACCTCATTAAAATTCTTCTCTATAAAGAAACTGTAAAGCTTGCAAAGAATCTTTTTTTTATGTTATTATTATATAGAGAATTTCTTATTAATTATTCTTTAACTTACAGGCCATCTCTTTGGCTCTTACAATCACAGGGGATTCTTCATGTCCTTAGACAAAGGTACCAAAGAAGAAATTACAAAAAAATTTCAGCTGCATGAGAAAGATACTGGCTCAGCAGACGTTCAGATTGCGATTTTAACAGAGCGCATCACTGAACTTACTGACCATTTAAAGCGATCTCCCAAAGATCACGCTTCTCGTCTCGCTTTGTTAAAGCTAGTCGGCCAACGTAGACGGTTGCTAGACTACCTTAATTCAACTGACACAAAGCGTTATCAAACACTTATTAATAAGCTAAAGCTTAGAAGATAAGTAAGATGGAACAAAAGGCAGCCTTAACAGCTGCCTTTCTTAAAAATTTTAGAAAGCTGACAAATAGTTATTTTTAAAAATTGAAAATAGTGAAAATTGGTAAAATTTAAATAGAAATCGGAAAACTCTTTTTAAAACTCTTTTAAAGTGTGTTTTCTGGGGTCTATTTTCTTTTTTCCCTTCATTTTGTTCAAAAAAACTGCTTTTTTAGCTTTTAAAAATTTTGTAGCGATAAAAATTATCGTAGAAAACACAACAGCTTTTTTAAACATTCTTACCGCTAAAACAATGTTTAGATGCCACAACCTATTATCATTCCTAATTTAAGCAAATTTACTTTTGTACCATTGTACTTAAAAAATTAATGAGCTTAATTTAAAAACCCTTAAATGGAGAAATAATGCAAAGTGAAACACTTACAATTTCGATTGGCACACAACCGGTAACATTTGAAACAGGTAAAATTGCTAGGCAAGCAAATGGCGCTGTTATGGTTACATGTGGTGAAACTACAGTTTTTGCCTCTGCCTGCTCTGCTGCTAATTCAGATCCTAATAGTGATTTTTTACCCTTAAGAATCGATTATCAAGAAAAATTCTCGTCTGCCGGTAAAACGGTAAGCGGCTTTATTAAACGCGAAGGAAGGCCTACAGAAAAAGAAACACTTGTCTCGCGCCTCATTGACCGTCCCATCCGTCCTCTGTTTGAAAAAGGCTATTTTGACGAAGTGCAAATTCTTTCCTATGTTTGGTCTTATGATGGTACTCACCTTCCCGAACCACTTGCAATTTGCGCCGCATCTGCAGCTTTAGTTATTTCAGATATCCCCCTTGCTAAGCCCATTGGCGCCGTGCGCGTTGCCATGATCAATGATCAGTTAGTGATTAACCCTACGACTACGCAGCTCAACCAGTCCAAGCTAGATTTAATGATTGCAGGAACAGAAGAAGCTGTGTTAATGATTGAGGGTTTTTGTGACTTTCTAACAGAAGAAGAGGTATTAAAAGCAATCACTGAGGGACACCGCGCCATCCAAGAGATTTGTCAACATTTAACGCAGTGGCAAAAGTCAATTGGCAAAGAGAAAGACCGCTCTACCCTGCGCCATATTCCGCAAAACCTTTGTCAAGAAGTGGCTGCTGTTGCAAAAGACCCGTTAGAAAAAGCTCTAAGAGTAGCGAACAAAAAAGATCGAGAAATCGCGCAAAATAGCGTGCGTGCACTAGTCCATAAGGCATTTTTTCCTGAAAATGAAACACCTAAATATTCAGAGGCTCATGTCGCTTACGCTCTTAAGTCCCTCTCTTCTGAAATTTTACGTAAAATGATTGTAGAAGAAAACATGCGTTCCGATGGACGCCAATCGACTGATATTCGCCAAATTACAGTGGAAAATAGTTTTTTACCCCGCACACATGGCAGCTCTCTTTTTACCAGAGGAGAAACACAAGCAGTGGCTGTTTGCACACTGGGGGGCGACTCGATGGGACAACGCTTTGAAGACTTAGATGGAGAAAAAATTTCTCGCTTTTATTTACAGTATTTTTTCCCTCCTTTTTCTGTAGGAGAAGTAGGACGCGTAGGAGCGCCTGGAAGAAGAGAGGTGGGGCATGGCAAGCTTGCAGAAAGAGCTTTAGCTGCTATTCTTCCCTCTAAAGAAGAGTTTCCTTATACCGTGCGATTAGAGTCTAATATTACTGAATCCAATGGCTCTTCCTCTATGGCATCGGTTTGTGGTGGTTGTTTAGCAATGATGGACGCAGGAATTCCTATTAAACGCCCTGTAGCAGGCATTGCCATGGGTTTAATTTTTGAACCTACAAAATATACTATTCTCTCCGATATTTTAGGTATAGAAGATGCTTTAGGCGATATGGACTTTAAGATCACCGGAGATCAAAATGGTATTACTGCCTTTCAAATGGATATAAAAATTGAAGGGATTACTCTTGAAATTATGGAAGCTGCTTTAAAGCAAGCCAAAGAAGGACGAGTACATATTTTAAATAAAATGCTTGCGGTTTGTCCAGAGTCTAGCGCACAGATGTCTAAATATGCGCCGCGTATTGAAACAATGCGAATCAAACCGGGTAAAATTGCCGTTGTGATTGGTCCTGGAGGCAAACAAATTCGCTCGATCATTGAGCAAACAGGCGTGCAAATTGATATCAATGATGAAGGAATTGTTAGCATCTCCGCTAATGACCTGCAAAGCATTGAAAAAGCCAAAGCAATCATTACAGGATTAACTGCGGAAATTGAGATCGGGAAAATTTATAACGGAAAAATAACTTCTATTGTTCCTTTTGGAGTTTTTGTAGAAATTTTACCTGGTAAAGAAGGCTTATGCCATATTTCTGAGTTTGATAATACTCGTATTAATAGTTTAGAAGAGCATGTCAAACAAGGAGAAATGATTTCTGTTAAAGTTTTAGATATTAATGAAAGAGGGCAAGTAAAACTTAGTCGCAAAGCAACTCTTTAAAGCAACGTAAAACTGAATAAAGGCTTAAAAAATTTTAAGCCTTTATTCTAAAATCAAATCATTAAAGTAGCAACTCTACGGTAGGCACTCAATATTTCTTTTAATTGCTGAAAAATATGACAAGCAAATTCATGCACAGCAATCACATTTTTAATCTTTTTGCTCTCTTGAAAAAAGTTCAGACTTTGCATGCAAGAGGAGGCGAACTGATCTACTAGCGTTGCTAATCTTGGTTCTTTTTTTCTTATAAAAGAACTTTCTTGTAAAAAGCGATCAAAACTTACCTGTAAAACTTTATATAAAATCAAAAGAAGTGATTCTTTTAAAAAAGAAAGATAGACAATCTTTTCATTGTAGCTTAGCGATCCTTTTATAAAAAAAAGGGTTTGATGCAAGGTAATTTGATTTACTTTTTTCGGTAAAGAAAGATGATGGTGGGCTGAAAAAGAGAGCCAGTAATTTAAAAGATCCACTCGCTGGCTTAACTTTTTCTCAAAAAGATCTATAGAAGAACTTGTGTAATGATCATTGCATAGAGGCGCATAAGTGATAAGACTATTTGGCATTACTCCACCTCTTTTAAATAGGAGTTTATGCTAAAAGATAGTGGAAAAAGATTTTTCTACCAACTATTTAAAGCACTTCTACCCTTGTTTTATTTTACAAGTCTACGGCCGACTGCTTTAAAAAGTACGAATTTTTTGCACTGTTTTATCTAATTTTTCCAAAGTGTATTCTAGTTTTAACTTTTCTTCTACTTCTAAGCGATCGATAAAAAAAATTCCCTCTAAATGATCATACTCATGCATCATTATACGCGCCTGCCACCCAGCGACTCTTTCCTTTATTTTTTCTCCTTGTAAGTTTTCATATTCTATTGTTACCTCTTTGGGCCTTTGCACTAAAGCTGTTAGATTAGGAATAGAGAGACAGCCTTCTTGGGCTACCCATTGTTCTTTACTTGGTTGCGATAAAACTGGGTTAATCACTACTTTAACCTCGCCAAGCTCCAATTGATTTTCCTGCGTTAAAATAGGCTTACGCATGACAAACAGCTTAAGAGAATGATGAATTTGAGGAGCAGCTAACCCTATGCCCTCAGAGCCATCCATAGTTTCTACCATCTCTTCTATTATTTTTTTAATTTGGGAAGTTAGAGCAGTGACAGGTTGGCTTTTTTTCCTTAAAATTTCTTCTCCATAATAAGCTAGCGGCAAAACTTTAAGTGGGAATTTTTTTGCTAGATCTACATCCTCTCCATTAGAAAGCTGGCCATTGAGATAAAACCAACGATGATGAATTTTTTCAAAAAAACTTTTTTCGGTAAAAGTAGCTTCTTTCATTTTTTGTTCTAGATAAGCAGTAAAGGTTACTGTTGCAGTTTGCTCTCCCTGCCAAAAATTAATGATTTTTAACTTTTGAAAAGAAGAATGACGACAAAAGTTTGTAACAGCGCGCCTCCAGGCAAATTTATTTTCTAAATGGTGAGGGCTAAGAGGATGAGTCGTTGCAATAATATAGTCAGGCAGACTAAGTGCATAAGCACTGTATCGAGAGCGCATTAACTGTACAGCGCTTTTAGCAGGCTCTCCTCGATGAAGAGGCTTGCAACAGTTTTTATAACTGTCTTGGCTACCACAAGGACATTTTAAAGCATCTACTAGTACACTGTTTTCCATTTTTTAAAAAACCTCAAAAAAGCAAACAATAAAGTTATAAAAACATCCATTTATTAATGGTAAACATGTGATAGATAAAAATGAAGTTATCTTTATTTTAAATGAAGGTTAGCTGCTTTTAAGGCGCTTGAAAATGGTGGAAATAAAAAAAGAAATCACTCTTTCCTTTCTGCAAAAGCGCTGCGCAGCTTTTGCAAAAGTCGCTCTTTTTCTTGCAAAGTATAAGGAAGCTTTTTGGGATAGTCCCAGACTGTTTGCGGCCATGCAGGATCTGTCAACCTTCTGCCAACCACATGAAGATGCAATTGAGGGGTTTTATTGCCTATAGCAGCTACATTAAGCTGAACGAGATCAAAAAGCTGCCATAAGATTTTTTGAGAAAAATCGAGCTCTTTTAAAAGTTGGAGTTGATCTGGTTGATTTAAATCCATTATTTTCAAAATATGGCAACGCCTGGGAACTAAAAAAATCCAAGGAAATTGAGAGTCATTTTCTAGTAAAACTTTGCTCAATGGCAAATCTATAATGAAATCTTTAGTTAATAAATTGGGGTGCAGTTCAAAACTCATGGGGTGGCTAAATACTCAATAAAAAAGTTTGGAAAATCTTTTGCGGCAAGTTGTTGTAAGCTCTTTTCATCTTGGGCAATTCTATCTGCCATGATTCCTGACTTTACAATGAGCGCACTTGGCATCCCAAAATTTTTAGCTCCTCTTATATCTGTTTCAGGAGTATCTCCAACCATTAATATTTTTTTAGGATCAGATAGACCGGTCTCAGAAAAAGAGCTCATCGCTGCCATATACATGGTTTTGCTAGGTTTTCCTACATAAAAAATTTTTCTTCCTTCCTTTTCTAATAGCAAAGCAATTGAACCTTGCCTTACCACTGCTTTTGGGGGACTGCCCTCATGCGCAAAGTGGTCTGGGTTGATGCAAACTATTGGTAGGTGAGTATTTTTTATAGATTGAATAAGCTCTTTAAATAACGAGGGATCGGTTTGATCTTTACCATGAATGTGAGGAATCGAAATATAGATAAAGTCAGCCTGTACTAAATCGGTAGTTTCTGTAAAAGCAGTATCTTGAAAAATTGCTTGATGAGAGGAAAATCTTGGATGCAAAGAGCCTAGTAGATAAAACTTTTTATTAGGTGTAGGAAAAGGCAATAGCTGCTCTTGGCTATACATCTGTTTTGCTACAGTTGCAGAGGTGATAAAAAAATGAAAATGTTTTTCTAAAGCTAGCCCATACTTTTTTAGTTTTTCTATTTCATTTTTCGCTAGCTGAGTAGAATTAGACAAGATGCCAATGATTTTTCCCTTAGCAACCAGCCGCTCCATCACCTCTTTACAGCCCGGAAGTAACCCGATATCGTTTCCGCCCCAAAACACTCCATAAGCATCTAGTAAAATACCATCATACGGCTGACAGATGCTTTCTAAGTTAGGATAGAGGAAAGCGTCTATTGTTAAATCAAGGCTTTTAATCAATAACTGATCGTTTTTATTAAGTTGATAAGCCATGATTCACTTCCATAAGTAACCGTATTTTTGCTTTTAAAAATCTCACACTATCGTAAGCCATTATTAGACACCTATAATACAGGTATTGCATACTAATGCTTAGGGCAAAAAGCTTGCATACAGCTTTGCATAATCAAATTAATATAGCGCTCTTTGCTTTGCGGACTATGAAGAACATTAGTAGAATCTTCTGTTAGAATACCTGCTATAAGACTTGTAATAAAAAGGGTCATCATATCCAAGTTAACATTTGCTTTAATTTTCCCCTGTTTTTGAAGATAAAGAAATTTTTCTTTCCAGTTATTAGGAGAAAAGTATGTACCGCCAACAAGTTTATTTTTATCTGCTTCTAGTTTTTGCCAGGCTACCATACGAAGTACTTCGGGATGTTTTTCATAAAACTCTAAACGACTTCCTATTATTTTTTTTAAAACTTCTTTTAAATCATAAGTTTCGTCTATTTTCCACTCTTCAATACTTATGTAAGTTTCAACAAAATAGTTTTTTACACTTTTCCAAAGATCTTCCTTTGACTTGAAATAATGGTAAATCAAACTTTGATTAATACTTGCTTTCTTTGCAATTTGGCTCATAGAAACACCATCAAAACCATTTTTTACAAATAAACTTGCTGCCGTTTTTAATATTTTTTTTCTTGTTTTAGTGGCATCTAAAGAGCGCTTTTTTCCAGAATTAGAATTCATATTTTTTTCTCATTGATCGATCATTCAATATATGTTAAACTATGTTTATTGAATGAATGTTTAGTAAATTACTCTACCATAAAACCATTCATATTTAAACTATTTTTTTACAAAATTTTATTTATAACTTTATTAATTTTTCAAGTTGAAGGAATACAGCTAATGAATGATATAGAAAAACTAGATAAAAATTTTATTGAAAAAGTATTTAAAGAGGTAATCGAAAATTTAAATGCTAATGAAGAAATAATTTCTCGCTATTTTGCTTCTAACTACATTCAATATGTTGATGGACATCATTTAAACTATAAAGAATTTGTGCAACATATGGTTGTACAAAAATCTCTTTTACATTCTATTAAAGTTCATATTGAACATTGCATAATAGAAAATAATTCTATTTGTACAGTCCATCGAGTCAATGCGATAAAAAAAACTGGAGAGAAAATAGCTATTAAAGTAATCGCTTATTTTGAAGTCAAAGATAAAAAATTCATCCTATGCGATGAACTTACACACCTGCTAGAAGGCGATAAAAAAAATCAAAATATCGGTTCTATCAAATAAATTACCTATCTTTCTATCTTTATAAGTTTAGTAGTATCTTAGGTAGAACATATGATAAAAAATAAAAAATCGAAGATTAACCAAAAAAAGAGATATGTTTATAACAGCTCTTTTTTTGTATCCTTCTAAGCTTAAGCTACTCATGGCTAGCGCTAGCAACATTAAAGTCTCTTAAACCTATTTTGAAACAAAAAAAACAAGCTATTTTTACTCAACTATTTTTAGTGAATCTTGATAAACCTTCATTTTCTTAAGAACGGTAAATCCAAGTTTTTGATAAAGATATTTAGCCTCATTAGTAGCAGTCAAAATACATTTTTCAAAACCTTTTTTTTGGGCTTCTAGCATTGCTTTTACAGTCATTGCTTTACCCAAACCTCTACCGCGCATTTCTGGTAAAACAATGACATCAAATATGGAGGCAATCTCTTTATTACAAAATAACGAACAAAGGGAAACAGGTTTTTCCTTTTCATAACCAATAAAAAATTTTAAAGAACAGCTTTCAGATAATAAAACAGGTGCAGATTGTTGGTAAAATGATTCAATCGCTAGATGTTCGTCATTAGGAGAAATAATATTAATGATACTAATAACATCTTGCAGATCGGAAAAATTTTGCAGTGGTCTAATGGTAAAATGAAAATCGAGAGCAGGTAATTTTTGTTCTTCTAAGTTACAAACCATTGCCCATTCTGTTTCCTCCGTTATTAAATCGAGAGCTAATAACTGTTTTTCAAGCCAGTAAGGCTCCTCCTCAAAACCAATCCAAAAAGCATAAGGAAGTTTTTTTGATCGAAAATGATCAATTGCTAGTTGCACAGAAGCGCATTCTACTTTCCCGTTACAACAGATAATATTAAACATATTAGAAGGTAAACCACTGTCAATAATCAATAAATTATGAATGGTTTTTACTCTCATCTGTTTAAGAACAGAAGGTAAGTAAAAAAATTTTTCTTTTATATTTTTATCTAAGTTCTGTAAAAAAATTTTATCATGCATTACTGGCTTTTTCCAAAAATTTGATGATTTTTTAATGATAAACGATCTTTCAAATGGCCTTTACTAAAACCAGGCCAAACTTGAGCCCATTTGTAATAACAGCAAAAGTCGTGGTGACCATTAGGTTCAAATTCTGCAAAGTCTACTACAGTGCCATTAAAAATGGCGACTAATAGCTTTGTTTTTCAATTTTTTTACCTAATACTCAGCTTTTTCCCAACCTACTGTTTTTTAAAAGAGAGAAAGAATTTGATAAAATAATACCTGAGTGTCATGAGGTTATAAAAAGTGATTTTGTCACCCTTTAAAATAACCATCGAGCCTAAAAGACAAAATAGGGTGCTACTTAAAAAAAGTATAGCGAACATAGTTTACGGATCTTTTTCTACAGGATTATTTGGAAAAGACAGAGAAATGCTTTTTGCAGATCCAATCACTAGAATGATCAGTTTCTAAGGTATTTTTAAAAATTCTGCAATTGATGTATTAGAAAATAGAAGTCACTTGCCTCAAGCTCTTGAGGAAATTCTGATTTTTATCTGTCGTCATACCTCCATAGGTGCTGTCATTAAAGGAATAAAAAGAGAAAAACTCCCAACATTTACTCATGATTCTTCATGAGGCTACAATGAACGCTTTGGTTCATGCAGATCGAAATTATTGTTTATTTTGCCTACAAAAAAAACTAATAATATAGAGCTTTCTATTACATAAAAGAAAAAAATTGATAGATAAATGATAGAAATATAAATTTTATGTGAAAAATGAGGAAGATAAATGAAAATTGAGATAGTAAAAGCTACTCTTGAGCAAAAACCAATTTTATCCAATTTATTAGAACTATACACTTACGATTTTACTGAATTTTCTGATTTCGAAATTGGAGTAAACGGGCTATATGGCTATTCCTATTTACCTCTCTACTGGACAGAGGCGGACCGATATCCATATCTAATATATGTTGAAGGTAAGTTAGCAGGATTTGTTTTAGTTCAAAAAGGATCGCCCATTTCAGAAGATAAAGGTATTTGGGATATCGCAGAGTTTTTTATTATGAAAAAATATAGAAGAAAACAGATTGGTTCTTATGTTGCATTAGATCTATGGAATCGCTGTGACTACTCCCTCGCCTGAAGGCGAGAGCTTCTTGCAGTTTCCTGCTGGCCATCTAGTCCGAGGGCCAAAATATTTTTAGACGCATTTCCAT
>CATLPS010000008.1 GCA_950054535.1 uncultured Chlamydiae bacterium | reverse complement strand
TAGCGTCAATTTTTTGTTCATCGTTTTGATCAACTTTAATCCCTTTTTTTTGCAAAAAGTCCATCATTTTTTTATCATTTTTTTGAAGCTTGTTATTTACCAACTTAGATAAAAGAGTTGCCATGGAGCGTAGCGACTCTTCATAAGTTTGGCTGACCTGTTGTTGATTTGTTAGGCCAGGGTTTTTTGCGTAGTTTATAGTCGCCTCTTCTATCTTTAGGCAGTTTGCATGCAACTGAGTGAATAGGTCATAGCTTGCGCCCGCTTGCAACGCTGTAGAAATTTCTTTTTCCAGTCCTTTACAAAGATGAGGGTGGACGCTTGCTAGCTGCTTTGTTACCCCTTCTTTTTCTTGCAAAAACGCTTGAGCTTGTTTTATTGACTCATTTAATTGCTTAAGTTTTCCTTGTAGCTTAGCGCGCGGCCCCTTCCTATCTAAAAGCTGGCCGGGTCTTTTTCTTGTAAGTTTTGCCAGGAGCCTTTCCTCTTTTATCATCTCTTTAGCTACCTGTCGCATCTGCCGTTTGATCAAGCCTATCTCTTTTTTGATCGCTTGCAAATCACGGTACTCTGCTTTGCTCATTCCCCTCAGCTGGTAGATCCATTGTTTGAGGCGAATAGGATTTTTTATATTCAAGCTGACGCGGCCCTTTAACGAAGCTGGCAAGGAAATAGAAGTTTGCACTCTAGTTTTAGAAAAAAGATGCGATAGATCAGAAGAGTTTTGATCTGGCTCAATAAAATTACTTGGGAGAGATTGAGAAGTAGCAAAACCCGAAATATTGTCCATTGCAAATCTCCTCTGTTTTTACTAGCTACTTTTAGTTTCGCTCTCTTTTATTTTAATCGGATATAAATTCGATAAATTTTTTTTAAAGTTTATTTCACAGAAGGGAAGAATTTTTTCCTTTGTATTTACCTTTGCGTGAGGGGTAACTTTATTGTAGAAAATATCGTTTTAATGCCTTACACTGGCTGCATATGTGTGATTGATTTTAACAACAATTTAAAGAGCACTTTTCTTTTTTTCCAAAACGCTGGCAAGCACCTTTTAAGATGCATAAAAACTGATGATTTTCGGAATGGATCATTTGAAGGTAATTTCTTTGACTTCAAATCATTTTTCCTTTCACCCTTTTGAAAAACGCCGCTTTGCAATTTAAAGAGAAATGTGGCTAAAAGATCTATAAGGTGACCTTATGTATGAAGTTTTGCTCAATATTGAATCTAAAGAGACGCGCTGCGCTCTACTAAAAAATGGCGTTCTTTCTGACTTTACTTTAGAGCGGCACAAAGAGAGGCAGCAGCTTACTGGCAATGTCTATCGCGGGTGCGTCAAAAATGTTTTACATAACATCCAATCTGCATTCATCGATATTAATGAAGGAGAAAATGGTTTTATCCACATCTCTGATATTTTAGAAAATACCGAAAAGTTCAAACAGCTTTTTGATATGGATTTTGAGCTAGATGCAGAGCAAAATATTGCTACCCAAGTAGAAAAATCTACGGCCCCTGTGGCAATTGAACAGGTCATGAAGCCCGAACAGCCAGTCTTAGTACAGGTGGTCAAAGAGCCGATTGGCTCTAAAGGCGCGCGGCTCACTTCCAATATTTCCATTGCTGGGCGCTACTTAGTATTACTGCCCAATTCGTCGCATCGCGGCGTCTCGCGCAAAATCGATGACCGCGCCTCTCGCGACCGCTTAAAAAAGCTCATTCGCGCTTTTGAGATGCCGCAAGATATGGGTCTCATTTGTCGCACAGCTAGCGCTGCTGTCTCTTCAGATTTATTAATCGCCGAAGCGCATGACCTACTTAGCTCTTGGCAAACCATTATTGAAAACTTTAAAAAATCCAATGAACCTACTCTTCTTTATGCGGAGTCCGATCTGATTAAGCGCACCGTTTTAGCCGCTATCGACAAACGCTATGACCGCATCTTAGTCGATGATTATGCCACTTACCAGTATTGCAAAAAGCTTTATAGCCGCTATTCAGGAGAGCACACTTTAAGAGTAGAGTATTATCGCGATAAATTTCCCATGTTTGAACGTTTTAACGTTGAAAGAGAGATTGAAAAGACTTTGCGCCGAAAAATTTGGCTACCAAGCGGCGGTTACCTCTTTTTTGATCGCACAGAGGCGATGTATACCATTGATGTGAACTCGGGCCGTAGCTCTAACAATAAAGCAGATGTGGAAGAGTCTTTAGTGCGCATTAACATGGAAGCGGCAGAAGAGATTGCTCGACAGCTGCGTTTAAGAAATATTGGTGGGCTAATCATTTGTGATTTTATCGATATGCGCTTAAGAAAAAATCAGCGCAGGCTACTAGAGCGCTTAAAAGAGTGCATGAAAGAAGACTCCGCTAAATGCACCATTTTAGGAATGAGCGAATTTGGCCTAGTGGAGATGACTAGGCAGCGCAGCCGCGAATCGCTTGTGCAAACGATCTTTACTAGTTGCCCTTATTGTTATGGTAGTGGCTTAATTAAGTCTCATGAAAGTGTGTCAATTGAAATAGAGCGGGCGCTGAAGAAAATTGTCTCTTGTCATGAGCAGTTTGCTCTAAAGCTGGTAGTTCACCCTGAGCTAGACCGCTATCTTAAAGAAATAGATAAGCAATTTCTTTTTGAGCTCGCCAAAGAATTAGGAGCGCAGCTCACCTGCGAGGCAAGCGACTCTTTGCACTTAAATGACTTTCATTTCTACTCTGTAGTTTCTCGTAAGCGCATTGAGGTATGATGGAGCTAATAAGGGAGAGTTCTTTTTCTTTTTTTGAAAAAAAAACAGCTAAAATTGTCCAAGAGTTTTGTAGTTGTTACCTCAAAGAAATCTCGCTGGATCAAAAAAAAGGAAAAGAGCTAATCTGCAAGTGGCTGGCGCTAGTGGAGCAGCAGTTAAAGCAGCCCTATACGTTTGCGCTTTATCACCAAGCGATTCGGACTCCCTTTGACTATTACCAGTTTGGGCTCGATTTCATTGCTCCATTAGTTGACTTTAAAAACTCGCATTTAATGGGGAAGAAGCAGCTTAAAAGCATAGAGGCGCAGCTGCAAAAAAAAGAGAATGTAGTTTTGCTTGCCAACCACCAGACCGAACCTGACCCTCAAATCATTAGCCTCTTTTTGGAAAAAAAACATCCGGTTTTAGCGCAAAAAATGATCTTTATTGCCGGCCACCGCGTCATTACAGATCCTCTTGCCATCCCGATGAGCCTCGGCCGCAACCTCATTTGCATCTACTCTAAAAAGCACCTCTCTTTTTCTGTCGAGCAAAAGGCAGCAAAAATTGCTCATAATCAGCGCGCTTTAAAACAACTACAATTACTTCTTTCAGAAGGTAGTTGCTGCATTTATGTCGCACCTAGCGGAGGGCGTGATCGCGCAGATCCTTTAGGGAAGCCAATCCTCTCTTCTTTTGATCCCGACAGCGTTGAGCTATTTAGGCTAATTGCTAAACAGTGCCAGCGCCTTACTCACTTTTATCCTTTGGCGCTAAAGACATTTGACCTCATGCCTCCACCAGCTAAAGTAGAAAAAGAGATCGGCGAAGAGCGCCTCGTGTCCTATGCGCCCGTTTCTCTTTTTTTTGGTAGCGAGATTGACTTTAACCAAATACCTCATGTAGAAAAAGAAAAACATCTGAGTCGTTTGCAACGTGCAAAATATATTGGTGATTTGGTAGAAGAATATTATAAAAAGCTTTCGCTACTATAAAAAGTGTTTAAGACCTTCTATCAATCATAAAGGCGTTAAATGGACGTTAATCTATTTCACTGGATTTTTTTTAACGGCGCCATTTTTCTTTTACTGGCGCTTGATCTTTGGCGCTTTTACCAAAACCCTCACGCTATCCAATTAAAAGAGGCGCTTTTCACCTCAGCTGGTTGGATCTCTCTTGCGCTGCTTTTTAATCTTTGGATCTATCTCTTTTATGGAGCAGAGCCTGCCATCCAGTTTTTAGCGGGCTATCTGTTAGAAGAGTCTTTGAGTATTGACAACTTATTTATTTTTTTATTGATTTTTGCGCAGTTTAAAGTGCCCGATAGCGCTAAACACCTTGTCCTCTTTTATGGAATTTTAGGTGCTGTGATCATGCGCGCGCTGCTTATTTGGGGTGGAATTGGCCTTATTTCTCATTTTCATTGGGCCATTCAGCTCTTTGGTGTCTTTTTAATTATCGTAGGGCTAAAGCTCATTTTGAGTAAAAATGAAGGGGTAGATTTTAAAAAAAACTGGCTTTACCGTTTTACCAAGCGCCTCATCAATGTTTCTCCTCATTACCAAGGACACTCTTTTTTCTATCAACAACAAGGTAAGTGGTTTGCCACTCCTCTTTTTTTAGTATTGGTCTTAATTGAATCTACCGACCTTCTTTTTGCGTTAGATTCGGTGCCAGCTGTGCTGGGTATTACCACCGATCCCTTTATTGTTTATACTTCTAATATCTTTGCCATTTTAGGGTTAAGGTCGCTTTTTTTTGTACTAGAAGGGCTTTCTAAAAAGTTTTATCTACTTCACTATGCCGTTGCTTTTATTTTAGTATTGATTGGGATAAAAATGACGCTTAGCCACTTAATAGAAGTACCGGTAACTATCACGCTAGGGCTTTTATTATTTATTTTAACTGGCTCTCTTATAGGCTCTTACCTTTTTCCTTTAAAAGAAAATCCCCATAAAAAATAGGCTTTTTTTATTAAGAAAAAAAGCTTTAAAAGCGCGTTTTTTACGCTTTTAAAGCTTTGATAAATAGAGCTTAGCTGTTTTTATAGAGCGGCACGATCAGATTTTTTTCTATTTTTACTTTTACTACTCTCCTCTTGCATTGCTTTTTTCGCAACGCTCCAGCATTTGGTTGTATGCTATATTTTTACCATCTAAAACTTGTTGCAAATCTTGTAAAGAGGGATCTTCTCCTATTATTTCAATTAGTTCTTTTGCAGGAAAAACTCGTTTTAATTCTCTATGAAAACCTTTTTCAAAGGTCCATGCATTTATCTGTTGTTCCATTTTGTAAAAGCGTAAGCCTTCTATGATTTGGCTAAGAGTAGCTAGTTTTTTTTCAGCATCTTCTCTTGCTTCCAATACAAAAATATATTTTAAAAACGTAGTAAAGTAATAAACATCTTCTTTTTCTTGATTTTCCAATTTGCCCTTAAAAAAATTGTTGAATAAGTCTCTACATTTTTTTAACTTTTGTAAATCTAAGTTCAAATTTTTTATTTTCACATTAACAAAAAATTGAAATGAATCTTTTCCAAATAATTCTGTAATCCAATTTAACCAAAAATCTTGCACTTCAGAATTTTTTATATCTACTAACGCCTTCATTACATAGAAATAGTTTTCTTTTCCTTCAGGATTATTTAAGTCAAAAAATAATTTTATCTTAGAAGACAAATTAGTTAAAAAACCTTCTTGAATTTGCTTTTTTGCTTTTTGAATCTGCTTATTGAATTCTTTCTTTATTATTGATTCACTTATAAGACCTCTATATTCCCAATTACTACGTATCAAATATTCTAAAATCAAATAGACTTCATCAAAACCTAAAGGAGAAAGTTCTTTTAATAAATTAATAAAAATATCTGTTAAATCATTTTCTTTTATAAGTATAAAATCGTCCGAACAAAGCCTTAAAAAAAGCGGGAAGGATGAATGCAAAGAATCTAATTCAATATCTTTTTTAAATTCTTCTATAGAAAATTTTTCTAAATAAGAAAAATTTAATAAAGAAAGATCCTCTTCAGGAATAGGAAATTCGCTTTCTAAAGCTTTTAAAATAGAGTTTAACCACTCTTCTTGCTGATTCAAAGGTTTTTGTAAAAGAATTCTAATTAGGTTCTCAACTATATAATTACTTGACTTTTTATCTTCTATTCTTAAGCCCTTATCTAATTCTTTTTCTAATTTAATAAAATGTCCTTTAGGAAATAAAAACAATCTAAATATATTTGAGGCTTTTTTTTGTGTAATATTTTCCCACTGAGCGGCTAAAAAATTTATTTCTTTTTTCAGATAGTTTTGTTCTTGTAAATCATACTCGGACAAGACTTTGCTCAACGATTCATTTCTTTCTTTTTCATCTAACGATATCATTTGATAGATCAAAGGAATGTGTGCGAGTGCTTCAGCGCTCACCTCTACTTCCTTACTTAAATTAGTTAAACTTTCAATAAGGGAATTTTTAATGCTTTCATTACCCGCCGTATAGGTATTTGTTAGATAAAAACAAGCATAACTAACCCAAGAAATATTTTTAAAAAAGGATGCCGGTAAGTTATCAATAGCATCTAAGTTGTTTTTTAAAGAAAACAGGTCAGGCCAGCGGCAAGATAAATGTATAGGCTTACATGGATCTAGGTCGTGATGTAGTCTTCGATTCACAAATTCATCAAAGGTTAAGAATCTATCCTTAATCATTTTTTTAAAAACACTATGTTGATAAATTCCTACGTAATCTGCAATCTCTTTAGTTATTTGGTCTAAATTTGAGAAAAGTGGATTTTCTAGTAATTTTTCTACTTCTTTTTCTAAAGTGTTATCCTTAAATAAAGCAGGCAATAGCTCATTTTGACTAAATAACAGCGTTAAAAACTCTTTAATTTTTTCTGGAGAAGTTGGATGATATTCTCTATCTCTAGTTTTAGTTTTATCGTCTTTTTTTTCTGTTATTTCGATTTTTATTGCACTTAAGCTCTTTAAGTCTTTTAATAGTGCAATAAATCTGGCAGTAGATTCATCTTTCTGACTTAGTTTTTTCTCTATTTTAGCAATTAAGCCAACGGGTAGCTCGATTAGTATCTTTTCGTCTAATAACTCTTTTAACTGATCAGAAATAGTAAGCTGCTTTGCTAGTGTCGATTGTATGTCGCCAAGCTGCTGCAACGTAGAGTTTTTTGTGGTGGAACTTGTTCCTTTTCTGATTACGTTGACAATATTATTAATAATTTGCGCACGCTTCGCTACTTCCTCGTACTTAAGGTTTACTTGTTCTTTCGAGAGCAAGTTAGATATAGTAGACCAATTTTTTTCTAACAAACTATTTACTGATCGAATATGTAGATCTATTCCTGCCAAAGGACCAAAGCCAAAAAATTTGCGGACAAAATTCCAAGTCGTCAAATCTTGGCCTGAGACAAGTACAATTTCTGTCCCTTGCATCCCCTTCTTCACTCCTAAAATAGAGCAATTTTTAGTGCGCTTCGATTTTTCAAAGCAAATTATTTTTTCTAAATTCTTTAAAGAAGAATTGATATTCATTTTAAAAACCTTTTTTTATATTTATATAATATATTATATATTAAAAACCTTAACTATTATAGGTAAATTATAAAAAAATAGATAGCCCTAAATATATACGTAAAGATAAAGTATCCGTATGAAAAGAAAAAAGCTTATGATATTGGTTCAGCAAACGACCTGCAAATCGTGAAAAATTCTCGGAGCCATTCGCAAATGCGTCATGTAAAATCTCTTCCTGCCTTTTCTTGCGATAGCATACTCGTTGCTGCATCGTCTTGCGGCAAGGTAAACTACAAGCTAGAAATTTTTTTTAAGTTCATAAAAAGCTCTTTCTACCAGCTTTTTTATCAGGCCCGTCTCTTTGCAAAAATTTCTCGAAATCTCTTTTAAGATGAACTAGGCAGTAGTGTTGTCTCTCATAGGCATAAACTTGGTAACGATCTGTTACTACAATTACCGATTGATCTCTTGGACCTATTTTTGCTAGGCTAGCAATACTTCGAGTTGGAAGGATGCGGATTAGCACCTCTTGTTTAGTCGTTGCTATTCAAACATAATGCATCTTTACACATTGCTGAAAACTTGTCTCATTCACATAGGCTACTT
Source organism: uncultured Chlamydiae bacterium (assembly GCA_950054535.1). Lineage (GTDB taxonomy): Bacteria > Chlamydiota > Chlamydiia > Chlamydiales > Parachlamydiaceae > CATLPS01. Next base: position 22,016 of record CATLPS010000008.1, on the reverse strand, counting down.
TCGTCTTGTCAATACTATCTGCAAATTGATCATAGATAAGCTTGAGTCCTTTAAAAACCTTGCGCTCCCTAGCAGGTAGACTACCAAGAGAGATCTCTATATTACAAACAATCTGAAGAAGCGTTTGCATTGTACGCTTACTCATCCAATAGACAGAGCTACATGCACCAATGAAACTGATGAGTTTAGGAACAAAGCTGCTTTTGTCAAATTCTTTTGAAAAGGGAGCTAATAGATTCTTGCGGCATCCACAGCATGTTGCTTTTTCAAGCTCAATTTGTTGTGATAAGGGGCTTGATATCTGGCAGCTTTGTCTGCTTTAAAAAGGAGCATACTCTTCAGTTGATCTCTTCTTAAGAATAGAGCTTACGATAGTAGCCTGAATGACCCTTCTTGAATCCTCCCTTTGAAGCTTACTTGTTCTTTTTTTGATCGGTACTTGGAGGTTTAGAGCTATTTGTAGCTAACAGTTTCAAAGAGCTCATCATAAAAAGATTTCATGGATCAAGATCCTAAACTTAAACTTTTATTTTGTCCCCTCCTCCGGAACGGATACCAAAATAAAACAGGCTTAAATTAAGATAGAAAAAAAATTTCTCTTATAAAAAGGTATGTAGAACAAGATAATGAATTTAAATGTCTAATATTGCCAATCTAAATGACGCTTAGCCATTTAATAGAGGTGCCCGTAACTATTACACTAGTGCTTTTATTATTTATTTTAACTGGCTCCCTTATAGGCTCTTACCTTTTTCCTTTAAAAGAAAATCCCCATAAAAAATAGATTTTTTTTAGTGAGGAAAAAAGCTTTAAAAGCGCCTTTTTTTACGCTTTTAAAGCTTTGATAAATAGAGCTTAGCTGTTTTTAGAAAGCGGAACGAGCAGATTTTTTTCTATTTTTACTTTTACTACTCTCCTCTTGGATTGCTTTTTCCCAACGCTCCAGCATTTGGTTGTATGCTATATTTTTACCATCTAAAACTTGTTGCAAATCTTGTAAAGAGGGATCTTCTCCTATTATTTCAATTAGTTCTTTTGCAGGAAAAACTTGTTTTGATTCTCTATGAAAACCTTTTTCAAAGGTAAATGCACTTATCTGTTGTTCTATTTTGTAAAAGCGTAAGCTTTCTATGATTTGGCTAAAAATAGCTAGTTTTTTTTCTGCATTTTCACTAGTTAATAATGGATAAACATAGCTAAAAAGAATAGCAAAAGAGGAATTATTGTCTATTCTCTCATTTAATGATGCGTCTTTAAAAAACGGATTAAATATTTTTTTAAACTCGTCTATTTTTGTGAGATTTAATCTTTTAAATTCAATCTCAATAAAAAACTGATAGGTTTCTTCTCTTAATAGTTCTGTTAACCATTCTAACCAAAGATCTTGTTCTTTTAAATCTTCTACAGTTATTAGTGAATGAAGCGCCCAAAAATAGTTACATTTTTCTTTGGGATTATTTAAATCAAAAAACTGCTTCACTTTCATAGATAATGCAGATAAGCGCTCATTAATAAGATCAAATGGCTGCTTCATATTTGTATGCTTTATGTGTAATAAGAGACCACAAATGGAATCAAAGTCTAAGTTTAAGTTTTCTAATTTTAATACATTAGCCAGAATGTCTTGTATATTTTCCTGTAAAATTCTTTTAAAAATAAAAGAACAAAAATCAATAAGTGGCGTAGGCCTAAAAGAAAATAGTTCGAGATTTGTTTCAAATTCTTCTAATGAAACTTGCTTTAAATAAGAAAAATCAAGTTCTTTAGATAAAGGAGTCATCTGATTTTTCAAGCTTTTTAAAGTAGCTGTTAACCACCTATCTTGTTCTTCAAGGGGTTTTTGAGCTAGGATAGAAATAAGTTCATCACATTTAGGGTCTACTGTTTCTTCTATTTTTAAAGCTGTATGGAGCTTTGTAATTAAATTTTCGAAAAGTCCTTTAGGCGTCAAAAAAAACTGAAGAATGGATAAGCTCATTTTGTATTTACATGGATCATCTTTTTTCAACAGCTCAAATATTTTTTGTCTAAAATAGCTACTTTCGTTAGAGCCAAAGCTAGAGCAAAGAGAGCAGAAATTTTGATTTTTTTCATAGTTTTCATACTCGCAATCAGGTGAAAACTCCAGTATTAACTTCCATATTAACGAAAGTTTTTTAGATACTTCGCCATTTTTTTCTTTTTTATCAATCTCAATTAATCTATTAATGTAACAATCAAAATTCCTTTCAAAAGAGCCAGCTACTTCGTTAGAAGCATTGTCACGGTCATTTAATAAGGTAGGAATGATCCAAGAAGTGTCACTAAAAAATGAATCAGGAAGCGCATGAATTTTATCTAGCTTGTTTTGTAAAAAGGCAGATGAATCACTACTAATAAATTGATTAAAAGCAAGTAAATTTTGGCAACTCATTTTTTGAAAAAGCTCATGCTGACAAATATCTCTATAGCTTTTAATAGAGATGATGATGCTATCGACATCTAAAATAGAGTTTGTCTCTAATAATTTTTTAGTTTCTTTACTTAAGGTATTCTCTCTAAATAGCGCCTCAAACAAAACTTTATTATCCAGCAATAGATTTAAAAGCTCTTCTATTTCTGGTGCATTTGTTTTATAGCGCAAAGGTGTGCAGTTAACTATCTCTATGCTACCGTTCCGCAAGCGCTGCATCTCCCTAGCATTTGTCTTAGATAAACTATTTAAATCTTTTAATAAATCAGTAAATCTTTTAGCAGAGTCACCCAACTCTTTTATTTTTTCACTCATTTTTTCAAGTAATGTAATAGGAAGCTCTGCTAATAGATCTTCATCTAAAAATTCTTTTAATTGACCAAGGTCAGTAAATTTTTTACTTATTTCATTTTGTATTTCTTTAAGCTGGCTTGCCCATTGAGAATCTTTTTTCTTTGCATCTTTTGCTTTTTCACTAATCTGAACCAAATTATTAATTACAATGGCGCAAGCTTGTAGAGTACAATATTTAGATTCTTTAATATTTTCAAAATTAGATGAAAGAGTAGACCAATTTTTTTCTAACAAATTGTTTACTGATCGAATATGTAAGTCTATTCCCGCCAAAGGACCAAAACCAAAAAATTTGCGGACAAAGTTCCAAGTTGTCAAATCTTTGCCCGATACAAGCACGATTTCCGCTTTTTGAGCCCCTTTCTTCACTCCTAAAATAGAGCAGTTTTCTTTAGTACGATCTGACTTTTTAAAGCAAATTATTTTTTCTAAGCTAATCCAAGAAGAATGAATATCCATTTAAAACCTTTGTTTATTAACTTTTTTTATATATTATAATAATTTAAATAATTTATTTTTACTATTAAAAATTTAACGAATAGCTATAAAAAGATATATACTACCTTTTTTTATAAAAAAAATTTTTTATAATAAAATGCTAATTGCTAATAATGATGTCAATTTTTAATTTTTTTATTAAAAAAACTTTATATATTTTTTGATATAAACTGGATATATTTTTTTATTGATAATAAATTGAATCACACAAAATTTAATAATAAACTTTGCAATAGCGATAAGATAATTGCTAAACCAAAAGCAATTCGGCGGTAAAGTCGAATTTTTTCAAACACTTGCTTTTTTAGAGGTAATAGTAAATGCTCTAAATAAAAACTTTCTATTTTCTCTTCTAAAAAATTTATATACTTTGGTTGGTCGATGATCTTTTCACTTGCCCAAGTTTTTATTAGGTCTACCATCAGCTCTGTTTGCTTTTTTATTTGAGCTTTTATTTTTTTCCCCGTTGCGCCTGCCAGTAAATAGTCGCCCATAGGAATATCTAAAATAATTTTTTCCATGAAAGTTTCTGCTTGTAAAAGCAAAAAATGGTGGAAGTTTTTTTCATTATTGGTAGAAGTAAAGATTTCTGTAAGAAAAGAATGAAAAACTTTTTCACTAGAAAAAAGCAGTTTCTTCTTTTTTATTTCATTACTCGCGTTTTTCAATAAATCAAAAACTAAGCGGTTAAATAAAAAAAAAGAGAGCCAAACAAATAAACAATTAAACAAAGCAACGATTAAAAAATATTTAATATTCATTTTACTTGTTGATAAACTTTTAAAAATTTATAGTTATATTTTACTAGTTAAAAATTAGTGAGGTAAACAATGTCTACAGAAGAAAAAAGAGCAAATGAATTAAAAATCATGCAGCAAACCATTAATGAATTACAAATTTTATCAGAAAACCTGAATAGAAATTACCAAAATGTACTGCAAGAGTTACAAATTTCTCAAGAAGAGTTTACTCTTTTTGTAACGAACCCAAATAATTTTACGGAAAAAGAGTGGAAGGAAATGCATCAGGCAGAAGAAGAGATGAAGCAGCTCATTACAGCTCAATTAACCGAAGTAGTAAATCCTAAAGCTACCAAGCAAAAATATGCCCAGCGCAGCCAAATAAAAAATAACTGGATTTTTGTACGCTAAAAAAAACTTTAGCTATTTAACAGTTCCTTGAGGGGCAGGGGGAGCAGGGTCTAGGGAAGAGCCGGCTGAGTCATTTAAAGGATAAGGCCCTACATCCGCAGCTGTACCATGAGGAACAGAGAGCTTAATCCCTGTAAATCCCATAAAAGCCATCGACATCAAACCAGACATAATAAAAGTAATTCCCATTCCTTTCAGAGCGGGCACTACATCGGCCACTGCAATTTTTTCACGAATCGCAGCGATCAAAGCAATAGCTAGCCACCAGCCTACAGCCGAACCAAAAACATAAATTAGATTGGGAAGGAAAGGATATTCTCTTGCGACTGCAAAAAGGCACGCGCCTAAAATAGCGCAGTTAACAGTGATAAGCGGAAGATAAAGGCCTAGTGACATGTAAAGGGCAGGAGAAAACTTCTCAATTAAAATTTCCAAAATTTGCACAAATCCAGCAATAATAGAGATAAAAACAAGGAAAGTCAAAAAACTTAAATTTACCCCTTCGGTATTGAGTCCAAAGAAAGAGAGCCAAGATAGCGCCCCAGGACCTGTCACAAATTTATAGACAAACCAGTTAAGCACCCCGGCAATTGTCAGCACAAATACAACTGCTAAGCCAAGCCCATTTGCTGTTTTTAACTTACTAGAGCAAGCGAGATAAGTGCACATCCCAAGAAAATTTACCAACAAAAAGTTTTCAATAAAAATTGCCTGAATAAGCAAGCCAAAAAGGTTAACAAAATCATAAGTTCCCATCCACATAAGTTTCTCCCCTTAACTTTCTTTTGTACCTTGTAGCTTTTTAGCAATATAGATAAGCCCGCCAATAATAAAAAAAGCTGCTGGCGGACTGACCATTAAAATAAAATTTTCATAACGGTCTGGATGGGCAGAAGTAGCATACCAGCTCGAAGGAATGATTTGATAGCCCAAAAGCTGACCAAAGCCAAAGAGTTCGCGTATAAAAGCTACAATACATAACACAATCGCGTACCCTAGCCCAGCGCCGATTCCATCGAGAAAAGCAGGCCAGGGCTCTACATTTTTCGCCATGCTTTCTGTTCTTCCCATCACAAGACAATTAGTAATAATCAAACCAACAAAGACGCTTAATACCTTAGAGATATTAAAAAAATATGCTTGTAAAAACTGGTCAATAATAATAACAAAAACGGAAATAATCGCTAACTGTACGATCATCCGCACACTTTCAGGGGTAACTTTGCGTAAAAAAGAGACAATCAAAGAGGAAAATCCCGTAACAAAGGAGACAGATAGTCCCATAGTAATAGCGACGCTGAGGCGATTAGTAACCGCTAAAGCAGAGCAAATCCCCAAAATAGCAACAAGTACTTGGTTGCTCCGCCAAAGCTGCTCAGTTAAATAACTTATAGCTGGTGGCTTTGATGCGCTCATAATTAACCCCTACTTTTTGTCAGTTTCATTTTCTTGATGGACCTGCATTAAAAAGGGACGATAAGCAGCAAGAACATCTTTGTAGGCATCAGTCACTCCATTTCCAGTTAAAGTCGCTCCAGCCATGCCATCTACCGCACTTTTTGCTTTTGGGCTATTTCCCAATACTTCCGAAACTTTTCCTTTTACAACCGTAATCCCCAATTGAGCCGACTCAAAATTAGTCTTCCCATCTGCATTTTCTTGAAAAATATGTTTGCCAGGAAATTGGCTTTGCCACTCTGGCTCAGAAATATTTGCCCCTAGCCCAGGAGTCTCTTTTTGATCATACCAAGAAATTCCAATGACTGTATTACCATCTGTTCGAATAGCCAGGTAGCCGTAGATAGCATCCCAAAGACCCATTCCATTGACGGGAATGACATACCCTTCTACCTTGGTTTTTTTATTTTTTTCTATCTCTTCTTTGGTCGGGTTAGCAAAAATTTTGTAGATGAGCTTCCAAGGTTGATGGTAATAACCCGATTTTTTATAGTCAGCCAGATATTTTGCTTGATCAATACCTGTTTTTTCAAAAGTAGACTCTTCGCCTTTTTCATTGACTAAAAAAGGCGTAATACGAGTTTTATAAACTGCTAGTACATTAGAGTCGCTTGCAACTACTTTTTGACTACTCGGCTTAAGCCAGCCGCCTGGCTGCGCTTTGGCAGGTAAATAGTTGCCATCTTGGCCCCTTACCTGAAAGTAGCCCACTGCATTTAAGATTTGAGCCGAAATCAGCATCTCTTTACTACGGTCGAGGTCTTTGGCAATCTCTTGAGGTTTGGCCAAAGCACTAGCTAGCAGGGAAAGAATGAGCGCGCAGATAAAGCTGAGCGCTATCATAAAAAAAATCGTATAGCGAGTTTGACTTTTAGATACCGGCACGGCGCATACTCCTCTTTCTATCGTATTGAAGAACATAGTAGTCGATTAGCGGCCCAAATACGTTTGCCATTAAAATAGCCAGCATTACTCCTTCTGGATATGCCGGATTTACCGTACGAATAATTACTGTTACCACACCTGCCATGGCGCTATAGATCCAGCGCGAAAGATTCATATCGGGAGAGGAGACGGGATCTGTTACCATAAATACAATGGCAAACGCAAGGCCTCCGAGTAAAAGATGTTTAAAGGCAGGAAAGCCAAATAGAGCGGAGTTCCAAGCTCCCCCGTCTGCCCCAAAAGAAGCGGCAAATTGCAAAAGTAGCGCCATACCAAAAGCACCTAAAGCCATGCCTACCATACTGCGCCAAGAGCCTACGCCTGTCCAAATTAAAAAGAAGGCTCCCAGAAGGCAAGTAAACATCGAAGTTTCGCCGATAGAGCCAATGCGATCTCCAAAAAAAAGTGTCCAGTTACCGTTATGTTCTAGCCCGTAAGTCAAAGAAGCTAAGTGGTAGGCATCTTCATAGTTTCCCGGGTTTAATCCTAGTCCGCCTTCGGTAAGAGGGCCGGTCACAAATTGTTGTAATTGATCCCGATCAAGATGGGTCAACTCGCCTACGTGGCCGGCCGCAGACCACTTGGCATATTGCTTTTCAATTGCCGGAAATGTACCTACATTAGAACCTAAGTTGTTAGAGGCAATTGCATCGACATGAATGCGTTTAATATCGTGGCTAACGTTGAAACGAGCAAGCTTGGTAGCTTGACTATACCCATCAATTCCCGACAAGTTAGCTTCGGTATTCATCTTAAGTAGGCTTTCACGCGTTTTAGTCGGATTTGTTCCCACCCATACATCGCCTGACATGCGACCAGGGAAAGTAAAGAAGAGAAAAGCGCGACAAGCAAGAGCGGGATTAACAATATTATAGCCCGAACCTCCAAATACCTCTTTACTCAAAATAATTCCCACGACTACGGCAACGGCTGTCATCCAGTAAGGAATAGTAGAGGGAAGGATCAGCGCATATAGAATTCCCGTTACCAGATAGCCCTCTGTAATTTCATGCCCGCGCACCACCGCAAACAGCGCCTCGCAAAGTCCTCCGGCCGCATAAGCCACAATTACTACGGGAATAACTGCCAAAAGCCCTTGACCTAAAATAGTTAAATAGCGTTGCTCTTGCAGCGCAAAATTTAAGTAACCTTCAAAGGTTTTGGCCCCTTGCAAGTATTCATTCATTAAATGGTAATTACCACTGGTATAGACAAAGCTTTGCAGGCCGGTGTTCCAAATCGCCATTAAAAAAGCAGGTAAAAGGGCAAATACAACGATCAACATCCACCGCTTAACATCAATTGCATCGCGAATATGAGGACCGCGCTTTGTATTGATAGCCGGCTCATATAAAAATGTATCCAAAGCGTCAATCAAAGGTCGTAGACGATGTAGAGGTTTGCCTTTTTCTACTAAAGAGAGTTGATAATCAAGAAATTTTCTCAACATGCAGCCACCGCTCAGAAATTTTTTACAACTTTATTGTCAGGCTATCAAATTCACCTGATCTTGCAAATAAAAAAGTTAAAATATTTTCTGGCAGAATCTTTACTACTCTTTTTTAGAGGCAAAAAAACTTGAAAAAAAGGCATTTAAAAGATCTTATTGATAAGATGCTCCCTCTTCAATCGGAAGTAAAGACTTTAACTGGTTAAAAAATGGCTTTAGCTAAACCAATTGACCAACTCTTTAATGATGTAAAAAAATTTTGTTTATCTTATAGTCTTCTATAAAAATTTTCATCTTTTTCTTAAGTATAAAATCATTTATTTTGTCTTTTTTTAAAATTTAAGGATAGTCATATGGCGAAAAAACGCCTCATTCGCTTAAGCTGCTCTTTTCTTCTTATTTCTTTTTTTCTCTTTTGTGCTGTTCGTTTTTACTACTACTTAACAGATGACTTTCGTTTGAGCAATATTCGCGATCAGCGGTTAACCTCTTATAAGCAGATTTCTTTTCCACAAGAGAACTTGCTATTAGCCAGGCAAATCCTTAAACAGCCCTTTACTTATCTAGGCAAAGGCGCGCAATCTTATGTTTTTGTCAGCCAAGATGGCAACTACGTATTAAAATTTTTTAAATTCAAACACCTCAGGCCTGCTTGGTGGCTTAAAGTTTTACCTCCTTTTTCTATTTTTCAATCCATTAAAGAGAGAAGCCAATCTAAAAAAGAGAGAAAGCTCCATGATCTTTTTTCCGGTTATGAGCTTGCTTTTTCCCGTAATTGTAAAAATAGCGCTCTTTTGTTTCTTCATCTGTCTTCTACCTCTTTTTTGCATCAGTCCATTGCTCTTACAGACAAAATTGGTAAAAAGCATCTGGTCCATGCCGATCAAGAAATTTTTTTATTACAAAAAAAGGGCACCACTTTGCGCGATCGATTAAGTCAAACTCTTGACTTGGGGCAATTACATCTAACCAAGCAAGCCATTGCTTCTGTTTTAGCGATGTATGTAGCGGAATATCAAATGGGAATATATGATCGCGATCATGGAGTTTTAGACAACATAGGCTTTATTGAAGAGAGTCCTTTTCATCTCGATACTGGAAAGTTAACCGAGGACGAAAGCTTAAAAGAGAAAACGATCTATCAGCAAGACTTACAAATTGTCATCTGGCAAATTGAGCAGTGGATACAAAAAAATTACCCCATTTATTTTGACCAGATCGACCCTTTTTTAGCGCTGCAATACCAACAACTAACCGGCGAGGTTTGGCAAAGTAGTTTAGTCAATGCGGAAGTGATAAAAAATTGGCGGCACCGACGCTAATGTGGCGCGCTCTTTTACACTCTTTACTGCACCTTCTCTATCCAGCTAGCTGCATCCATTGCCGCAGCTGCCTTGCGCCAGGCTCTCCTATTTTTTGCCATTCTTGCAGCCAACTATTGGAGATGATTGATCCTCAAATGCGCTGCTCTGCTTGCTTTTTTCCCTCCTTACAAAGTGGACGTCACTGCTTAAACTGTAAAAAAACGCCTTCGCTTTACTACAAAAGCGCAGCAGTATTTGACTATTTTGGCCCAGCTGCTTCTTTGGTAAAAAAGCTCAAGTATGGCAATCGCCCTGATCTAGCAAAAGGAATGGCCGCTTATTTGGCAGTGCAATTTTTTCAACTTGATTGGCCTTTGCCCGATGCTCTCGTTTGCGTTCCCATTCCATTTACGCGCTGGTTAGATCGTGGCTATAATCAAAGCTTTTTACTTGCTAAAGAGCTCTCTTATTTTTTAAAAGTACCGCTTATCACTCCTTTAAGTAGAGCTAGCGGTGATTTGAGTCAAGCGGCTCTATCCTTGGAGCAAAGACGCCTTTTGACCAGCCAAAGCTTTAAGTTAAAGCGTCCAAAATCTGTAATAGGCAAAAATTTGCTTGTGATCGATGATGTAGCCACTTCGGGCACTACGCTACAAAGGTGCGCAGAAAAGCTCTTAGCTGGATCTGCGGCTACTCTTTACGCGCTTACCTTTTGCAAAACAGCGTTAGACATGAAAAATTTATAGCCATTTTTTGGAGCGAAAATAGCCGAGCATGGAAAACGCAATAAGCGCCATGACAGCGACCACAATAGGGTAGCCCCAACGCGTGTGCAATTCTGGCATACAGGTAAAATTCATGCCATACAGGCTGGTAATAAAAGTCAAAGGAACAAAAATTGTCGAAACAATCGTTAAGACTTTCATGATCTCATTCATACGAAAATTAATTTTAGAAAGGTAGATATCCATTAAGCCAGATACTACATCTCGGCACCCCTCAATGATATCAATGGTCTGCACTAAATGATCATAGACATCGCGTACATAAAGTTGATTTTCCGCTTTAACAAGGGGCGGTTCTAAGCGTAAAAATCTACTGACTACATCGCGCATAGGCCAAATAGACTTACGTAGCACAATCATTTCGCGTTTTGCTTTTTGAATTTTTTTCATGGTGGTAGGCAAAGGTGTATGTAGTAGCTCCTCTTCTAGCTGATCTAAATCTTTGTCTACCTTTTCTAAAACGACAAAATATTGATCAACAATAAGATCGAGCAATGTATAGGCTAAATAGTCAGAGTTTTCTTTGCGCAGACGATGATTGCCATGTTTTAGCCTTTCCTGAACTGGTAAAAAAATGGCACGGTCGGTCTCTAAAAAAGAGATGACATAGTTGGGGCCAAATACAATGCTGACTTGCTCATCCGTTAAGCAATAGCTCTCCTCTGAGTATTGCAATAGCTTTAATACTAAAAAAACTTGATCTTGATAGATATCAAGCTTAGCTCTTTGAGTGGTATTTAAAACATCTTCTAAAATTAAAGCGTGTAGATGAAAGCGACTGCCAATAGAAGCAATGATTTGCGGATCGTAAACACCGTTGACCTGCACCCAGGTCATTAAAGGCGTTTGCATGCGCTTTAAACAATGTTCAATTGAGACATCTTCTTCTTCGATGATTGTTTTTTCGTCATATTCAATGACAGATAGCCGAATTTTGTGGCCAAAATAGTTCCCAATATGAATCAAAGAACCGGGCGGTAATCCTGCTTTTTGCGAACTTTTTTTACTAATTCTCATCATCGCTCATCGTTTAGTGTAAACTCTTGAAAAGTAACCGTTAATCTTTTACATTATGATCAAATTTTACTTACTTTGGAAAACAATTTTATGCGTCATTACGACATTAAAAACATTCGTAACTTTTCAATCATTGCTCATATCGATCACGGTAAGTCTACCATCGCCGACCGCCTTTTAGAGCTTACGCAAACCGTGGCGGCCAGAGATATGCAAGAACAGCTTTTAGATGGCATGGACTTAGAAAGAGAGCGTGGAATTACCATTAAAGCCCATCCAGTTACGATGTATTATACTGCCGAAGATGGCCAGCTTTATCAAATTAATTTGATTGACACTCCGGGGCACGTAGATTTTACTTATGAAGTATCGCGCTCTTTATCTGCTTGCGAAGGGGCGCTTTTAGTAGTAGATGCAGCTCAAGGGGTGCAAGCACAAAGCCTTGCCAATGTACATCTTGCATTAGAACGAGACTTAGAGATTGTTCCTGTTTTAAATAAAATTGATCTACCGGCTGCCGATCCCGAAGGAGTGCGCCATCAAATTGAAGAGGTAATTGGCATCGACGCGTCTGATGCAGTTAGCTGCTCGGCTAAATCGGGAATTGGAATCAAAGAGGTGCTAGAAAGGATTTTACAGACAATTCCTGCCCCTAAAGAACCTAGTGACCAGCTTTTGCGCGCATTAGTCTTTGACTCCTACTATGATAACTATCGCGGCGTAATGGTCTACATTCGCGTCATGAGCGGTGAAATCAAGCGCGGCTCTTTGATTAAAATGATGGCAACGAACCGCACCTTTGAAGTATTAGAAGTAGGCATTTTTACTCCTAAGTCCAAAGCGGTAGATTCTTTAAAGCCAGGGGAAGTTGGCTATATGATCGCTAATATTAAAAATACAGCAGATGTTAAAATTGGCGATACCATTACACTGCAGAAATATCCAGCTGCTGAACCGCTACCTGGTTTTCGCTTGATTTCTCCTGTAGTTTTTGCCGGTATCTACCCCATAGACTCTACTGATTTTGAGGCGCTGCGCGAAGCATTGGTAAAATTGCAACTCAATGACTCTGCTCTTCATATTGAGCAGGAAAGCAGCAATGCTTTGGGATTTGGCTTTCGTTGCGGCTTTTTAGGTCTTCTTCATCTAGAGATCATTTTTGAGCGCATCCAGCGCGAATTTGACTTAGATGTCATCTCTACTGCGCCTAGTGTGATTTACCGTTTTTTACTCAATGACGGAACAATCAAACAGGTTGACAATCCCGTGCATTACCCCGATCCTACATTTATTGATAGCGTAGAAGAACCTTGGGTGAAATCCCATATTATGATTCCTAGCGAATACATGGGAGCTTTAATGAACCTTGGGATGGAAAAAAGAGGCAATTGCATCAAAACCGAGACTATTGACGCAAATCGCTTGATGCTTACCTATCGCTTTCCTCTTAACGAGATCATCACAGATTTTAGCGATAAATTAAAATCAATCACTAAAGGATATGGCTCTTTTGATTATGAGTTTGACTGCTATGAAATAAGCGATATTATCAAATTAGAAATTCGCGTTAATGAAGAGCCAGTCGATGCTTTTTCTTGTCTTGTTCATCGCTCTAAAGCAGAAGGAAAAGGGCGGGCCATTTGCGCGAAACTGCTCGAAGTAATCCCTATGCAACTCTTTAAAGTCCCTATCCAAGCCGCTATTGGTGGAAAGATCGTAGCTAGAGAGACCATTAAAGCAATTACGAAAAATGTTACGGCAAAGTGCTACGGCGGCGATATCTCCCGTAAACGCAAACTATGGGAAAAGCAAAAAAAGGGTAAAAAGAAGATGAAAGAGATTGGCAAGGTAAACATCCCGCAAAATGCTTTTATGGAAGTGTTAAAAGCAGGCGATTAAAAGTAACTAGTAAAAATGAATGAAATGACTTTGTTAGCATCAGAAAATAAAAGCTCTATTTATGGCCCAAATCAGCTTAGCTCTCTTAACCTTTTACGCATTCCGAGCCATATTGCTCTTATTCCCGATGGTAATCGCCGCTGGGCAAAAAAAAGAGCTTCTCAAAGTGAAAAAGGGCATCAGGAGGGAGCTGACCGTTTGCTTACAATGATTAGAGCTTGCCAAGAAATTGGTATAAGGTCAGTGACTGTCTATAGTTTTTCTACAGAAAATTGGAGTAGGTCACAAGAAGAGATTGAAGCGCTAATGGTTATTTACGCCAATTATCTTCTCAATAACTGTGAAGAGATGGTGCAAAGAGGCATCAAACTAGAAACAATTGGAGATTTAAGTCGTCTTCCCCCGCAACTTAGGCAAATCATCACAGAAACAAAAGCAGCTACTCATCACTGCACAGAAATCAACTTGATTTTAGCTTTAAATTATGGTTCTCGCGATGAACTTTGCCGAACTTTTAAAATAATGGCAGAAGATATGAAACGGGGGCAGCTTCTTACTAGCGATATTACAGAAGAGGCCATTAGCTCTTACTTAGATACAGCTGAGTGGGGCGATCCAGAGCTTTTAATTCGCACCAGCGGTGAACAGCGATTAAGTAATTTTCTTTCGTGGCAGCTTTGTTATGCCGAGATCTATATTTCCCAGGTTTTGTGGCCAGATTTTACTCCTTATCATCTTTTAGAGGCAATTATCGATTATCAAAGCCGCGATAGAAGATGGGGAGGAGCTTAAAAAAAATGATACAGCAGCAATTCAAAGAGCGTCTGCTCATGAGTTTGATTAGTGTCGCTAGCCTTTTTTTTGCCATTTTTTACGCTCACCACTCTTTTTTTCAACCTTTTTTTGTCTTAGCAACCATGCTACTTTCTATAGCTGCGCTGCAAGAGTTTTATTCGCTAGCAATTTTTAAAAACCAGCGACCTTTCACCTCTTTGGCAATCATAGGTTCCCTTTTTTATATTCTAAATAGCTATCTTGCCTTAAATACCCCCTCTTTTGCAGGTACAGGTTCTTTATGGCTTCTTTTTTTATTAGTTGCACTTTTTTTAGCCTCTTTTAAACAGATAGAAGGGGCTATAGCTAATATTTCTATTACTTTTTTTGGTATTATTTATATTACTGTGCCACTTACCTCTATTTTGCAAATCACCTATTTTAGCCCCCATGGTAGATTATGGTTAGCCTATCTCTTAGTCGCTACCAAAATGACAGATGTAGGTGCCTATATTACCGGAAAATTAATTGGAAAAAGGCCCCTTGCTCCACAAATTAGCCCCCAAAAAACTATAGAAGGCGCTATAGGAGGGCTACTTGCCTCTTTGGGCGCTACCGTGCTTTTTTACAACCACTTTTTTTTAGTGGAGCAGTTAATGACATTTTGGCAAAGTATTTTTATTGGATTGATGATTAATTTACTGGCGCAAGCAGGCGATTTAGCCGAGTCGCTACTAAAAAGAGATGCAAAGGTAAAAGATAGTAGCCATCTACCAGGTTTTGGGGGAATTTTAGATATGGTAGATTCCCTGCTCTTTACTCTTCCTTTTTTCTACCTTCTACTATCAATGAAATGGATTGGCTAAACCTTTTTAAAAAAAATAAAATTTTTACAAGAGAACTTCACCTATGATTATCACTATCGATGGCCCTGTAGCCACAGGAAAAAGCACTGTGGCCAAAAAAGTGGCCGACTCACTAGGGTTTGTCTTTTTTGATACCGGAGCTCTCTACCGCGTTTTAACCTATGCTTTAGAGCAAGAAGGGATCGATCTACAAGAGGAAGAGGCGCTTGCCAACTTTTTAAACCAGTTCTCTGTCGATATGAAAATTCAAAAACATCAACGCTTCTATTTTTATAAAAAGCAAGATGTGACAGAGGCGATTAGAGCACGCCCCATCTCTTTAAAAGTTTCTGAAGTAGCTACCTCAGCGCAAGTTCGCGCTAAAATCAATACTTTAATTAAAGAGTTATCCATAGGAGTCAATGCTGTATTTGAAGGACGCGATATGGGCACCGTCGTCTTTCCAGAAGCAGATTTAAAAATATTTTTAAACGGAAGCGATGAAATACGGGCCAAAAGACGCTATGAAGAACATTTAATGAAATTTCCCGAAGATAAAAATCATTATACGTTAGAAAAGTGTTTACAAGACTTAAGACAAAGAGATCAATTTGATTCTAATCGCTCCTGCGCTCCTCTAGTGCAAGCAGAAGATGCTATCTCTATCGATGTCTCTGATTTGACGGCAGACGAAGTGGCTTTGGAAATCTTAAAATATAAAGATGAAAAAAAAATTTCTTAAAAGCTTCCCTTTATTTACTTTGCTATTAAGCCCTTTCCTTTTTTTCCTCTCACTTCTTTTAGCTAAAATAAAAAAGGCGCATTTACTCTATGATAGAAAGCAAATGCGCCCTTTCACAAAGAAAGTTTTACACTGTATAAGAACCAGAGCTTACGTTTCCGCCTGTTCCTGACCAGTCAGTATGAAAAAAGTGGCCGCGTGGCTGATCATTTCTCTCATAAGTATGAGCTCCAAAGAAGTCTCGCATTGCTTGCAAAAGATTAGCGGGCAAGTTTGCTGTACGGTAACCATCATAAAAGGTTAGTGCAGTACTAAAACAAGGAACGGCAATTCCCAGTTTGACAGCATTGGCCACTGCCTGACGCCAACCTACTTGACGCGTCGCAATTTCTTGTAAGAAAAAATCATCTAAGAGCAGATTTTTAAGCATAGGATTTTTATCGAAAGCCTGCTTGATTTGACCTAAAAACTGGCTTCTAATGATGCACCCTCCCCGCCACATTAATGCTACGCTACCATAGTTAAGATGCCAGCTATAATCTTGCGCCGCTTGTTGCATGAGCATGAAACCTTGCGCATAGCTGATAATTTTAGAAGCGTATAAAGCCTGCCGAATGGCGTCGATAAATTCTTGCTTATCGCCTTCATACTTACTTTCAGGACCAGTTAATAGCTTCGAAGCGGCTACACGCTGTTCTTTTAGAGCCGAAAGACAGCGCGCAAATACTGCTTCGCTAATCAAAGTAAGGGGAATGCCTAAATCCAAAGAGTTGATCACCGTCCATTTTCCCGTTCCTTTTTGACCAGCCACATCTAAAATTTTATCTAATAAAAGGCCGCCGCCCTTCTCTTCTACTCTAAAAATTTCTGCAGTAATTTCAATCAGATAGCTATTTAAATCGCCTTGATTCCACTCTTTAAAAATATCGTGCATCTCCTCTGCCGATAATCCTAGCCCATTTTTAAGTAAGCTATACGCTTCGCTAATCAGCTGCATATCGCCATATTCAATACCATTATGAATCATTTTAACGTAGTGGCCAGCGCCAGCGTCTCCTACCCAGTCACAGCAAGGCTCGCCCTCTGTTTTAGCGCTAATAGATTGAAAAATCTCTTTTACATGAGGCCACCCATCACTATTTCCTCCAGGCATAATAGAAGGACCATGACGAGCTCCCTCTTCTCCTCCCGAAATCCCTACGCCTAAAAAGATAATTCCTTTTTCTCGCAAACTTTCGCAGCGTCTAATGGTATCGGTAAAAAGACTATTTCCCCCATCAATGATAATGTCGCCTTCCTCTAAAAGAGGCAGCAAAATCTCAATGAACTCATCTACTGGGACACCAGCTTTTACCATTAACATAATTTTACGAGGACGCTTTAGTTTTTTTACAAACTCTTCAATGGAGTGCGTTCCGATAATAGTAGTCCCCTTAGCAGCTTGTGCTAAAAAATCATCGACTTTAGAAAGCGTACGGTTAAAAACCGCTACCCTATAGCCGTGGTCATGCATATTTAAAACAAGGTTTTGGCCCATTACAGCCAGCCCAATTAAACCAATATCTGCCTCTGCCATCTCATTACCTAAAAGTTAAATTTATCTTCAACATAACTGGTTAGCGATTCTAATGCTAGCCTTAAAAATTGACGCTCTCTTCTGCCTTTTCTAACTTTGCTAAATGGCTTTTTTGCCGGCTGTAAGTAAAATAAATCAGCAGTCCGATCAAAATCCAAATCATGAGATAGGCCCAAGTAGTTACACCTAAAGAGAGCATCAAAAGCGAGCAAATACCCATTCCCATCATGGGAATAAATGGAACAAGCGGCGTCTTAAATGGCCTATTTGCCTCTGGCTCGCTTTTTCTAAGGACAATAACACTCGCGCAAACAATTACAAAAATAAAAAGCGTACCAATACTAGAAAGCTGGCCCATCATTTCTAAAGGAGCAAAAGCAGCAAATAAACCAACTACTATCATCACGAGCAAACTAGAAATCCAAGGGGTATGAAATTTAGGGTGTACTACAGAAAGAAATCCTGGGAGCAAGCCATCTTTAGACATGGCTAAAAAAATTCTAGACAGCGCTAGCATCATGACTAAAACTACGGAAGTTAACCCTGCAATAATGGCTAGTTTGATCAGTCCATTTAACCAAGAAAAAGGCGTTTGATTTACAGCGGTTGCTACAGGAGCGGATACATTGAGTTGCAAGTAAGGGACTAGGCCAACTAGTACTGCTGAAAATAGAACATAAATGACAGTACAAACAATCAAAGAACCAATAATACCAATAGGTAAGCTTTTTTGCGGATTTTTCACCTCCTGCGCGGTAGTAGCTACCGCATCAAACCCAATATAGGCGAGAAAAACAATGCCGGAGGCGCGCATGACTCCGCTCCACCCAAACTCACCAAAAGACCCTTGATTTTGTGGCACAAAAGGCGTGTAATTAGATGGGGTAATATAAAAGACTCCTACTGCAATAAAGATAAAAACTACTGACATCTTAACCACCACTAATGCGTTGTTTACCTTTGAAGACTTTTCCACTCCGCAAATTAAAAGAGAAGAGAGCAAAAGTACGATCACAAGCGCTGGTAAGTTTATCCAACCATATACAATAGAACCATCCAAAAGCTCTGTGGGTTGCCAAGGAGAAGCAGTCAAAACAATAGGCAAATGAATATTGATGCCTTGTAAAAAAGAGATCACATAACCAGACCAGCTAATTGCAACCGTAATAGCGCCTGTGCCGTACTGTAAAATAAGCAACCAGCCTACCACCCAGGCAATAAGCTCGCCTAACGTAGCATATGTATAAGAGTAGGCGCCTCCAGCAACTGGCATCATTGCAGCCAGCTCGCTCAAGCAAAGTCCGGTAAAAGCACAGCCAATTGCTGCTAAAATAAAAGCAAGTGTAATAGCCGGCCCTGCGTTATTAGCCGCAGCAATTCCTGTAACAGAAAAAAGCCCTGCTCCTACAATCGCTCCAATTCCCAGTAAAATAAGGCTAAAAGGGCCAAGTGTTCTTTCCAGCTTTTGCTGGCCGCTATTTGCTTCTAACTCGATAAACTGCAGCGATTTTGTTCTCCAAAGGCTCATAAATACCTAGTGTTTAAAATATAAGAAACAATATGATGAAAAGCTTTTTTCCTATAAAAACTTTTTTTCTTTATTATTTGCTATGAAAAAGTTAAAAAAAATAAAGGATAGAGCAGCTTTGTTGATTAGCCTTAAGAATTTCATTGAACTAAAATTCCTTGATCTTCCATCTTTAAAGCGATTGTTCTCGTAGCTCAGTGGATAGAGCGGTTGCCTCCTAAGCAACAGGTCGCGCGTTCAAGTCGCGCCGAGGACACTTTCTTAAAATTTTAAAAGACTCTTTTTTACAAGTTTTTTTGCGTTCTCAAATAATTATCGATCCCATCAGTAATTCCTTTAGCAATCTTTTTAAGGTAGGTTGGTTCTTTGATTTTTTGTAGTTCACTCTCATTCGTCAAAAATCCAGATTCTACTAAAATCGCAGCCATTTGCGTTTCGCGAATCACAGCAAAATTTCCTTGCTTTACTCCTCTAGATTTAGCTGTAGTTCGCATAAGAAGCTGTTTAAGTACTAGTTGCGCTAAGCATCTAGATTTTGTTGCCCGCTTTTTATCGCTGAGTGAAGGGTAGTAAAACACTTCAATCCCTTGTGCATCGGGATTTAAAGCGGCATTAAAATGGATACTAACAAATAAAGCCGGTTTTTTTTCATTGGCAAAGCGGGCGCGTCTTTCTAAAGAAAGAAAACGATCTTCCTCACGCGTCATTGCTACTTGATAACCTAGCTGCTCTAAATAGTTTTTAACAAATTTTGCAGTCACTAAATTAAAAGATTTTTCTTGGTAACGAGGTTTGCTCACGGACTGCGTGCCCACATCATGCCCCCCATGCCCTGGATCGACTACTATTAAGCAAGGAGTAGAAATTAGGGGAGGGCTAGCAGCCAAGGGGTTTGTCATGCTATTTACTTTTAAATTACAAAGTGGCACAGAGCTTGCCTTAATAGGCTGGCAATCCACAAAGCTCATCTTGGGAACAAAAAAAGATAAAATAAAAGCAGCGATAAGCATTAAGCGTCGCATAAGCTCCTTTTCGCTGTAGCAATTTCTAAGCAAATTTCTTGCGCTACCAGGCTGTCATCAAACTCTATCCTTTTTTTATTAAAAAGCTGATAAGTTTCGTGCCCTTTACCGGCAATAATAATCATATCCTCTTCCTTGGCTTGTAAAATCGCTTGCTTGATTGCCTGGTAACGATCTGGCTCAATGATAAATGTTTGCTGGCCACTAAAACCTTTAGCAACCTCTTGGCAAATTTGATAAGGGTCTTCAGAGCGTGGATTATCTGAAGTAATAAAGGTAATATCGGAGTAAATTTGACTAATCTCTCCCATTTTCACTCTTTTAAATGGATCGCGATCTCCACCACATCCAAATACGGTAATGATTTTGCCTTTTTTCACTTCGCTAAGCGTGGCAAGCACATTTTTTAAAGCATCTTCCGTGTGAGCATAATCGACATAAATTTTTAAATCTAATGCATTTTTTACTTTTTCTAGCCTTCCCTTGATCAAATTAATTTTTTTAATTTCATTAACAATTAATTTTAAAGGATGGCCTTGAGTGAGAAGTGCTGCCATAGCAGCTAAAGTATTATAAATATTAAACCTCCCCACAAAAGGAGTTTGGCAATTTATTTGCTCGTTTTGATAAAGAAGATCAAATGCCGTGCCTGTATCACTAAGTTGTAAGTTAAAAGCTTTTAAATCGGCAGTTTGCTCAATTGCATAAGTAAATATTTTTGCTTTACAATCTTTTACTATTTTTTCAGACCAACTACAGTCTTGATTAATGATCGCCCATTTTTCTCTTTTTTTCTTAGAACCAGCTGCGCTTAATTGAGAAAAAAGCTCCCTTTTCGCTTCAAAATAGTTTTCCATTGTTTGATGATAATCTAGGTGCTCTGAAGTTAGTTGCGTAAAAATAGCAATGTCATAATCAATAAAAGCGACCCGCTTTTGCGCTAAAGCATGCGAGCTCACCTCCATTACCACAGATAGACAACCATGGTTGACCATCTCTCTTAAGAGGCGCTGATTCGTTGCAGGGTCGGGAGTAGTATGGCTGGCTGGCAAGCGCTGTGCACCTATACAATATTCAATTGTTCCAATTAAGCCAGTTTCTCCATCAATTAGATCTAACAAAGACTTGATTAAAATTGTGGTAGTCGTCTTTCCATTGGTGCCGGTAACTCCAATAGTTAAAAGAGAGTCAGAAGGATGATGATAGAACTTAGCGGCAATTTCTGCCTCTATTTGCCCCGGGTTTGCATGTACTATTTGCACAGGTTGTTTTAAAAGAGGGTTAAATAGATCGGTAACCACGGCAGCGGCTCCTTGACTTACCGCTTCGCAGATATATTTGTCTCCATCGTGAGTTTTGCCTTTTTTAGCAATAAAAAGGTTACCAGGCATCACCAATTTTGAGTTAGAAGTGATCCCTGTAATCACAGGATCGAAGGAATTTTTTATTTGGCAGCCCGGGATTTTTTTAAAAAGTTCTTTGAGTTTCATCTGCATGGATTACCTAAATTTACTTAGCAGGAAGTTGATTCCATTGATTATACAGCTTTTGCAACTGTTGTCTCTTTAAAAAACTGGTGGATTGTTTTAAATCACGGCGCGGATCTCCGTAAGGGTAGTCATAAAGATCATCTGGCGCCACTCCTAAATAGTCAAATGCCCGTTTCGCAATAGCGCGAAAAACAGTAGCGGTACAATTTCCGCCATTGTGCCGCTTGCCAATTCCTGGCACAAAACCATAACGTGGTTCGTCCATTGTCACTACCATCACAAATTTTGGCTGCTCAGCTGGTGCAATGCCTCCATAAATGGGACAATAGAGTTTTTCTGAGTAGCGGCCATTGACGATTTTTTTAGGTGTACTCGTTTTACCGGCAATTTTATAACCAGGTACATTTGCTTTTACCGCTGTACCCCCATGTTTATTAACAAAACACATTGCTTCTACTACTCTTTTGGCAATGCTTTCGTCAATGATTTGTGGATATGGATAGGGATTTAACTCTTGAGTATGATCGATTAAAACCTCTTGTTTTCCATCTTTGCTTTTTTTTACAATTTTACGCACCAAAGTAGGCTGGTTCAAATAACCTCCATTTGCCAGTACCGATAATGCCCTTGCAATTTGGATACTATTGGATTGCAGGTTATATCCCATCGCGATAGAAAATGGAGTTGGAGTCGACCACTCTAGCGTGCCATTAGGGTGCCGTTTAC